>DATCGA010000319.1:0-36589 GCA_036509215.1 Trebonia sp.
TGACGGCGACGAGGCCGCGGTGACCCGCGCCCCGGCCGTCAAGCTGATCGCGACCAGGGCCGCCATCGGCGCGGTCGAGCAGGCCCTCGCGCTGACCGGCAACAACGGGCTGAGCAGGAAGAACCCGCTGGAACGGCACTACCGCGACGTGCTCTGCTCCCGGGTCCACACCCCGCAGGACGACTCGATCACGCTCGCGGCGGCCCGGGCCGCTTTCACCCGGTGGCAGACTGTGGACGAGCATCGATAAGGGAGTGCGTTGAGCGCGGTTGGCCGGTTTCAGTCGGGGAATGGCAAGACGTCGCGGCTGCGCCGAGGCGACGCCGGGCGCAACGGCCAGCTGCGCGACGACGCCACGGTCACGTTCGCGGCCGAGCGCGAGCTGGCCGGCATCGATGACATCATCGAGCAGCTCAACCGCCAGCTCGTCGGCCTCGCGCCGGTCAAGAAGCGGGTCGAGGAGATCGCCGCGCTGCTCCTGGTCGACCAGGCCAGGCAGCGCTACGGGCTGACCGCGCCCAGGCCCAACCTGCACATGTGCTTCACCGGCGCGCCCGGCACCGGCAAGACCACGGTCGCGCTGCGGATGGCCGAGCTGCTGCACCGGCTCGGCTACCTGAAGTCCGCCACCCTGGTCCACGCGATGCGCGACGACCTGGTGGGGGAGTACATCGGCCAGACCGCGCCCAAGACCCACCGGGTCCTCGACCGGGCGATGGGCGGCGTGCTCTTCATCGACGAGGCGTACTACCTCTACCGGACGACGGACTCCAAGGACTACGGGCAGGAGGCCATCGACATCCTCCTTCAGGTCATGGAGAACAACCGCGGCGACCTCGTCGTCATCCTGGCCGGCTACCAGGACCGGATGGACGTGTTCTTCGAGTCGAACCCGGGGATGCGCTCCCGCATCGCGCACCACCTTGACTTCGCCTCCTACGACATCAGCGAGCTGAGCGCCATCGGCGCGATGATGCTCGAGCGGTCCGCCTACTACCTGTCGCCCGCCGCCGAGGAGGCGCTGCGGGCCGAGGTCGCCCGGATGATGAACGAGCCGCACTTCGCCAACGCCCGCACCGTGCGCAACTCACTCGAGCTCGCCCGGCTCCGGCACGCGCACCGCGTCTCGTCCGACCTGCACCGCGAGTGGACCAGGGACGACCTCATGCGGCTGGAGCCGATCGACATCCTCGAGCCCAGGTCAGACGGCTGACCCCCCGCTCGGCCGGGCCGGGCGGGGGGTCAGGTCGCGCCTGAGCGACGGGCTCAGTTGGCCGGGAACGCCTCCGCCAGCGCCTCGGCGATCATCTGGCCCCGGTGGGCGTAGCCGTCCGACGTGTAGTGGATCCCGTCGTTGATGAACCAGGAGTGCTGCACCACGGCGGGCCAGTTGTACAGCCGCATGTTCGGGTAGCTCGGCAGCGCCTGCTGCAGGGCCTGATCCCACAGCTCCATGTTCGGCTCCGAGTACGGGCCGGACGACAGGATCGACTTCACCTCCACCCACATGACCGGCTGGTTGCCGATGATCGCCATCATCGTCTTGATCCGCTGGGCCCGGCTGACCTCGGAGCCGACCGCCACGTCGGCGGTGTCGTTGGTGCCGAGCGCGATCACCCAGCAGCCGTGGTAGCCGCTCTTGATCTCGCCGGTCGCCATCGTCTGGGCGTTCTGGGTGCCCGGCAGCGACTCGACCACCGAGGTGGCCCCCACGACCCGGTCGATCGTGGTCTTGACCCCCACGTCGGCGTACTGGGCGGGGATCTGCCGCGACTTGTCGGGCAGGTAGTCGCTGGAGAACAGCCCGTCCGAGGTGGAGTCCCCGATGTGCACGACCGAGGTGCAGGAGGTCCGCGGCGGCGGCGTCGGCAGCGCCGCCACCGTCGCCGCGCCGGTGGCGAGGGTGGTGGGCGGACCGCCGACGACCGGCTGGATCATGTAGCCGCCGGTCGGTTGCCCGCTCGACGAGCCGCCCGAGCCGGAGCTGGTGACGGCGACCTTGTCCGCGGCGCCGTTCTTGCCCTGGTTGTGCGCGGCCGACGTCATCGAGGCCGACCCGCTCGTGCCCGAGGCGCCGCCCTGATTCGCGCTCGCCGCGCCCGCCGCCGCCGACTGCGCCAGCGCCGCGCCGCCGGCCCCGCCGGTGCCCGTCGTGCCCGTCGTGCCCGCGGCCGAGGTATCGGCCGTGTTGCTCGCCTGCCCGGAGTTGGCCGAGGTCACCCCCGCGGTGATGCCCGCCGTGGCCAGCAGGCAGAGCCCGCCGATGGCCAGCGGCGAGGTGAGCACCCGCAATGGCCGTCGGCCGCCAGCGCGGCCGCCAGCGCCAGCCGTCTGACGGGTGCCGCCGTGGCCGGCCGCGCCCCCGTCGGAAGCGACCGCGCCACGGGTGCCGCCGACGCCGGCCGCTGTGACGCCGCCGGCCGTTGCACCGTCGGCCGTTGCGCCGCCTGCGGGCGTGCCCCCGACGAGCTCGACGTGACCGCCGCCGACTGCGCGGGCCGCGCCGCCGTTGGCGCTCGCGACGGTGGCCGTGGCCGGGGCTGCGGCCGGGGCCGTCCGCCGGTAGCTACCTCGGCGGATCGGGTCCTCGACGAACCGCCAGGACAGGGCGGCGATGATGACGGTCGCGGCGACCAGGACCACCGCCCGCACCGCGCTGACCGGCGTGCCCGCGGTGCCGGCCGCCGCGGTCAGCACGATGATCGGGTAGTGCCACAGGTAGATGCCGTAGGAGCGAACGCCGATCCAGCGCATCGGCGTCCAGCCGAGCGCCCGGCCGAGCAGCCCGCCCGGCGTCGCGGCGGCCGCGACGACCAGCGCGGTCGCCACCGACAGGAGCTCGAGCCCGCCGCGGAACATGAAGTCGGAGTACTCGTTGGTCCGCCACACCAGCAGCACGACCACCACCAGGCCGGCCAGGCCGGCCGCGTCAAGCAGCCGCCGTGATCCGGCCGACAGCGTCCGGGCGCCCCGTCGGGTGGGGTACACCATCGCCACCGCCGCGCCGATCAGCAGCCCGAACGCCCGCGTGTCGGTCCCCTCGTACACCCGGGTCGGGTCGTAGCCGGGGTGGAAGAGCATGGCCATCTCGATCGCGGACGCCGTCGCCAGCACCAGCGCGACGCCGGCCATCGCCCACCGCGCCCGCCCGCTCAGGAAGTCGTTCCCGCCCGCCTGGCCGGTCGCCGCAGCCCGGGTCGTGGCAGCCCGGGTCGTGGCAGCCCGGGTCGAGGCACCCCAGGTCGAGACGGCGGCGGCGGCGCCGTCGGCCGTGCCGCCGACATGCGTGCCGGGCCCGAGCAGGCGGACGCGCCGCCGCTTCGCCAGCCACCCCGCCAGCAGCACCATCGCCAGCACCGCCCACGGCCACACCAGGTAGAACTGCTCCTCCACCGCCAGCGACCAGAGGTGGTCGAGCGGCGCGGGCGGCGCGAACCTGGAGTAGTAGGAGTCGTGCTGGAAGATGTACCACCAGTTGTTGACGTACAGCCCGGACGCGATGACGTCGCCCCGGTAGCCGGGCACGAACGCGCGGTTGAACGCGTTCACCCACACCGTCACCACCGCGATCATCAGGAACAGGGCCGGCAGCAGCCGGCGCGCCCGGCGCATCCAGAAGTCGCCCAGCTTGACCCGTCCCGAAGCGGCGAACTGCCCGACCAGGATGTCGGTGATCAGGTAGCCGCTGAGAGTGAAGAACACGCCCACGCCGAGCAGCCCGCCCTGCGCCCAGCCGTAGCCGAGGTGGTATGCAATTACGGCTGTCACGGCAAGCGCGCGCAGTCCGTCTAGTCCCGGCAGATACTTTTGGTCGCTCCGAACAGGTCTCGGCATTATCGCCCCCAGCGGTTCGCTCGTATACCGTCGCGATCAGTGCCTGGCCGCCTCGGGGGGGAACGTATGCAGCTCAGCCGTTACCTATAGTTACCATGAGGCTACTGATAGAAACATCGAGTGACGCACCGCTGCGGGTCGCAGCCCACTTCCTATTTGGTTACGGCCAGGTGACCGGGGCCGGCCGGGAAACGGGGCGACGGTAACGCGGTGATCGGGCCGCGGGCGATATCGCGAAAGACCGGGATGATGCGGCGCTCGCTGATCCGCCAGCGCTCGTCCGCGCACCAGGTCAGCACGTCGTCGAAGTCGGCCACGAGGTAGACGCCGACGTCCTCGACCGGCGGCGCCGCGTTGGCCGCGTAGTTGACCCAGGTGGACCAGGCGCGCACCGCGGCGGGGCGGCCCGGCCCGTCGGCGGCGTCGGCGGTGACGTCCTCGCGATCGCTACCGAGGGCGCCTACCCGCAGGCCGCTGTAGGTGTGCCGGGTGGAGCGGACCACGGTCCGTTCGAGATACCGGTTTTTGATCTGCGCTCTGCCCTGGAGCTCGACCGCGCCGGTGACGAACAGCGCGTCCTCGGTGAACAGCGCGGCCAGCTCGTCGAGCTGGCCGTGGTCAAGGTGGTACGCCCAGTCCGCCAGCACGGCGTCGATCTCGGCCCGTAGCAGGACCGCCGCCTCGGCCGCCGTCGTCACAGCAGCTCGACCGGGTTGCTGAGGGTGCCGATGCCGGAGATGGCGACCTCGATCGGGCCGCCGAGCTCGGTCAGGTTGACGTTCTGGATCGCCGGGCCGCCGGCCGCCGACGGCTTGAGCGCGGTCCCCATCGCGATGATGTCGCCGGGCTCGAGCGTCAGGTACGACGACATGAACGAGATGACGTCGGGGACCTTGTGCAGCAGGTTGCCGGTGCTGTCGGACGTGACCAGCCGGCCCTGGTGGGTGCAGGAGACGGTGAGCGCGTGCGGGTCGGGCACGCTGTCGGCGGTCGCGATCCACGGGCCGATCGGGCCGAACCCGTCGGTCCCCTTGTACCGGCCCGGGTACGAGACCCAGGTGTCGACGTACTCGATCCCCTCCGAGCCGTCGGCCCTGGGATGGATGGCCCGGTAGTGGAAGGTGTCCTGCGCCCGCATGGTCGGCGAGGTCAGGTCGTTGATGATCGTGTAGCCGAAGACGTGCCCGAGGGCGGCGTCGCGGGCGATGTCGCGGCCGCCGGCCCCGATGACCACCGCCAGTTCCGGCTCGGGGTGAACGCGGCCGTACTCCCGCTTCAGCCGGATCGGCCGGCCGTGGCCGAGCAGCGAGCTGGCGGGCTTGGTGAACGCGGCCGGGTGGCCCGGCCCGCTCATGATCCGGTCGGCGTTGGCGCTGTTGTTGAGCGCGACGCAGATGACCTTGCCAGGACGCGGCACCGGGGGCAGCCATTCCAGGTCGCTGACCTGGACGGTCTCCGAGGCCCCGGCCGCCGCCGAGCGCTCGGCCGACCGCTCGACGGCGGGCCGGGCGGCCGCCCAGTCGCCGATCAGGCCGCTCATCGTCAGGCCCGGGTCGAGCAGCGCCGCCCGCTTGTCGCCGGGCCCGACCGCGACCGCGACCCGCTCCGCGCCGTCACGGCGCACCGTTCCAAGCTTCACGAGCTGATCTTAGGCACCGGCCGACTTCCCCGGTAAGGTCCGTCGCGGCCGGCCGGCGCCGGCCCCAGCCCGGGACCGCGCGCGCTTGTGCCAGCCCCCACAGTTAAAAGCCCATGGCGTTTCCGGTGCTATCACACCGGAAACGCCATGGGCCTCGAAAAAGAACGGTTACGGCAGCGGGGTGACCCGGTACAGGGCCACGCCCTCGGCCGGGACCGTCGCGCTGATCTTCCCGGCCGACGAGACGTCGAACGTGGTCTGGCCGCCGACCACCGTCGACTGGCTGCCCCAGAGGTCCTGGACCTGGTAGCCGTGCGGGTCGGCGGGCAGGCCGATCTTGGCCGCCGTGGTCGAGATCGTGACCGGACTCGAGCTCAGCGTGGTGGTGGTGTTGAACAGCCCGACGATCGCGTCACCGCACGTCTCCACCTTGGCGAAGACCTGGTGGCCGGCCGCGGTGCCGGGGGAGCCGGAGGTCGCGATCCTCGACGCGTCGATCGCGTCCTGGTCGACGCCGATGACCTGGCGGTTGGTCAGCAGGCTGAGGTCGGCCGCCGACAGCGCCGCGCTGGTGCCGTAGGCGTTCGTCACCGCGCTGGTCAGGTCGCTGCCGAGGATCAGCGGGGCCGAGCCCAGCGACCACAGGCTGAGCTGCGTCTCCGAGGCGGCCAGGGACAGCCCCGAGTCGGCGCTGCCGTCGCCGACCTCGATCGAGTCGTAGTCGTTGAAGCCGCCCGGGCCGCCGTACGGCTGCCACTTGGCGACGCTGGCGAACCTGTCCGACCAGTCGGCGTAGCTGGTCAGCGGGAACACGCTCAGGCAGCCGGTGTAGGGCGGGTTGTTGCAGGCGTCGGCCGAGCCCTCATCGGGGCCGTTGAGCTCGATGTCCGGTGCGAACTCCCACTGGTTGGCGTACTCCTGCAGGGTCGGGGCGAGCTTGATCGTGTAGCTGCCCTGGGTGATGTTCAGCACCATCGGGCGGCCCGACTGCTGGATCGCGGCCTGCCAGGCCTCGACGTCGGCGGTGTTGCTGTTGCTGATCCCGTCGAGCTTGATGTAGTCCACGCCCCAGGACGCGAGCTCGTCCACGACCGAGTCGACGTACGCCTGGGCGCCCGGCGCGCTGTAGTTGATCGCGTCCATGCCGCCGCAGTTGTAGTTGGCCTGCGAGGCGCTGGTGGCGATGTCGTCGGCCGTGTACGACGTGCCCAGGATGGGGGTGTTGGCCGCCACCGCCTGGCCCGAGATGCCGGCCGTCTCGTAGATGCCGAACTTCAGCCCGAGGCCGTGCACGTAGGCGGCCAGCGCCTGGATGCCGTTCTCGGACCCGACGTTCGGGTAGTTGGCGGCGTTCACGACCCAGCGGCCGTTGCCGTCGACGTTCGGGCCCTGCGGCCCCGGGCACTGGTACCACCCGTCGTCGAGGTTGACGTACTGGTAGCCCGCTGCGGCCAGGCCGGTGCTGACGAGCGCCTTGGCCTCCCCCTTGACCTGGGCGGTGTCGGCGCCGAGGCGCAGGAAGCTCCAGCTGCTCCAGCCCATCACCGGCGTCTGGTCGGGGCCGCCGGGCGGGTACGCGGTGGCCGCCCGGGAGGCGGTGCCGCTGGAAACGGCGTAGACCAGCAGCAGCGACATCGATGTCACCGCCGTCAGTATGAGGCGCGTCGACCTTCTCATGGATCCTCCAGCCGCAGATGCAGGCACAGGCACGAGCACGAGCACAAGCACAAGCACAGGCCGGGTGATGGAAGCCCCGCCCAGATGCCATCATGAACGCCTGCTCGATCCACGCCAAGAGCGCGCATGATATGCGCATGAATTCGCCCGAATCCTGCTCATTACGATCACCGCGCGCGCATCGGCCCGCGCGGTTCCACGGCCGGCTCGGCTACACGCGGACGACCCGGCAGCCGAGGCGGCGGATCGGCTCGACCTCGGACTCGGCCGCCCGGCTGTCGGTGATCAGCACGTCGACCTCGGACATGCGGCAGACCTGGGCCAGCGTGACCCGGCCGATCTTGGTCGCGTCGGCCAGCACCACCCGGGTGCGGGCGCGCCGGAACAGGGCCGCGTTCACCCGCGCGCCGACCGGGTCGTAGTTGGTGCAGCCGGCCACCGCGTCCACCCCGTCCACGCCGAGGAACGCGACGTCGATGTTGTACTCGGCCAGGAACGCCTCGGCGCTCATCCCGACCGACTCCTGGCTGCTCCCGCGCACCTCCCCGCCGGCCACGAACACCCGCGGGCCCGGGCTGCCGACCAGTTCGATGGCGACGTTGAGGGCGTTGGTGACCACGGTCAGGTCGTCGCGTCCGCGCAGCAGCCGGATGAACTGGGAGACGGTGGTGCCGCCGGTGGTGCCGATCACCCGCGCGCCGTCCGCCAGCGCGACCGCGTGCCGGCCGATGCGCTCCTTCTCCGGCCGGTCGCGCGCGTTCTTGAAGCTCAGGGGCAGGTCGTTGAAGGCCGCGTGGATGGTCGCGCCGCCGTGCGTGCGGCAGACCAGTCGCTGCTCCTGGAGGGCCTGCAGATCGCGGCGGATGGTCGCGGCCGACACCGAGAGCTCGGCCGCGAGCGACAGCACGTCGACCTGCCCGCGCTCCACGACCGCGGACACGATCCGGTCGAGCCGCTGACGGCGCCCCATGGACGAATCATAGGCAGGCGAATCGCTCCAGACGGCATATTTCGGGGCAGTACTCGGTGCCGACCCGCCTTGTGGTGTGATCACACATGTCGTAGAGTCGGATGAAACGGGCCATACTGCGCATTATTTATGGGCAACATATGCGCGTTTGCAAGACAGCGTACGGCGCAGGCCGACCGCCGCCGAGCGGTCAGGACCTGGATGGCGGAGGGACCAACGGGGTGCATCGACCTGAGGCGCACGTGCAGAGGGAGATCGCAAGTCAGCCGGACTGCTGGGCGAGAGCGCTGCAGTCGGCCGGCCAGGCGGCGACGGTCCTGCCCGGGCGCGGTGAGCGGATCGCGGTCATCGGCTGCGGCACCTCCTGGCACATCGCGAGCGCGATCGCGGCCGCCCGGGAGGCGGCCGGCCACGGCGAGACCGACGCGTTCACCGCCTCCGAGCTGCCCGCCCGCGACTATGACGCGGTGCTGGCGGTGACCCGCTCCGGCACCACCGCCGAGGTCCTCGACGCGCTGCGGAACCTGCGCGGCCGGGCCCGCAGGATCGGGATCACGGCCGACGCCGCCACCCCGATCAGCGAGGTAACCGACCAGCTGCTGGTCCTCGACTACGCCGACGAGCAGTCGGTCGTGCAGACCCGGTTCGCCACCACCGTGCTCACCGTTGCCCGGGCGCACATCGGGCATGACCTCGGCCCGGTGATCGAGCAGGCGCGGGCGGCGGTGACGGCCGACCTCGACGAGGGGCTGCTCGACCGGCGGCACTACGTCTTCCTCGGCCGCGGCTGGTCGATCGGGATCGCGCGGGAGGCGGCCCTAAAGGTCCAGGAGGCGTCCGCGTCGTGGAGCGAGGCGTACCCGTCGCTTGAGTACCGGCACGGGCCGCTGTCGACCGCCGACGAGGACTCGGTGGTGTGGCTGTTCGGGGTCGATGACAGCGTGCTGGTGAACGACATCAGGCGGACCGGGGCGACGGTCGTCGTCACCGAGGGCGACCCGCAGGCCGAGCTCGTGCTCGCCCAGCGGGTGGCGGTCGCCACCGCCCAGCGGCGCGGGCTTGACCCCGACCAGCCCCGGCACCTGTCTCGCTCCGTCATCTATACCGGTCAGTGACCGCGGCCGGCGGACCGGTCCGCCGCGGCTACTTGATCGACCCGGCCGTGACGCCCTGGATGATGTAGCGGTTCAGCACCAGCGCGAGCACGCCGGGGACCGCCGCCGCGATCGCGCCGCACGCCATCAGCAGCGTGAACGGCACCACCCGCTGCTGGTCGAGGGCCGCCACGATGACCGTGACCGGCTGGGTCGACAGGTCGGTGGTGAGGATCAGCGGGAACAGGAACTGGGCCCAGCCCAGCAGGAACGCGATGATGGCGGCGGCCGCGATGCCGGGCATCGCCACCGGGATCATGATCCGCAGCAGCGCCCCGACCGGGGTGGCGCCGTCGACGAAGGCGGCCTCCTCGAGCTCGCGCGGGATCGTGTTGAAGTAGTTGTAGAGGATCCAGATCGACAGCGGCAGGAATCCCGACACGTAGACCAGGATCACCGCCAGGTAGGTGTTGACCAGGCTGAGACTGGCCATGATCCGGTACAGCGGTATGAGCGTGGCGTAGGCGGGCAGCAGCATCGTCGCCAGCACGCTGCCGAAGATCACCCGCTTGAACCGGAACTGCAGCCGGGCGAACGCGTAGGCGGCGAAGATCGCGATCACCACGGTGACGATCATCGCCCCGCCGGACTCGATGATCGAGTTCAGCAGCGACCGGCCGAGCTGCCCGGAGACGCCGTTGCCGGCCCCGCCGATCCCGAGCACGGAACGGTAGCTGGTAGACACCAGCGGCGACGGGAAGTAGTGCGCGGGCGAGCTGTCCGCCCCGGACAGGGTGCTGAAGCTGACATTGAGGGCCCAGTAGATCGGGAACAGCGACCACAGCAGGATGATCACCATCACCACCACGCGCCCGAGCATGCGAATGGGCCGGCCCGCCAGCGCCCGGCCGACCGGTCCCGACGCCACCCGGTTCACCCTCAACGACGTCCGCGAACCTCGCACCGCCACCGCCATCACGCTGCCTCCATTACTCTGCCCCCGGCTGGCGGTAGAGCAGCGCCAGGGCCGCCATCGAGAGGACGGCGGTGGCGACGGTCATCAGCAGCGACAACGCGTAGCCGCCGCCGAAGTTGAGGTTCTGGAACGTGGTCAGGTAGGTCTGCAGCATGACCGAGGAGCCGAGCGGCGCGATCCCGTTGAGTATGTAGACCTGGTCGAAGATGTTCAGCGACAAGATCAGCGCCTCGACCGTGCAGACGGCCAGGGCCGGCCGGATCATCGGCAGCGAGATGCGCCAGAACGCCTGCACCGGGCCCGCGCCGTCCACCCGGGCCGCCTCGTACAGGTCGAGCGGGACCGACTGGAGCGCGGCCAGGATGACGATCGCGGACAGCGGGGTGATCTGCCAGACCTGCACGACCTCGATCAGCCCGATCGTCAGCCACCGGTCGAGGCCGAGCCACACGTGGTACCCGCCGATCAGGTGGGCCGAGTGCAGGGCGCTGTTCATCACCCCGAAGGTCGGGTCGTAGATCCAGCTCCAGACCACCGCCTCGACCACCGCGGGCAGCGCCCACGGCAGGATCACCAGGGCCAGCACGATGCCGCGGAACCGGAAGCGCTGCCGCAGCGCCAGCGCGATCACGGTCCCGAGCACGACCGACAGCACCACGCCGATGACCACGTACACCGCCGTGTTGACCCAGGCGGTGGTGACGGCCGGGCTCGCGAACAGCGCCCGGAAGTTGCCGAGGCCGGTGAACTGGGTCGGCGGGTTAAGCGGCGACACCCGGAAGAACGCCTCCACCGTGGTGTCGACCGTCGGCACGAACGACAGCGCCCCGATGAACACCACCAGCGGCGACAGCAGGATGTACGGCAGCGCGCCGCCGAACATCCTGCCGCGCCGGGCCGGGTGGGCCGTAACTGCCGTCATCCGGCCGCTTTAAGCGAGCTGACCTGGGCCGCGATCGCGCTGACGGCCTGCGCGACCGTCTCCTGCCCGGCCGCCGCCTGGTGGATGTTGGTCTGCACGGCCGCGCTGAACTGCACGTACCACGGCGGCGCGCCGTTCGGGAACGGCGCCTGCGCGTGCGCCTTGAGGATGGCCGACAGCGGGGCCGCCTGCTCGACGTCGTCGGCCTTGACCATCAGGTCGAAGCTGGTCAGCCTGGCCGGCATCGGGAACGTGCTGACCACGTCGCCCGAACCCTTCAGCCCGGCCCACAGCGCCTGGTTCTCGGTCTGGGTGAACCACTGGATGAACTTCACCGCGCCGGCCACGTTCCTCGCCGTCTTGGGGATGCCGATGCCGTCCGGGTTGGCGACGTTCTCGCCCGCCCCGGTGGCGCCCGGGGTCGGGATGTACTCGACGTCGTTCACCACGCTCGACGACGCCGGCACGTCGTAGATCGAGGCCACGCTGCCGGAGTAGTCGCACATCGCGGCGGCGACCCGGTTCTTCGCCATCTCGGTCGTGAACCCCTGGTAGTCGGTCGTGTTGACGTTGGCCGCGGGCACCAGCCCGCTCTTGTAGGCGTTGATCATCCAGCTCAGCGCCTGGTACCCGGGCGAGCTGGGGGAGGTGAAGGCGGGGGTGTCCTGCGCGGTCAGCACCTGGCCGCCGAACGCCGCCGTCATCTGGTACCAGCAGGTCGACAGGCCCTCGGCGGTGGCGAACTGGATGTCAAGCGGGCTGGCCATGCCGTTGGCCTTGCCCACCTTCTTGAGCGCGGCCGTGAACCCGGCCAGCGTGGTCGGCATGGTGGTGATGCCGGCCTTGGCGAAGTCCTTCTGGTTCACGGTGGTGACCAGGAAGGACGAGTCGAACGGCACGCCGATCAGCTGCCCGTTGGACTCGAACGTCTTCAGCTGGGGCATGTCCGACGTGAGGCCGGACTCGCTGAAGTACTGGTTGAGGGGGTAGAACCAGCCGGTCTTCTGGTACTCGCCGACCTTGGACCAGTCGACGTCAGAGGCGTCGGCGAAGTAGGTGTTGGCCGCCGCGGCGGCCGCGATCTTGGTCTGCAGGTTGTCCCACCCGATGTTGACCCAGGTGACCTTGATGCCGGTCTGCTTGGTGAACTGGTCGAGCAGGGCCGCAGGCGGCGACGGGTAGGCGACGGCGACGGTGATCGAGTTCGATGACCCGGAGCCCGCGGCGGTGCCGCCGCCGCTGCCGGACGACCCGCAGGCGGCGCCGAGCAAGACCAGCCCGGCGCTGAGGGCGATCGCTGCCGCCCGTTTGCTGACGATGCTCGGATACTTCATCTGTCTCCTCTTTCAGCGAGGCACAGCTACGAATGGCGATCGTTTGCGCTCATATCCAGTCAATCTAGAGTGAATACAGTCGCTCTGACAAGCATGTATGTGCACTTAAACAAGGTCATTCGTGCACGGGCCGCCACCGAGGGAGCGGAGGCGCCTGCCCGGGGCGGATCCTAGACAACCAGCGGACCTGCACGTATATGCTCTTTTGCTATGCACAGAGCTGCGCGGTTGAGCGCGATCCTCGAACGGCTCGCCGACGGCGGGTCGGTCGCGGTCGCCGATCTGGCCGATGACCTGGAGACATCGGCCGGCACCATCCGCCGGGACCTGGTGATCCTCGAGCAGCAGCGGCTGCTGGCCCGCACCCACGGCGGCGCGACCGCCCACGCCGTCTCCTACGAGCTGCCGCTGCGGTACAAGGGCGTCCGCTACGCCGACGAGAAGCGGGGCATCGCCCGCGAGGCGGCCGCGCAGGTGACCGAGGGGATGGCGGTCGGCCTGACCGGCGGGACGACCGCCACCGAGGTCGGCCGGGCGCTGGCCGGACGGCAGAAGCTGACGATCGTGACCAACGCGCTCAACATCGCCTCGGAGCTGGCGGTCCGGCCCGGCATCAAGCTCATCACCACCGGCGGCGTCGCGCGGAGCCAGTCCTACGAGCTGTCCGGGCCGATCGCGGAGGCGAGCCTGACCGGGCTCAACCTCAACGTGGCGTTCATCGGCGTCGACGGCATCGACGCGCAGGCCGGCTGCACCACCCACCACGAGGTCGAGGCGCACACCAACGCGGTCATGATCGGCTGCGCCCGGCGGGTGGTGGTGGTGGCCGACAGCTCCAAGATCGGCAAGGTCGCGTTCGCCCGGATCTGCGAGGTGGGCGAGATCAGCGAGCTCATCACCGACGCCGGGGCGGACCCGGAGGCGGTCCGCGCGCTGACCGACAGCGGCGTCAAGGTCACGCTGGTCGGGATAGACGGGCCGGACGGGGCGCGCGCCCGTGAGCGGTGACGCGTTCGACCTGGTCGTGATCGGCGACTGCAACCCCGACGTCGTCCTCCGGGGCGACGACCTGACCCCCGCCTTCGGCCAGCAGGAAAAGCTCGTCGACAGCATGTCCCTGGTGGTGGGCGGGTCGGCCTCGATCACCGCGGTCGCCGCCGCCCGCCTCGGCCTGCGGGTCGCGCTGGTCGCCGCGATCGGCGACGACGCGGCCGGGACCTTCATGCTGGCGGAGCTCGCGGCGGCGGGCGTCGACGCCGGCGCGGTAGCGGTCCGCCCGCAGTCGCCGACCGGCATGACGGTCGCGCTGTCGCAGGGCGACGACCGGGCCATCCTCACCGCCGAGGGCGTCATGGCCACGCTGACCCCGGCCGACGTGCCCGCCGGGCTGATCGCGCGGGCCCGGCACGTGCACGTCAGCTCCTACTTCCTGCTCGAGCGCCTCCTCGGGCCCGGCCTGGCCGCGCTGCTGGCCGCCGCCCGCGCGGCCGGCGCCTCGACCTCGCTCGACACCAACTGGGACCCGGCCGGGCGCTGGGGGGCGGAGTTCTTCCCTGACGTGCTCGCGCAGGCCGACCTGCTGCTGCCGAACGAGGCCGAGGCGCTGCGGCTGGCGGGCACCACCGACCTAACGGCCGCGATCGCGTCGCTCACCAAGGCCGGCGGCGCGATCGCGGTCAAGCTCGGCGCCCGCGGCGCGCTCTACGCCGACGGGGCCCGGCAGTACCTGGCGACCCCGCCGCCGATGACGCCGGCCGACACCACCGGGGCGGGCGACTGCTTCAACGCGGGCCTGCTGGCCGGCCTGCTGAACGGCCTCGAGCCGCCGGCCGCGCTCGCCCTCGGCTGCGCGACCGGGGCGGCGTCGACCCAGGGGGTCGGCGGAACCGGCCGCGCGACCGACCTGGCGACCGCGCTGGCCCTGGCCGGGGACGTGGCCGTTCGACCCGGACCCTAATCGGGGATATCTCTTCGCGCAAGACCCCCAAATGGGGGTCGCCGTGTCCCGGGTGTCTTGTGATATCACTGGTAAATGCCACCCCCGCACCATTGACGTTGCCGCAGCGCCACTGCAAAGCTGCCTATGGGGGGAACGATGATTGACGACGGGCAATTCGACGCCGCCCAGCGGTCGAAGGCCGAGCGGATCGACGCCGCCGTGGCCAACCCGGCCCGGGTGGCGGATTTCCTTAATGGCGGCCGTAACAACTTTGACGCCGACCGCAGGACGGCGCAGACCATGCTCTCGATCGCGCCCGCGATCGCGGCGATCGTGCCCTTCGTCCTCGCCTTCCATCAGCGCGCGGTGCGCTTCCTCGCCCTCGAGGCGGGGGTCAGGCAGTTCCTCGACGTCGGCACCGGCCTGCCCGGCGCCGCGACCGGCCGCGACCTGGTGCAGGCGGTCGACCCGGCCTGCCGGGTCGTCCACGTGGACAACGACCCGATGGTGCTGACTCACCTGCGGGCGTTCTCGAGGTCAACCTCGCCGGGGTCGTTCGCCGCCCTCGACGCGAGGATCACCGACCCGGCCGCGCTGCTGGCGGGGGCGGCCGAGACGCTCGACTTCGGGCAGCCGGTGGCGTTGCTGCTGCCGTCCTCGCTCCCGTTCATCCCCAGCGCCGCGCGGGCGGCCGGGCTCGTGTCGGCGCTGATGGAGGCGTTCCCGGCCGGGAGCTATCTCGCGCTCTGCCACGTGGCGAGCGACCTCGATCCGGCCATCATGGCCGGCGTCGACTACTGGAACCGGATCTCGGCCCGGCAGTTCACGCCGCGCTCGCGGGCCGAGGTGGCCGGCCTGGCGGACGGCCTCGAACTGGCCGAGCCCGGTCTGGTCCCGGTCAACGAATGGCGCCCCGAGCCCGGCCAGGCCGGTTCCGATCGGCCGGTCCCTGTCTACGCCGTGCTGGCGCGAAAAAACGGCCGCGCCAGGTAAAACCGCGGTCCGTTCGAAATCAAGGGCATTTGAATTCAAGAGCTTTGATTGTCGAACGGACCGGGGCGACTCTATTCCGTTACGAGAAAACCGGTCACCCGAAGGAGACGCCCTGGGCGAGCGGGAGCTCGGTCGAGTAGTTGACCGTGTTGGTCGCCCGGCGCATGTAGGAGCGCCAGGCGTCCGAGCCGGACTCGCGGCCGCCGCCGGTCTCCTTCTCGCCGCCGAACGCGCCGCCGATCTCCGCCCCCGACGGCCCGATGTTGACGTTGGCGATCCCGCAGTCCGAGCCGTCCGGGGCCAGGAAGCGCTCGGCCTCGCGCAGGTCGAGGGTGAAGATCGACGACGACAGCCCCTGCGGCACGTCGTTGTGCAGGGCGATCGCCTGATCGAGGGTGTCGTAGGTGAGCACGTACAGGATCGGGGCGAAGGTCTCGCTGCGCACCACGTCGGTCTGGGCGGGCATCGCCACGATCGCGGGCTCGACGTAGTAGGCGTCCGGCGCCTCGTCGGCCAGCACCCGGCGCCCGCCCGCCACCAGCTTGCCCCCGTCCGCCTGGGCCCGCGTCAGCGCGTCGTCGAAACCCCGGTAAGCGGCCGCGTCGATCAGCGGCCCGACCAGGGTCCCGTCCGCTAGCGGGGAGCCGATCGGCAGCGTCCGGTACGCCGCCGCCAGCCGCCCGGTCAGCTCGTCGGCGACCGAGGAGTGCGCGATGACCCGGCGCAGGCTGGTGCAGCGCTGGCCGGCGGTGCCCGCGGCCGAGAACACGATGCCGCGCACGGTCAGGTCGAGGTCGGCCGAGGGGGCGACGATCGCGGCGTTGTTGCCGCCGAGCTCGAGCAGCAGGCGGCCGAAGCGCCCGGCCACCACCGGCGCGACCGCCCGGCCCATCCGGGTCGAGCCGGTCGCCGACACCAGCGCCACCCGGTGGTCGGCCACCAGCGCCTCGCCGACCTCGGGACCGCCGAAGACGAGCGCGCTGACCCCGTCCGGCGCCCCGACCCGGCGGCTCGCCTCGGCCATCAGCGCCTGGCAGGCGAGCGCGGTCAGCATGGTCTTCTCCGACGGCTTCCAGACCACGGCGTCGCCGCAGACCAGGGCCAGCGCGGTGTTCCAGGACCAGACCGCCACCGGGAAGTTGAAGGCGCTGATCACGCCGACCACGCCGAGCGGGTGCCACTGCTCCATCATCCGGTGGCCGGGGCGCTCGGAGGCGATCGTGAGCCCGAACAGCTGCCGGGACTGGCCCACCGCGAGGTCGCAGATGTCGATCATCTCCTGCACCTCGCCCAGGCCCTCGGAGCGGATCTTGCCCGCCTCGACCGACACCAGCGCGCCGAGGTCCTCCTTGTGCTCTCGCAGCAGGTTGCCGAGCTCGCGCACGAGCTGGCCGCGGACCGGGCCGGGGACCAGCCGCCAGGCCGCGAACGCGTCCGCCGCCCGGGTGACGATGGCCCCGACCTGGTCCGGCGTGTGGGCCGGGATCCGCCCGAGCTCACCGCCGGTCACCGGCGAGCGCGCGATCAGCGCCGCGCCCCCCTCGCCAGCGCCCCGCGCCTGCCCGTCCGCCTGCGGCAGCTCGACCCCGAGCCGGGACAGTAGCTCCTGGGTCTGCGCCCGCAGCGTGTCATGGTTGAGCATTGCCGTTGTCCTCCAGGCGTCGGCGCCTTGTGAGCGCGCGGGTGCGGCGGTCGTCCGAGGCTTCGGGCCGCGTGCTTACGAGCCTATGCTCGCCAGGACCCGGTCCAGGGCCGCCAGCGCGCGGTCGAGCTCGGCCGCGCTCACCGTCAGCGCCGGGCGGAACCGCAGGCTGGAGCCGCCGCAGCCGAGCATGATCACGCGCTCCTGCTCGCGCAGCCGCCGGACGACCTCGTCCCGCAGCTCCGCCGTCGGCAGCGTCAGCGCGCACAGCAGCCCGCGGCCGCGCGGGTGGGTGACCAGCCCGCGGTGCCGGGCGGCGAGGTCGCGCAGCTCGGCCAGCAGGTGCTCGCCGAGCGCGGCCGCCCGCTCGATCAGCCCGTCGGCCTCGATGACCTCGAGGATGCGCCGGGAGCGGACCATGTCGGTCAGGTTGCCGCCCCAGGTCGAGTTAATGCGGGAGGCGACCCGGAACACGTTGTCCGGCACCTCGTCCACCCGGCCGCCCGCCATCACGCCGCAGACCTGGGTCTTCTTGCCGAACACGACCACGTCCGGCTCGAGGCCGAGCTGCTGGTAGAGCCACGCGGTACCGGTCAGGCCGACCCCGGTCTGCACCTCGTCGAGGATGAAGAGGGCGTCGAACTCGCGGCAGAGCGCCTGCATCGCCTGCAGGAAGGACGGGCGGAAGTGGTTGTCGCCGCCCTCGCCCTGGATCGGCTCGACGATGAAGCAGGCGATGTCGTGCGGGGCCGACTCGAACGCCCGGCGCGCGGCCGCCAGCGCCCCGGCCTCGGCCGCGGCCAGCGCGGCCTCGTCCTCGTGGAGGTTGACGGCGGGGGCGGGGATGCGCGGCCAGTCGAACTTGGGGAACCGCGCGACCTTCACCGGGTCGGTGTTGGTGAGGCTCATCGTGTACCCGCTGCGCCCGTGGAAGGCGTGCTCCAGGTGCAGCACGCGGGTGCCGAGGGCGGGGTCGATGCCGCGGCTCTCGTTCCAGCGCGACTTCCAGTCGAACGCGATCTTGAGCGCGTTCTCGACCGCCAGCGCGCCGCCGTCGATGAGGAACAGGTGCGGCAGGGCCGGGTCGCCGAGCACCCGGTAGAAGGTCTCCACGAACCGCGCCATCGGCACCGTGTAGATGTCGGAGTTGCTCGGCTTGTTGACCGCGACCGCCGCGATCTCCTCGAGGAAGGCGGGATCGGCCGCCAGCGCGTCGTGGTTCATGCCGAGCGCGGAGGACGCGAAGAACGTGAACAGGTCGAGGTACTCCGACCCGTCCCTGGCGTCGACCAGCGTGGACCCGTGCGAGCGGTCCAGGTCGAGTATGAACTCGAAGCCGTCGGCGAGCATGTGCGCCGCCACCCGGTCGCGGACGGTGCCCGGATCGAGGGACCGCGCGTTCTGGTGGCCAGGGGTGAGCACTGTCATGTCGGCAGCGTACCCAAAGATTATTCCGATATTAAGTCTTGCCACCGTAAATCTATCCGTATATGGGACGCGGCGACGGATGTTTTATCTTTCGTTCGAAATTACCGCCGAACCATCGGCCGCACGCCGCCAGCGCGCGTCGAGCGTCGCCCAATATTGTTGACGTGTCATATATGTATGGAGAGAGGTGAGGGCGATGCAGTTCGGGATCTTCACCGTCGGCGATGTCGCCGCCGACCCGGTTTCGGGCCGGACCCCGTCCTGGGCTGGATCGCCGCCCGCACCGAGCGCATCATCCTGTCCACCGCGACCACGCTGATCACCACCAACGACCCGGTCAAGATCGCCGAGGACTACGCGATGCTCCAGCACCTGGCCGACGGCCGGGTGGACCTGGTGATGGGCCGGGGCAACACCGGCCCGGTCTACCCCTGGTTCGGCCCGACATCCGCCAGGGCCTCAACCTCGCGGTCGAGAACTACGCGCTGCTGCGGCGGCTGTGGCGCGAGGACGTGGTCGACTGGGAGGGCAGGTTCCGCACCCCGCTGCAGTCGTTCACGTCCACCCCGCGCCCGCTTGACGGCATCCCGCCGTTCGTCTGGCACGGCTCCATCCGCTCGCCCGAGATCGCCGAGCAGGCCGCGTACTACGGCGACGGCTTCTTCGCCAACAACATCTTCTGGCCCAAGGAGCACTACCAGAAGCTGGTCGGCCTCTACCGCGCGCGCTACGCCCACCACGGCCACGGCCGCCCCGAGCAGGCCATCGTCGGCCTCGGCGGCCAGGTCTTCATGCGCCGCAACTCGCAGGACGCGATCCGCGAGTTCCGCCCCTACTTCGATCACTCCGCGATCATGGGCGGCGGGCCTTCGCTCGAGCAGTACATGAGCGGCTGGCGGTGCACCCGGGCCACACGCCGCCCGGCTGCTTCGCCCGGATCGCGCTGCGCCAGGCCGGCCTCGACCCGGAGCGCGACCTCGAGCTCGTGGTCCGCCCGCCCGGCGACTACGGTATGTACCTGCGCTGGCTGCAGGAGGGCTCGATCGACGCGGCCTACGTCGGCAGCACGATGGCGCCCGAGGCCATCGCGGCCGAGTACGGCTGGTAGCTGGTGGCCTGGGTCGGCGACCACTTTCAGATCCCGACCGTCGGCCTGGTGGTCGACCCGACCTACGTCGACCCGGACAGCCCCGCCGTCCAGGCCGTCGTGCGGGCCCAGCGGCGCGCCCTGCAGCTGATCCACGACGATCCCGACACGACCGTCCACCACATGCGGCAGTTCCTCGGCCGGCACACCGAGGAGGAGGTCCGCGCGCACTACCAGTCGTACATCGCGCCGTACTTCACCACCGACGGCCAGGCCGACCTCGCCGTCGGGGCCAAGGCCATCGCGGCGGTCGCCGCCCAGCTCGGCGTCCCCGAGACCGTCACCGCGGCCGAGTTCTACCGCACCGCGAACTCCGCAGGCTAGGCGGGTTCGGCCGGCCTGGCACGAGGGCCTCGTGAATAACTCGCGGGGCCCTCGTGCCATCGGGAAGACGCCCTCGTCAACCGGGGTTCTCCGCATCGCCCACGACGTCCTGGTAATGCGCTCGCGCGCCCGCGGCGAGCATCTCATAGGCCTGGTCGAACAGGGTCCGCGCCTGCTCGCCGAGCCATCCGGCGGGCTGCAGCTCGGCCGGGACCCCGGGGTCACGGAACGGGAAGCGCCGGAAGGACTGGACCAGCCGTATCCTGCTCGCCATCGCCGACGCGCCGTCAAGCAGCGGGTAGTCGGCCAGCTCGACCCGGACGTCCCGGATGAACGCGGCGTACTCGGCGTTGAGGGTCCCGAGATCCCAGCACCGGGCGGCGATCGCGCGGTCCGCCCCGATGTCGGCCGCCTTCATGGTCAGCAGGTCGAGCCGGGCGTTCGGCAGCCCGGCGCCGACGTTGGCCACGCTCTCAAGCAGCCGATGGGGGGATACCCAGGTGGCGGGGGCGAGCGGCCCGAAGCCGAGCCACGACAGATCGCGGCGAAGCTGCTCACGGGTGGGCCGGTCGCTCTCGGGGACCGTGTAGATCACCATCGACCAGCTGCCCGACCAGGCCGGCGGCTCACCGCGAAAGATGCGCTGGCGCCCCTCGTCGAGCATGTGGAGGCACTTCGAGGTCGGCGAGTAGATCGACTCCCGCCCTTCCCGGCGGACGTCGAGCCATCCCTCGTCCCGCAGGCGCGTGACCATGACCCGCATGGTCGACGGCGCCACCCCCATCTGCTCACTGAGCGTCACCAGGCTCTTGAGCCGTATCTCTCCGGTGCCGTAGCGCACGTAGTCGCCCAGCAGGTCGAAGATCAGCGCGCGGGGTTTGACAGGCAGCATGGCCGCACTGTACCAGCGGGCGGCCGCTGCCCCTCATAAAAAAGAAACATCCTGTAGAATGCATACGCGTATATGTTATATATCAATAAATGGTGCCGCCGGGCGAGAGGCTCGCTGGCCGTCCCCGCTGCTTGGTCTTCTCGCCCTCGTCTTCGTGATCTTCACCGTGGTGAAGCCGGATGAGTTCGCGACCTGGGCCAACGTGAGCGTGACGGCCGATCAGCAGGCGCCGGTGATCATCGGCGGCCTGGCCGTGCTGATCCCGCTGTTGACGGACTCGATCGACCTCTCGGTCGGGGCCAACATCTCGCTCGCCAACATCCTGCTGGCCAGCCTGACCACCAACGACCACCTCGGGGTGGAAGTCTCGGTCGTGCTCGCGATCGCGGCCAGCACCGTGGTCGGGCTGGCCAACGGGCTGATCGTCGAGCGGCTTCAGGTCACCTCGTTCGTCGGCACGCTCGGCATGGCGACGCTGCTGACCGGGGTGGGCCTGGCCTACTGCAACAGCACCGACATCCTGACGGTTCCCAGCGGCGTCACCCCAGAGCCGTTCGCTGCGGCTGCGCTCGGGAGTCGAGGGATCGCGGACGACCTCGGGCCCGAATTCGAAGAACCCCTGGTCGAGCTGGCCCACGAAGGGGATGTCGAGCCCGTCCAGCCAGGCCATCGGCGCGTCGGACACGTTCTGGTGACCGTGGAAGCGCCAGCCGGGGGTGAGCAGCAGGTCGCCCCGGCGCATGGCCACCGGGTCGCCGTCGACCACGGTCCAGACGCCCTCGCCCTCGAGCACGAACCGGAACGCGGTCTGGCTGTGCCGGTGCTCGGGCGCGTTCTCGCGGGGAGCGAGGTACTGGATCGCGGCCCACAGGGTGGGGGTGGCGAACGGGTCGCCGGGCAGGCCGGGGTTGCCGAGGCCGATCGCCCGCCGCTCGCCGCCCCGCCCGACCGGCACCAGCTCGGCGCTGCGGGCGGCAATCGGGTACAGCTCCGCCCATCGCCACCGGTGCGGCACGGCCCGCGACTCCGGGCTGAACGGCTGCAGGTTTCCGCGCACCTGCCACAGCGGGGTCAGGCCGGCGTTGCCGAAGTCGCGGTAGAGCTCGGCCAGCTTCGCCTGGTGCTCAGCGCCATCGAAGTCGATGGGCTCACTTTTCAGATCCGACATCATGTGACGATCTTAGTACTCTCGTCAATAGTTTGTTATAGAAGAATCGGCCGGGCCGGCCGCGGCCCGGCACCGAGCCGCGGTGACCGGCCCGGTGCCGCCAGCCGGGCCGGTCACCGCGGCCGGGTCAGGCGCGGTGCACCTCGACCCCCGCGGCCCGCAGCGCCGCCACGGCCGGCTCGGGGGCGCCGTCGTCGGTGACGACCACGTCGAGCGTCGCCAGCGGGCAGACCACCGCCAGCGCCGCCCGTCCGAACTTGGCGCCGTCAACCGCAAGCACGCTGCGCCCGGCCGACGCCAGCAGCGCCTGCTTGACGGCGGCGTCGCCCAGGTCGTGGGCCATCACGTCGCCCTCGGGGGACACCCCGCAGCAGCCGAGCACCACGGTGTCGAAGCGCAGCGCCCGGATGCCCGCCAGCGCCAGCGGGCCCACCATCGCCAGCTCGCCCGGCCGGGCCTCGCCCCCCGGCAGCATCAGCCGGACCGACGCCGACCCCGCCAGCGCCATCGCCGCGTGCAGCGACATCGGCATCGCGGTCAGCCGCCGGCCGGCCAGCGCCAGCGCCCGCGCCGTCTCGGTCACGGTGGTGCCGCTGTCGAGGCCGACCGCCTCGCCGTCGGCGATCAGGGCCGCCACCGCCTCCGCGATCCGCCGCTTGCTCCCGGCCGCCTCGATCGCGCGCATCGCGAACGGCAGCTCCTCGCCCCGCATGAGCAGGTTCACCGCCCCGCCGCGGACCCGCCGCGCGACCCCGCGCTCGACCAGCACGTCGAGGTCGCGCCGGATCGTCAGCTCGGCCGTCCCGAACTCCGCCGCCGCTGCGGCCACGTCGACCCGGCCGTCGCGGCGCAGCACCTCGACCAGCTCACTCAATCGCTCCGACGCATCCATAGGCCCAATGGTACAGGAGAGATGTTCTTGTGAACATTCTAGATGTGCGCTTCGGTTAATCCGCATCCGGGCAGGAGTCACATCGTGACTCTTCCGTCGAACCAAGCCATCCGGCCGCAATTCCGAACCATCGACGGGCTGTCGATCCGGTACGCCGAGAGCGAGGACCGGGCCGAGCACGCCCTCCTGCTCGGCCCCTGGCCGGAGAGCCTGTACTGCTACGCGCAGACCTGGTCGCGGCTGGCCGAGCGCACGCGCCTGGTGGCGATCGACCTGCCCGGGTTCGGTCACTCGCAGCGCCGGGACGCGCTGATGTCCCCGCAGGAGATGGGCGGGTTCATCATCCGGGTGGCGGACGAATTCGGGCTCGAGAACCCGCATGTCGTCGGCCCCGACGTCGGCACCAACGCGGCGCTGTTCGCCGCCGCCCTCCACCCCGGCCGGCTGCGCAGCCTGGTGGTCGGGAGCGGCGGCGCGGCGGTCCCGATCCAGCTCGGCGGGGCGCTGAAGGACTGGGTCGAGGACCCCGACTTCGAGCGCTACCGCCGGGCCGACCCGCGCAAGATCGTCGCCGCCGCGCTGGCGACCATCGAGCGGTACCAGATCCCGGCCGACATCTACGAGGACTACCTCTCGGCCTACGAGGGCGACCGGTTCTTCGAGTCGATGCGGTACGCCCGTACCTACCCGGCCCAGCTTCCGGTCCTGCGCGATCTGCTGCCCGCCATCCAGACCCCGGTGCAGAACATCGCCGGCCGCCACGACCGGGCGGTCCCGCCCGCCAACTCGGAGTTCCTCCACCAGCGGCTGCCGCACAGCAAGCTCGACATCGTCGACGCGGGCCACTTCACCTGGGAGGACAGCCCCGACGAGTTCGTCGCGCTGATCACCAGCTGGTGGGCCGGCGGCTACGCGGCCGTCTAGCCGGCCTGCAGGACGAAGAACATGAAGCACAGGAAGCCGGATGCCGAGGGCTTGTCCTGAACGAAGTCGGGGAGCAGTTCGCGGGGGGTGTCTGGCGCGGGGAGCGGTTCGTCGATGGCGGCTATCCGGAAGCCGGCCGTGGTGAAGGCGCTGATCATCGCGGGCAGCGGCCGGTGCCAGTACGTCAGCGTGAAGCTATCGCCGCCGGGGGCGGCGGTTTCCACGGAGTACTGGAAGGTCGCCCAGTAGTCGGCACCGGGACGGACCAGCGGGTGGCCCTGAAGGGGGTGGTCAACGGAGACGATCAGCCGCCCGCCCGGCCGCAGCACCCGCCGCAGCTCGGCCAGCGGCGCCGTCCAGTCCTCCAGGTAGTGCAGCACCAGTGACGCGATGACGTCGTCGAACGCGCCGTCGGGGAACGGCAGCTGGCCGCCCAGGTCGGCCACCCGCAGGTCCGCGTCGTCGCCGAGCCGCCGCCGGGCCAGCTCCAGCATCCCGGCGCTGCGGTCGAACCCGGTCACGATGGCGCCCCGGTCGCGCAGCGACGCGAACAGCGGGCCCGAGCCGCAGCCCGCGTCGAGGACCCGCCGGCCGGCCACGTCCCCGGCCAGGGCCAGGGTGGCGGGCCGCTCGTAATAGGCGTTGAGGAGGCTTGCCTCGTTCAGGGCCGAGTACGCCTCGGCGAAGCTGTCGTAGTCGGTGGCCCTCGGCGGATCGGACGAGTAGGCGGCCGGCGAGTCGTGCCTGGTTGAGATCCCCCCGCGGGAATTGTCGTCATTAGGCATGCGCCCCATCGTGGCATCCATCGTCATGGACGAACACCGGAACCGCCGGTAAGCCGCAAGGCGACGCATCGACCGAGTGCGAGAATCGCTCCAGCGGTCAGCCCGAGTCGGCCAGGAGCCGGCCGACGAGCGCCTTGAGCTGGGCGCGGACCTGATCCGTGGTCATCCCGCCCTCGCGGACGAGGTGGCGGAGCAAGTCAGCGCGCACGGCGGCGAGCAGCAGATGCGCGGTCCACGGGGCCTGCTCGGGGCCGAGGTCGGGGACCAGCAGCCCGGTCAGGAGGACGTGCACGTCCCGGTAGTCCGGTGACTCGAACAGGCTGCCCCCGCTCTCGGCGGCCTCGAGGGCCGAGGTGAGGTGCATGTTCTGGAACTTCACGGCGGCGATGGCGTCGACGACCGCGGCGACGCGCAGCCGGGCCGGCGTCCCCGGGCCGAGC
Organism: Trebonia sp.; assembly: GCA_036509215.1. Classification (GTDB taxonomy): domain Bacteria; phylum Actinomycetota; class Actinomycetes; order Streptosporangiales; family Streptosporangiaceae; genus Trebonia. Next base: position 25,021 of record DATCGA010000319.1, read on the forward strand.
GGCGGCGGCCCCGATTCGATCCGCTGCCGCAGGGGCGCCAGCCGCTGCGCGTACAGGTACCGGATCAAGCCGGCCCGGTCGCCGAAGCGGCGGAACAGCGTGCCCTTGCCCACCCCGGCCGCCTTGGCGATGTCGTCCATGGTGACGGCGCGCGGAGCGGCCGAGTTCGCGAACAGGCGGTCGGCCGCCTCCAGGATCGCCTGCCGGTTCCGCGCCGCGTCCGCCCGCTCTTCCCGTTGCACGCGCAGCTCCTCGTTGACGACCGGACCGCCGGTCCGTATATTAGCAAATCTAGACGGACCAGCGGTCCGCTTAGTGTGATGACAAGAAAACGGAGGTACGAGGTGGCAACCGACGACCGCGAATACTGGAACCCGCTGGTGTCGGCCGAGGCGTTCGCCTCATGACAGCTACCAGTGACCTGGACCAGGCGAGGTACATCTCGCTGACGACGTTCAAGCGGGACGGAACGCCGGTCTCGACCCCGGTCTGGGTCACCGGCGCCCGGGGGAGCTACGCCCTGACGACGGGCGAAGGCGCCTGGAAGACGAAACGGCTGCTCAGGAACCCGGCTGTGGAAGTCCGGGTCTGCGACGCGCGCGGACGAGTGAAGCCGGACGCGACGGTCCACACCGGCACCGGCGAAATCTCGACATCGAGCGCTGAAATCGCCGCGGCGGACCGGGCCCTCGCCGCCAAGTACGGCTGGCAGTTCAGGGCAACGAGAATCGTGGTCGTCATCAGGCGACGATTCCGCAGGGGCCCGAAACAAGGCGCGGTTGCCGTCCACCTCTCGATACCAGGTTGATCGAGAGCGCTCGCGCGAGCATAAGCAGCCCTAGTTCGCATTTCGCCGCGCGATCGAGTTACGAGATCGCCATCCTGTGGTCGCGCAGCGCGCGGTAGAAGGGCTCGTGGTGGGCGCTGAAACCGGCCAGCATCGCATTCGCCGGAGTCGACGATGACTGGCTGGGGCCTTCGGCCAGGCCGCGCAGCGTCGTGATCAGCTGCGCGGCGATGAGGCCGGGCCCGGTCACCCTGGTTGAGTCGTCAGCCAGCGTCATCGGCGCTCCTCGCTCGGCTCGTCAGCAGATTCGCCCACGTGCGGACCGGCCAGGGCCGGTGGTTAGCCGGTGGGCTGGGGCGGCGCGAGCGGTTGGGCTGGGGGTGGTGGGTGGCTGCGGAGGATGGTCTTGCCGTCGGGGCTGGTGGCGCGGTATTTGCAGAGCAGGGCGCAGTCTTTGACGCTGGTGGGGCCGCCGTCTTTTTTGTGGGTGATGTGGTGGACGTCGGAGACGGCGGGTCGGCGGTTGCAGCCGTCGGGCCAGGCGCAGTGCTTGTCGCGGGTGATGACGGCGCGGCGGATGGGCTCGGGGATGGTGTCGGAGTAGCCCTAGCCCGCGTTTTGTATCAACTCTGGAAGCCATGGACGCCACACCCAAGGGAAGCACGGAACTGCAGCTGCGGGCGGCGCTGTACGCGCGGCTGAGCGAGACCTACGACGCTGCGGAGTCGGTGCCCACGCAGCTCGCCAACGCCGGCCGGCATGCGGCGCGGCTCGTGTCATTCCGCGATATCAGACGCTTTGCGTCGCTGCGCGGCGGAATAGCTACGAAGCGCTCGCAGGAAGTCGATCTCGCGAAATGCGGGCCAGTAAGCATCACAGAAGTACAGCTCAGAAGCCACGGTCTGCCATAGCAGGAAGTTGGAAGCGCGCTGCTCACCACTGGTGCGGATGACGAGGTCGGGGTCGGGTTGTCCGGCTGTGTAGAGGTGGCGGGCAATATCGTCGGTCGTCAGCGTGTCAGCCAGCTCGGTGAGCGTGGCGCCAGCGTCCGCCTGCTCGTACAGCACCTCCCGGATTGCGTCGAGCACTTCCTGGCGTCCTCCGTACCCGACCGCCAGGGTCACGTGCGCCCTGGTGCGGCACTCGCGGGTTGCCTCGACTGCTTCCTTCAGCGCGCGGGCCGTGGTCTCAGGCAGCACGTCGAGCGTGCCAGCGATGTGGACTTGCCAGGTGGCTTCTGGCCGTGCTAGCCGGTCGCAGACGACATCCTCGATGATCCGCATGAGGAAAGCGATCTCGGCGTCGCCGCGCCTTTGCAGGTTCTCCGCAGAGCAGACGAACACGGTCACGTGCTTTATGTCGGCCCGCTCGCACCAGAGCAGGACATCCTCGATGTGCTCGGCCCCGGCCTTGTGCCCCAGGCTCGGGCTGGCCAGCCCCATCTGGCGTGCCCAGCGACGGTTGCCGTCCATGATCAGCCCGACATGCCTCGGCAGGCTGGCACCGGACAGCTCGCGGCGGAGTTTACGCGTGTAGAGGTCGTAGGCGAGGTTGCGCAGCACGCGCCCAACCTACAGGCACCCTAGCCGGAGCGCGATTCTTCATCGAAATGCATCGGCCCGTTACCGTCAATTCCCTTGACCGCTTACGGGCGACTCTCTCCCCGTTGAGCGACGCATCTGAGCGGCTTAACGGCAGCGGGGGCGGCGGACCTGACACGGGGGCGGTGGCTGTACGCTTGCCCGCGGTCGGGCCGCCTCCCAGGTCGGCCCTGTCAGCCCGATCGAGCCGCCGCGAGGGGTCCGATGTCCTTCCGCGGGCTTTCCGATTATGGATAACTTGTCCACGGGCCAGGCCGGCCGCTCGTCATGCGATCTCCGCAGTCAGCTCGATCTCGACCGCGATGCCATGGGGCAGCTCGGCGAGGCCCACGGCGGTGCGGGTGTGGCGTCCGCGGTCGCCGAAGACGTCGACGAGGAGGTCGGAGCAGCCGTCGATGACGGCCGGGGTCTGGTCGAAGCCGGGGGCGACGTTGACCATGCCGAATACCTTGACGAAACGCCACGCGCGATCAAGATCGCCGAGTTCGGCGCGCATGGTCGCGAGGATCGACAAGGCGGTGAGCCTGGCGGCGCGCTGGCCGGCCGCGAGCGAGAGCGATGAGCCGACCTTCCCGATGACTACCTCATCGGCGCTGACCGGGCCGTGTCCTCCGACGAAGAGCAGCGAGCCGACCCGAGCAGGGCAGGTAGTTGCCGACCGGGGCCAGCAGCGGAGGCAGCTCGATGCCGAGCTCCGCCAGCCGTGAATCGATCTGTGACATGAATGCCGCCTTCCATTGCGTGCGCCTGTCCTGGCGGGTTTCGTGTTCGAAGAGGACGGGCCCCGTACGTGGGGAACGGCACCGCCGCGCTGGCGTGGCGTTTCGGGCCGCCCGGCCGCCCGGTCGGCCGCGGGATCGATATCCTCACGATTCGCGACGGCCGAGTGGGCGTTGTGCGCACCCTGATCACGGGGGATCCGCGCTCGGGGACCTAATTGATCTCAGAGGTGTCGATGCGGGCCATGATGCGGTCGGCGTCGCGGCCGAGGCGCCGGAGTTGCTCGTGCGATAGCACGTCGATGACGAGCGACCGCACGTGCGCCACATGTCCGGGGGCCGCCGCAGCCAGTGCCGCGAGTCCTTCATCGGTGAGGACCGCGTTGGTGAAGCGCCCGTCCGCGGGGTCGGGCTCCCGTCGGACGAGGCCTCGCCCCTCGAGTCGCTTGACGAGGTGGGAGAGGCGCGACAGCGATGCATTCGTGACTTCCGCCAGCGAGCTCATCCGCAGCGTTCGGTCCCGGCTGCTCGAGAGCATCGCAAGAACCTGGTACTCGACCATCCCTAGGTCTGAGTCGCGCTGGAGCTGCTGGTCAATTGACCAGGGAAGCCAGGTCATCAGGCGGACGACCGAGAGCCACGAGCTGACCTCTGCCTCGGTGAGCCATCTGACCTGGGTCTCGTCGGTGTCACGGGGCGCGGCTGCTGGCATGGACCGAGGATAGTCGTCACTTGCCGGTTCACGTGAGCGGACCTGCATCGGCGACCTTCGACACCGGCCCGAAAGTGACTTGATTATTCAAGTCATGACTTGAATAATCAAGTCAATTGAGCTAGTGTTGACGTGTACAGACGCATGCCAAGAGGGTCCAGTCGCTTCGATTCTGCTCATTCACGCCATCAGCTTTCACTTGATGGCTCAATGTCATCACAGCAGGCAGGAGGAGATCGTCATGAAGGTCGCACTCACTGGTGCAGTCGGCTACGTCGGGTCGCACATCCTGGAGGAGCTGCGCAAGCACGGCCACGAGGTGACCGCGCTGGTCCGCGACGACGCGCAGGCGGAGGCCGTCGCCGCGCACGGCGCGGTGCCGTCGGTCATCGACCTCTACGACCGGCCGGCCGTCGTGAGCCTGCTCTCCGGTGTCGACGGCGCCATCCACACGGCGAGCCCGGGCGACGCCACCAGCGCGCAGCTCGACGCGGCCGTGGCGGACGCCGCCATCGAGGCCTTCGCGGGCACCGGAAAGCCCTACGTCCACATCAGCGGGGCCTGGGTCTACGGGTCCAACTCCGACATCACGGAGCGCTCGCCGTTCCGGGCGCCTGCCCTGGTCGCCTGGAAGGAGCCCATCGAGGCGCGCGTGCTCAGTGCGAGCGGCATGCGTGGTGTCGTGATCGTCTCGAGCGTCGCCTACGGGGACGGCGGCGGGGGCATCCCGGGGCTGCTGATCGGATCGCCCAGGGACGAGGCAGGCAACCTGATCACGCTCGGCTCCGGCGAGCAGCACTGGACGACGGTTCACGTGTCGGACCTGGCCCGAGCCTTCCGGCTCGTCCTGGAGATCCCGGCCGCTCGCGGCTACTACGTCATCGGGAACGGGCTGAACCAGACGGTCGCCGAGATCACCCGGGCCGCGGCCGACGCAGTCGGCGCGCCCGGAGCCGTTTCCGGTTCCGATCAGGAGGCCCGGGCCCGGCTGGGCGACTACTTCGCCGAGGTCCTGCTGCTCGACCAGGGCACGACCGCGGCCCGGGCCCGGGACGACCTCGGCTGGAATCCCTCGCACCCGGGGCTGGTCGACGAATTCCGTCACGGGAGCTACCGCAAGTAGCGGCCGAACTGCAGCTCCCACCCTCGGCGCCACCGGCATGCCGTGCGGCGCTGAGCATCTCTCCTGCGTCTGAAGCCGGGACGGAGACCCGCGCCTGCAGCCCGATGCGGCGCGCCGCCCACCGTGCTGATTGTCCAGCAGCCGGTAGCGGGATACTGGGGCTATCCAGTCCTCGATCCGGGCGACGGTGGCCTGGTTGAGCAGGCCCGCAAGATGGCCCAAGAGCAGACGGACGGCGCGCTCGAGAAGCCCGGTCCCGCGTCGCGGCCCGCGTCGGGACATCTGACGCGGTAACCAAGAGGAGGCAACAGCCATGCACGCGACCGTCAGGGACGTCATGAGCACCCACGTGATCGCCGTCAGGCAGAGCGCCCCGTACAAGCAGATGGCCGCCATGCTGCACGAGCAGCGGGTCAGCGCGTTCCCCGTGCTCGACGACGACAACAAGGTCATCGGGGTCGTCTCCGAAGGCGACCTGCTGACCAAGGCGGCCATCGAGGGCACCATGCCCGGGGCACTGAGCGGCATGCTGCCGCGGCGGGAGCACGACAAGGCGAGCGCGGTCACCGCAGCCGAACTGATGACGGCGCCCGCGGTCACCATCGGTCCTGACGCCCCGGTCGCCCAGGCGGCCCGGCTGATGTACACCCGGCGGGTCAAGCGGCTCCCGGTCACCGATGACGACGGGAAGCTCATCGGCATCGTGACCCGGGCTGACGTCTTGAGCGTGTACAGCCGGCCCGATGCGGACATACAGCGTGAGATCACCCAGGACCTGATCGCGGGCGTGTTCCTGTGCGACCCGGCCCGCTTCACCGTCGACGTGAAGGACGGGATCGTCACCATCGCCGGCACCCCGGAAACCGCCCTTGTCGGCCGCGACATCGTCGACGCGGCCAGGCACGTTGAAGGCGTCGTGGCCGTGCGCGGCCGGCTCGGCGACCCGCCGGATGCGCCATACCGCCCCAGCGCGGTCACCTGACCGACCAGGCAGGCGCACTGGCCGCCGGAACTCCACCCGCGATCGCGAGTGCGGCGAGTTGGGACGGCAGCGTCAGGTCTGGGCCTCGAGCGGCGGCAACGCGCCCATCTGCTGAAACACCTCCAGGGTGTTCAGCTCGTCCCAGTGCTCGACGAACATGCCGTCCTCGACCCGCCAGATGTCGATCGACCGCATCTCGACCGCGCTGCCGCTGGCGGGGATGCCCAGGAAGTCTCCCTTATGCGTGCCGCGGTAGACGAACCGTCCCACCACCCGGTCGCCGGAGATCACCAGGTCCTCCATGCTGGAGCGGACGTCGGGCAGCGCCGCGAAGAACGCGTGCCAGAACTGACGGTTCGCCTCGCGGCCGTCAGCGACGAACGCGTTGTGGTTGACGTAGCCCTCGGCCACGAACTGGTCGACCAGGTCCGGATCGTGGGTGTTCAGCATCCTGAGGTAGGTCTCGGCCAGCTCTTGCCCGTGCGTGTCCATGTCTTTCCCCTTCTCGGGTTAGCACTGCTAGCACTAGCAACGCTAGCGTCGCGAGCCATGCAAGTCAATAGCATTGCTTGTATCGGTAGCTGTGCTAGACTTGAGCTGTGACCATCGAAGATCGTCGGCTGCGCGAGCGCACCGCCCGGCGCCGGCTCATCATGGCGACGGCACGCACGCTGGCCGAACATGAAGGATGGGATGCGGTCACGACGCGCCGCCTGTCGACGGAGATCGAATACAGCCAGCCGGTGCTGTACAAGCACTTCGCATCGATGGAGGAGATTGTCGAGGCCATCGCGTTGGAGGGCTTCGGCGAACTCGCAGAGACGCTGGGCGCGGCTCGCCGCAGTGCGGGCGCCGCCGGGGAAGCGCTGACCCGGACTGCCCGCGCGTTCAGCAAGTTCGCCATCGACAACCCGGCGCTTTACGACGCGATGTTCTCCCGGGCCACGCGACTGCGCTTCGGCCCTGACTCCCCAGCGCCGCTACATGCGGCGTTTGGCGAGCTGCGCGCGGCAGTCGCCGCCGTGGCCCGCGACCGAGACAGCGAAACGCTGACCGAGGTGCTCTGGGCCGGGCTTCACGGCCTGGCGACCCTCAGCCGCAGCGAACGGCTACGCCCGGGCCATGACGAGGAGCGCATCGAACTCCTTGTCGCTCAGTTCGGGCAACCCCACGAGGAGGTCGTGTTGCGCACCGGCCGCCCTGGTCAGAACCAAATCAGCACTCGGTCCTGACGGGTCAGGAGTGGGCCAAGAACGTCCGCCTGCCGACTCTGTGCCATGTCCGCGGCGACATCCTCACCGAACCAGATCAAGAGCAGATTGGTCCGAACGGTCCCGGCTGCCTCTGGGACGGTCAGGCGGCAGCCTTCTGAGGGGTGTTGTCCTTGATGAATCGGGCGGTGACGTCCAGGATGACGGCACCCGCCTCGGCGTTATCGCTTACAGGCACGATCCGCGGTCTTCGGTGTCTCCGATGATGTCGAAGAGCATCCGCCGGAAGTCCTGCACCTGGTCTTGGCCGAAGCTGTTCAAGACCGTTGCCTCGACGCCGTCGCACGCGCGGGCCACTCGCGCGCGCAGGGCATTTCCCGCCTCGGTGATTTCTTGTAGGAGTCGAATCATCCCTCGTAGCGTCACGCTTGCCAGGTCTCGGTTCTGCTCAGCGGTCAGGTGGGCGCCTGGATCAGGTCGGCACCGCTCATCATCGCCAGGCTTCGGGGAGCGCGGGCAAGGACCAGGCTCGCGGCGCCGCGCACCTCGGCGCTTGAGCCAAGTTCGCCAGTGACGATCGTCACCTGTGGGACGGCCGACGGCAGCGCGTAGCGAGCGATGGCGCTGCGAATTGGTCCGGTGAGTCGCTCGCCGGTCGCGGCGAGATCGCCGCCGATGACAATCGTCTGCGGGTTGAGGAGCGTAACCAGCCCCGCTAGGGCGCGCCCGATTGCCTCCCCGGTATCCTCAAGCACGCGCAGTGCCCCGGCGTTGCTGCCGGCGAGGAGGCGTGGCAGGTCATCGGGTGTGACCGTCCGGCCCCAGCTGTCCTGGAGCAGCCTGGCGATCGCGACCGGGCTCGCGACAGTCTCCAGGCAGCCGCGGTTACCACAGCGGCAGACCGGACCCGGCGGTGCGACGAGCAGGTGGCCGATCTCCCCGGCGAGACCGCCCGTTCCCAGCAAGAGCCGGCCCGCCGTGACAATGCCTGCCCCGATTCCAGCCGACAGCCGCACGTAGATCATGTCGTCAGTGTTACGCCCCGCGCCGTAACGGTGCTCCGCGACCGCTCCGGCGTTGGCGTCATTGATCAGTTGCGCGGCAAGGCCAGTGCGCCGTTCTAGCTCCGCACCCGGGTGGATACCTACCCAGCCGGGCATGATTCCTTCGGCCCCCAGCGCTCCGTCGCTCCTGATCGGTGACGCGATGTCCACGCCAAGCCCGAGGACACGCCCCCGCGGGATGGAACAGTCACGCAAGGCGCGTTCGATCAGATCCGCAGCGAGGTCGAGAGTCTCACGCGGCGCTCTGTCGACCTCCTTGACCTCGACCTGATCCCAGACGGGTGTGCCATGCAGATCGCACAACGCGACCCGCACATGGGTGTGACCGATATCGGCCCCGACGGCGTAGGCAGCGGACCGGTTCAGCGACAGCGGCTGGGCAGGCCGGCCCATCGAGCGGTTCTCTGGTTCGGCTGGGCCGTTGTCCTCGCACACGAGCCCGGCCGCGATCATGTCGGCGACGAGGGACGAGACGGTGGCACGGGACAGTCCGGTAACCCTGACCAGATCGGGACGGCTCGTCCCGGCGCTGTCGTAGAGCGCCTGGAGAACGCGCAGGCGGCCCTCCTCCCGGAGGTTCATCGGTGCGGCGACGGCGAACTCCTCAACTCGATCGCAGGACGGGTAACCGGCAGAGCGACAATCGTATATTGTGCCGAAGTTGTACCTAAGTCAAGAGCTCTTCGTGCGGATCTAGGCCTCTATTTCGCCTGATGTTAGACATAACTAGTGGGATCGCGTCCGCCGCTGCGGATCGAGGCGCTCGTCGATCTGTCTGAGTAAGGGCCGATGAGATCGTGGCGCTGGCCTGGCTCGATGCTGACGCAGCAGCCTCGTCGCTGGCTGCCGGGAGCCACCGGCCGGGCCGTGCCGTCGCGAACGGGCGACCGCAGCGCCGAGTCCACCGCACTGCTCGGTCTTGCCATCGTCGACATCGAAACATCTTCTTGACTTATGCGCAAAGTCGGCGCAATCTCTGGCCAGGGTCCCGAAAGTTTCGATGAATCACGCCGACAGCGGACGTTTCCCCCATCGTCCGGTCTTCCGGCGCGTGCTATTCGCCCACGCGCCGCGTGCCCCGTTCCCCGAATACGGAAGCCGACAACATGCTCTCAACAAACTTCACCCGGCGGTGGGTGCGACTGGCCGCCGCGTTCCTGCTGGCGGCCGCGCTCGCCATCCCCCTGTTCGGCGCCTCGTCTCCCGCACGGGCGGCTTCGCAGCAACCGTGCGACATCTACGCCGCGGGCGGCACCCCCTGCCAGGCGGCCTACAGCACCACCCGGGCCATGTTCTCCGCATATGACGGGCCGCTGTACCAGGTTCAGCGCGCCTCGGACCACAGCTATCTCAACATCGGCCTGGAATCGGCCGGCGGGGTTGTCAGCTCGGCGCCCCAGGTCTCGTTCTGCTCCGGCACGGCCTGCACCATCACCGTGCTCTACGACCAGACTCCCAACGGCAACAACATGCCCATCTCGCCGGGCACTTCCTGTTCGGGCTGCTCGGGTGGGATCTCGGGTCCGGGCGCGAACGGGTCGGACATCGGCTCCCCGGCCATGGCGCTGCCGGTGACGGTCGGCGGCCAGCCGGCTTACGGGGCGGTGTTCGACGCGCAGGGCACGGGATACCGCATCGACAACGCCAAGAACGTGCCCACCGGCTCGCAGCCCGAGGGCGTTTACATGCTGACCTCCTCGAACCTCACGAGCAATGGCTGCTGCTTCGACTTCGGCTCGGGCGAGGCCAACGACAGCGACGACGGCAACGCGACCATGAACGCGATCTACTACGGCACCGACTGCTGGACCAACAACTGCAGCGGCCCGGGCCCCTGGGTGGGGGGTGACCTCGAGAACGGCATGTACTTCAGCAACACCGGCGCCAACCCCTCGTCCATCCCCAGCGAGACCGGCACGTTCGTCTCCGCGTGGGAGAAGAACAACGGCACGACCAACTTCACCCTGAAGTACGGCAACGGCCAGTCAGGCGGGCTGACCGAGTCCTATTCCGGAGCGTTGCCCAACGGCTATAACCCGATGAAGGTGCAGCCCTCCATCGAGCTGGGCACCGGCGGCGACAACAGCATCTGGGGCGACGGAGAGTTCTTCGAGGGGGCCGTCACCGCCGGCTATCCCTCCGACGCCACCGAGAACGCCGTCCAGGCCAACATCACCGCCGCCGGCTACGTCAACAACACCACCTTCGTCCCGACCACCGCTTCGGTGGTTAGCCTGCAGGCCCACGCCAACGGCGACTACGTCGACGCGGCGAACAGCAGCACCTCGCTGATCGCCAACGCCACCTCGATCGGCACGGCCGAGATCTTCGACCTGATCACCAACCCCAACGGCACCGTGAGCCTGCGCGCGCATTCCGACAGCGACTACGTCACCGCCGAGAACGCGGGCGCCTCGCCCCTCATCGCCAACCGCACCGCCATCGGGCAATGGGAAACCTTCGACCTGATCAGCAACAGCGACGGCAGCGTCAGCTTCCGCGCCCACGCCAACAGCGACATCGTGACCGCCGACGGCGCCGGGGCCGACTCTCTCATCGCGAACAGAACCGCGATCGGCCCCTGGGAGGAATTCAGCCTGATCCGAGATACCGCCACCGTCAGCTTCCGCGCCCACGCCAACAGCGACATCGTCACCGCCGACAACGGCGGCGCCTCCCCGCTGATCGCCAACCGCACCGCCATCGGCCCCTGGGAGACCTTCGACCTGATCGGCAACAGCGACGGCAGCGTCAGCCTGCGGGCGCACGCCAACGGCGACTACGTCGACGCGGCGAACAGCAGTACCCCGCTGATCGCGAACGCCACCTCGATCGGCCAGTCGGAGGAGTTCGACCTGATCGAGAACGCCGACGGGAGCATCAGCTTCCGTGCGCACGCCGATAAGCAGATCGTGACCGCGGACGGCGCCGGCGCCGACCCGCTGATCGCCAACCGGACGGCCATCGGACAGTGGGAGGAGTTCGACCTCATCTACGACTGACACAGCCGCCTCCACGCAAGCCCGGCGGCCGTCCAAGCGACGGCCGCCGGGCGCACTCGCGCGGCGCCGCATCCGCACCAGTTTTCGCTGCCGCCAAGGACATCTTCGGCGCCTAGCCTAAGACCGCGCGCCCGGAGGCAGTCGCGGCCGACTCCGGACGACGGCCGGCCGGGTCCCGGCTGTCTTCAGGCATGGAGGGTGCGGGGCAGGCCGAAGCGGGCCAGGTTGCTGTTGTCGAAGCGGGTGAGCGCGCTGATGCGGCGGCCGGCCAGCGTGACGACTAGCAGGCCGCTGGCGTGCATGACGTCGGAGTGCGGGTCCTGCACGTAGATGCCGAAGGCCGGCTGGCGATTGGCTCGGGTGGGTAC
>DATCGA010000320.1:0-9383 GCA_036509215.1 Trebonia sp.
ACCGCGCGGGGGTGATCGAGCAGCCGCACGCCCGCCACTTCGACCATCGCGTGCGCCTCATGGTCCAGGGTCTCGGCGACGGCGACGGCGACGGCGACGGCGACGGCGACGGCGTCGAGGCGCTGGCGGTGGGCGCGGCGCGCGAGCACGACCCGCGCCGTCGAGATCTCGGTGACCGCGACGAGCCACACGCCGACCGTGAGCGTGAGCCCGACGCCGGCCCAGCCGGTCACGCCGAGCCGCGACAGGTGCCCCGGCAGCTTGGCGACACCCGGCAGCCACCGGTTGTCAAGCGTGCCGGCGGCCAGGGTAAGGCCCGCGCCCAGGATGCCGAGCCCGCCCCCGAGGCCGACCGCCTGCCACAAGACCAGCGCGGCGCGCGGGTCCCTGGCCGGCCAGCGAGCGGCGGCGAGCCCGTCGGACACCGGGCCGGCCAGCGCGACGGAGACGCAGAGCAGCCCTGCAGCCTCGGCCTGGAGCAGCATGATCAGCGCTCAGACGGCGGGCGCCGGTAACGCAGTGCGCGGCGGAGATGGTCGGTATCGTCCACCGTGACGCCGCCGAGGAAACGCACGAGCGCGGCTCGGCGATCCCCTGCCTGGCCAAGGGCGTCGAGCATGATGTCGGCGACGTAGTCCTCACGGGTCACCGTCGCGAAGTACCGGTGCGGCCGTGCCTCGTCGTGCCGGGCCACCAGGTGCTTGCGGCGAAGCCGGTCGAGCACGGTAAGCACGGTGGTCATCGCTGGGTCCCGCCCGTCCAAGGCCGCGATGATGTCACGCGCGGCCAGTCCCTCCGGATGGTCCCACAGCGCCTGCAGCACCGCTCTCTCCAGATGTCCGCTGCCCGCCATGCCACCTCGCTCACTGCCGCCCGCAGGGGCTGCGCCCTCACTGTGACTCATTCTACATTGCGTAGAGCTTCTACAGTGCGTAGAAGTAGAAGCAGCCGCCGTACCGGGCGGCAGTACAGGAGGCGAGGCGATGAGGGTGTTCCCTGACCTGAGCGAATTCGCGGTCTGCGGTCGCCGGACGCGCGGTGCCGATTCAGCGCACGGTGCCGACCCGCAGCGGGCGCGCGATGGTCGCTAAGCATCAGCCGACCGGGTCCGAGCCGGGCCGGCCGCGGGCATCTGGCCCGGTCACCGAGAGCTTTCGCACCGAGCTGACTCAAGGCGAGCAGAGCATCGACGCGGCCCGCTGGTGCAACGGGATAGAGGACGTGCGCGCGATCGCGCCGAGGATCCGCGTCGGCCGGAGTAAGTGGTTCAACATCCTGTGGCTGCTGCCGGTCAGCTTCGTGGCCCTCATCGTCCTGGTCGCCATCGGGCAGGGCCTGCGCGGCATGCCGGCCGTCCAGCACTTCATCGCGCGCTTCCCCGGTCAGGTGCTGCCCGCGCACGCCGTGGCCGACGCGGGCATACCGACCTGGGTCAACTGGCAGCACTTCTTCAACATGTTCTTCATGTTCTTCATCATCCGGTCGGGATGGCAGATCTTCGTCGACCATCCGCGGCTGTACTGGAGGCGCTACAGCAAGCCGGGCGAGGAGTGGCTTCGCGTGGCGCCGGTGCCTCCCGACGACCCGCTGTGGACGGCCAAGCAGGACTCGGTGGCACTGCCGCGCCATGTCGGCCTGCCCGGGCTCCGGCACACGATCGGGCTGGCCCGCTGGTGGCACCTGACCGTCGACCTGCTGTTCCTGCTCAACGGGCTCGTCTTCTACATCATGCTGTTCATTACCCCGCAGTGGCAGCGGCTGGTCCCGACGAGCTGGGCGGTGTTCCCGAACGCGGTGTCGGTGCTGATCCAGTACCTGTCGCTGGACTGGCCGGCCAACGAGGGCTGGGTCGTCTACAACAGCCTGCAGCTCCTGGCGTACTTCATCACCGTGTTCATCGCCGCGCCGCTCGCGCTGATCACGGGCCTGGGCATGTCCCCGGCGCTGCACAGCCGGTTTCCGCGGGTCAGCAAGATGTTCAGCATCCAGCTCGCGCGGTCGCTGCACTTCCTGGTGATGGTGTGGTTCGTCAGCTTTATCGTCATCCACGTGACGCTGGTGTTCACCACCGGCCTGCTGCTCAACCTCAACGCGATGTTCGCCGGGCGGGACGGCCACAGCTGGGTCGGTTTCGGTATGTTCTGCCTGGCGATGACCGTGATCATCGTGACGTGGGTGGCGGCCAGCCCGTTCACGCTGCGTTACCCGCGGTTGATTCAGCGGGTGGGCAACATGACGGTGGGGTGGTTCCAGCGCCGGTTCGAGAACGTGAAGGTCCGGCCTCAGCTGTACACCGAGAAGGACATCTCGCCGTACTTCTGGCACAACGGCCGCTTCCCCGAATCCGTTGAGTACCGGGAGATGATGGCCGATGGCTTCGCCAGCTACCGGCTGCGCGTCAACGGGCTCGTCGAGAACCCCGTCGAGCTGAGCCTGGACCAGATTCGCGCGCTCGCGCACCACGAGCAGATCACCCAGCACTACTGCATCCAGGGATGGTCCGCCGTGGGCAAGTGGGGCGGCGTGTCGATGCGCGCGATCGTCGACCTGGTCAAGCCGCTCCCCGAGGCGAAGTGGGTGGTGTTCTACTCGATCGCCGAGGGCACGGACGGGGGGATCTACTATGACGCCCACCCGATCGAGCAGATGAGCTATCCGCTGACCATGCTCGCCTACGAGTTCAACGGCGAGCCGCTGACCTATGGGCACGGCGCCCCGCTGCGGCTGCGCAACGAGGTGCAGCTTGGCTTCAAGATGGTCAAGTGGATCAAGGGCGTCGAGTTCGTCAGGCACTACAGCGAGATCGGCAACGGCTTCGGCGGCTATAACGAGGACCACGAGTACTTCGGGTACGCCCAGTCGATCTGACCGCCCGGGCCCGCGCCCGTGATCCAGGGAATGCCCGCCGCCGCGGGCATCCCCGGGACGGCCGCGTCACGGCCGGGCGATCCGCACCGGACTAACGCGGTTGCACCGCGGCGATCGCCAGGCCGACCGGGACGCTCACCAGCACGAGCGCGATCAGTGCCCGGTACAGGTGAAGGGGCCAGGCCGGATGCCTGACCGCGCCCCGGGTTCCGACGATCGCCAGCACCAGGTCCGCGACGAGCAGCACACCGCCGATTCCGGCCAGCCAGGTGGCCCCGAGCAGCGTCCCGGCCAGGACGGCGCCGTTGCCCGCGTTCCATCCAGCCAGCCCAGCGATGACCGCGCGCCGCCCAGGCGGTCGCGGAGCGAGCAGCGCCAGCCCGGCGCCGAGCGCTACCTGGGCAACGCCCCCGACAAGTACCAGATAAGCGGCGGCCCACGAGCCAAGCTCTGACGGCGCCATTGCCACCGCCGCGGCGACCAGGCCGCCCGCGACGACGCACGCCGTTCCCATGGCGACGAACGGCGAAGCGGCAGACCAGCGGGGGAGCAGACCGGCCGGCACAGGCTCACTCATAAAAACGAAGTGTACTTGCTAAAACGAAGCGTCCGTGCGGGTCGGCGCCCCGCCCGCGAGCTGGCCGCGATCCCATCGCGCCGATCGCTCCGCCCTGCCGAGCCGTCGCGTCCGAGGATCCAGGGCGGCATGACGGCCCAATCCGGGCGCCAAATTTTTCTGCTGGGGCCGATTTTCCCGGGGAGCGAGACGCTCTACCTAGTATTACCTACTACACTAGTTTTTATGCCTCTGTGCCCGGGCGTCTCCTGCTGGCACGCTTCGGCAAGCGCGTGCTGTGGCCGGGCGGGATATCGCGGCAGCGCCCGCCCTGGGCGCGGCGAGTTGAGCGTCATACCCGGGTCGGCCCCCTATGGCCACCGCGGGCGCGCTGCCAGGAAGAAAGGACGACAATCCATCATGGCTGAGGTTACCGAGGGCCCCGCACGCGAGCTCGCGGGCGCGGTCAAGTACGCCATGTACTCTGCTTTCCGCGTTCGCCGCGAAGTCGGCGGCCTGCCCGAGCACGCGCGCGAATCCGCCGCGGCCGAAGCCTGCGAGCTTGCCCAGCAGGCCGTCGGCAAGGGGATCGTCACCCGCGGGGCGTACAAGCTCAGCGGCTACCGGTCTGACGCGGACTACCTGTTCTGGTGGATCGCCGATTCCCCGGACGACCTGCAGGACCTGCACTGCCGTTTCCTCCGCACCCGGCTGGGCAGGGCCAGCGACCGGGCGTGGAGCTCGCTGGGCGTGCACCGTCCGTCGGAGTTCAACGCGGCGCATGTGCCCTCCTTCATCGCCGGCGACGAGCCACGGGGCTACGCGTGCTTCTACCCCTACGCCCGGTCGATGGAGTGGTATCTCCTCGACCCCGGCGAACGGGGCAGGATGCTGGCCGAGCACGGCGCCATGGGCCGCGAGTTCCCGGACGTGCTCGCGAACACGGTTTCCGCCTTCGCCCTCGGCGACTATGAGTTCATCCTGGCATTCGAGGCAGACGACCTGCACCGGCTCGTCGACCTGATGCGATACCTCCGCGGAGCGCAGGCGCGACGGCACACCCGGGTTGAGACGCCGTTCTTCACCGGTCCCCGGCGGACCATCAAGGAGATCGTTACCACGCTGCCGTGACAAACCCAACCGCACTACCCGGGCAGCGCACGGCCGCTTTACAGCGGCGGGTTCGGCGGTCCGGTGTGGTCATCTCGGTCACCGGACCCCCGCGACCCAGCCGCCCGGCTTCAGGGGACGGCTCTGCTACCGGTCGGGCTGACCAGCCCTGCGGGCCGGGGACTACCTGTTCGCTACCTACCGCGATCACGGGTACGCGCTGGCACGCGGTGCCGATCCCGGCCGGGTCATGGCCGAGCTGTTCGGGCGCGCCGACGGGATGTCCCGGGGCAGGGGCGGGTCGATGCACCTGTTCGACCCGCGGATCGGCCTGATGGGCGGGTACGGGATCGTCGGCGGCCAGATCCCGCTGGCGACCGGGGCGGCGTTCGCGCTGGCCTACCGGGGCGGCCCGGCGCCGGACCGCCCGGCCGTGATGTGCCTGCTCCGTGACGGGGCGACCAACATCGGCGCGTTCCACGAGTCGCTCAACCTGGCGGCGCTGTGGCGCCTGCCGATCGTGTACGTGATCGTCAACAACCAGCTCGGCATGGGCACGCCGGTGGAAGCGGCGGTGCCGCGCTCCGGGATGAGGAGAAGACCTTTCATCCCGAACGGCCGGGGGTGACTCCCCAGCGCCGAGTTCCCGCTCCTTGTTCGGGACGCGGGATCGCGGGCACGGTCTTGCCTGCCAGCGCACGGTCAGCGGGATGACGACCGGCTCGCCCGACGCCCTGTGGACCGCGAAAGCGGCAGCGTCGGCCG
This sequence comes from Trebonia sp., assembly GCA_036509215.1. Lineage (GTDB taxonomy): Bacteria > Actinomycetota > Actinomycetes > Streptosporangiales > Streptosporangiaceae > Trebonia. The sequence continues at coordinate 5,300 of DATCGA010000320.1, forward strand.
CCACCAGAACTCCCAGCACATCGGCAAGATCCTCCGCGAAGCCGGCCGGGCGGCGCCAGCGGATCACGACCCGGTTTCCCGGGTCCGCGGCGCTCAGCCGGATCTCCAGGCGGTCGCGCACGGCGCCTCATCCGGCCAGCCTCGGGGCGGGAGGGTCACGGTTCGTCGTCCTCTTCGTCGGCGCGGGCCAGCCACGTGGCCAGCCGCTCGACCGGCACGTCGAAGTCGGGATGAAGGTCAACAAAGGCCTGGAGCCGGACGGCCAGCCAGCCCAGCGTTACCCGCTCCTCGCCCCGTCGCTCGTCAAGTTTCTCGATACCCCGGTCCGTGAAATACACCGTCGCCTTCGGATGTTTATACTAGTGAACTAGTATAAACATCCGAAGGCTTGAGGGGCCCGGCCGGGCGCGCGGCAACTGACCGTTTGCGATGGGACGAGGCCCTTGCTTCGCCCGGGGAACCGGGATGCTCGAGCGATCGGGTACGTGAACGAAGGACAAGCGCGAGGCATGATGCGGCTGTCCCGCCTGGCCCGTCCTGGAGGCATGCCTGCGGACGCTACTCGCTGGCGGGCGCTAGGTCGTTCAGCGCGGCGGCCAGTTCGTAGAGCCTCGCCAGGTGAGCCGAGGTGAGGTCGGTGACGAGCTTGTCTCCCTTGTCGGTGAGCTCCACGCGCACCACGCGGGCGTCGTCTGGATCTGGTGTCCTGCGGACCAGGCCGACTGCTTCGGCGCGGTCCACGAGCCCGACCGCGCTGTGGCTTTGCAGCAGCAGGTATTCCGCGATCTCCCGGACCGCCGGGGGGCGGGATCCTGGATGCCCCTTGATCGCCACCAGGAGCTGGTGCTGCGCCGGCGTCAGCCCGGCCCCGGCGGCCTGCTCCTCGCTCCAGCGAAGAAAGCGACGGAGCGTCACGCGGAAGTGCAGGAGCTTTCTGAAGTTCTCGCTGGTCTGGTAGATGAGACTTCCTCCTCCATGACGGGAAACATCGTAGCCCGGCTTGGCTGGAGCAACAGCTACAGCGCCGCCGGATCGCCCACGGCCTGCTGGCATCGCGCCGGCCCCCTTCGCTCACTGTCTCAGCGACGGCTTCGGAACGCCCGTCCGTTCCGAATTTGCATCGTGACACGATATTAATATACAAAAGTCGTGACACGATCTAGTCGTGGCACGATCTATACGCCGACCAAAGGGCGAGGGAATGCGTCTGCTTCAAAAGTTTCGTGAGCACGAGGTCCGGGAGCGGGCGGCGCGGGAGTCAGGCGATACGATCCTGTCTCCCCCAGGTGACGAGGAGACCGGCGGCCGGGCGCTGACCGAGGCGGAGCGGGCGCTCGGCGACTTCACGATCACGCTGGCGGCGGTGTGGCCGGTCCTTCTCCTGTCGGTGGTCGTCGGCGCGTTGGCGGCCGGCGTCGCGCTCGCGCTGCTCGACCTCATCGGCATGATCACGCACATCGCTTACGACGGCACGTTCGGGTGGAGCCTCGTCCAGCCCAGCCTGCACCATCTCGGCTGGCTGACCATCTTCGTGCCGGTGGTCGGCGGCCTGATCATCGGGGCGATGGCCTACTGGGGATCGGAGCGGATCCGCGGCCACGGCATCCCCGAGGCGATGGAGACCATCCTGGTCGGCGGCAGCAAGATCGAGCCGCGGCTGGCCATCCTCAAGCCGGTGTCAAGCGCGGTCAGCATCGGCACCGGCGGGCCGTTCGGCGCCGAGGGGCCGATCATCCTGACCGGCGGCGCGGTCGGCTCGGTGCTCGCCCAGTTCTTCCGGCTGTCGGCCACCCAGCGCCGCACCCTCCTGGTGGCCGGGGCCTGCGCCGGGATGGCCGCGGTCTTCGGCACCCCGGTCGCCGCCGCGCTGTTCGGCATCGAACTGCTGGCCTTCGAGTGGAAGCCGCGCTCGATGGTGCCGGTCGGCATCTCAGTCGCGGTCGCGGCGATCGTCAGGAACATCCTCGCCGCCCACCACATGATCCTGGCCGCCCCGCTGTTTCCCGTGCCGCCGCACGGCGCGTTCTCCTCGGTCAGCGTCATCGCCGCCGCGGCGGTCGGGATCGCCTGCGGACTGCTCGCCTGGGTGCTCACCGGCGCGGTCTACGGCGCCGAGGACCTGTTCAGGAAGCTGCCGGTCCACTGGGCCTGGTGGCCCGCGATCGGCGGCGTCATCATCGGGGCCGGCGGCCTGATCGAACCGAGGGCGCTCGGCGTCGGCTACTCGGTCATAGACGCCGAGCTGTCCGGCAAGATCGCGATCGGCGGGCTGGCCGCCCTGCTGGTCGTCAAGCTCGTCATCTGGTCGATGGGGCTCGGCTCGGGTACCAGCGGCGGCATCCTCGCGCCGCTGCTGCTGATGGGCGCCGCGCTGGGCGGGATCATGGCGCCTGTCCTGCCCGGCGGCAGCACCGCCACGTGGGCGCTGCTCGGCATGGCGGGCGCCCTGGCCGGCGTGACCCGGTCGCCGTTCACCTCCATCGTGTTCGCCTTCGAGCTCACCCACGACACCGGGTCCCTCCTGCCGTTGCTGGTCACGTGCACGCTCGCCCACTTCATCTCCACGCTCGTGCTCAAGCGGTCGATCCTCACCGAGAAGGTCGCCCGCCGCGGCTTCCACGTGATGCGCGAGTACCAGACCGAGCCCATGGAGGCCATGTTCGTACGGGAAGCCATGCAGACGGACGTGCTCACGGTGAACCCGGACCAGCCCGTCGCCGGCCTCCCGTCGAAACTCCTCGCGAGCGCAGCAGGCAGGCGGCAGCGCCTCTATCCTGTCACCGGCGCAGACGGTGTCCTGCTCGGCGTGATCGCCCCCTCCGACCTGATCGCTGCCGCCAGCGACGGTGCGACCACCGCGCTGGCTGCACGCCATGTCATGCGGCCCGGCCCGCTCGTCACCTACCCTGACGAGATCCTCCGCGCCGCCGCGGACCAGATGGTCGAGCACTGGGTCGGCGCACTGCCCGTCGTCACCCGCGACGGGCGGCGCCTGCTGGGCATCCTCACCGAGTTCGACCTGCTGAAGGCTCGGCAGCGGCAGCTGCATGAAGAACGGCACCAAGAGCGCGTGCTGGGGCTGAAGCGCGCGGGCGCGTCATCGTCAGTGAAGGTGGAGCCCCAGGGGGCAGTGCCCTCAGGATCGGCGGAGCGGAGCCTGCCGGAAATAGGGGAAATAGGGAGGACGGCGGTCTTGCCGGACACCAGGGGTGCCGGAAATGGCAGCCCTGCCGTTCCGGAGCGAGACGTGCGGCAAGGTGCCCCGTGACGATCACCAACCCGGCTTACGGGGTCAGGGCAGGCGCGCTGCCGTTCTGGCCCGCAGGCGCGGGCGGCGCCGAGGGGGCGGCCTGCCTGGCGCAGGCAAGGCCTTGCCATTCCGCGCACGCTCCCTTGGTGCCCCCGTGGCCGCTGGCCAGCGCGGCGGAGATCACCGCGAGCGTTATGGCCACCGCCATGGCCACGGCGATCCAGTACATCAGCCTGCGCGCACCCGGCTGACCGGGGCGCAGGCCGCATAGCGCTGACCCGGTGCCGCGCTGCCTGTCCCTCCGGATCCGCTCGCGTTCCGGCATCGCCCCGCCGTCCGCGAGCCGGGCGAAGGCGGAGAGCCTGGCGGCGAACTGCGGGTCGGTGTCGGCAAGCGTTTCCTCGATCTTTGCCAGCGCCTGCCTGTCGTGACCGTTGAGGCTCATCCTGATCGCCTGGGGGTCAGGTCAGCGGCCCAGAGGGTACCAGGTCGCGACTGAACGTGGCGTTGACGACATTGGCGAAGGCCACCTACCGCGAACGCGGTCATGGCGAAGTCGGCGATCCCCAGCGGCGCCGGGTCCGCGAGACCCGGGACCGGCGGGGACGGCGCTGCCGCTGACGACGTGCTTGGGTTCGCTGCGGCGTCATGGGCAGACATCCTCGTCACCTTTTGCCTTTTACGTTCTAGATGCGGGTAGATTGATCGTATCACGATCATATCGTGTTACGATATTTATGCCGTGTAGGATATTGCGGGGTTTCATCGGCAGAAGGCAGGCGGTGAGAGTGCGCCGGTCCAGATTCAGGGCCCTCGTCGGCAGCGTCGGGCACG
>DATCGA010000321.1:0-11573 GCA_036509215.1 Trebonia sp.
TGCCTCGTTCTCGAGGATCTCGGGCGGCAGCTGGCCCTCGAGGTCGGCCGACTCCATGATCCGGCGCAGCTCCACCTGCTGCCCGCGGAACGGCGCCCGCCGCAGCCACTGGACCGCCTCCTCCATCGAGGAGACCTGCCAGATCCAGAATCCGCCGATGACCTCCTTCGCCTCGGCGAACGGGCCGTCGATGACCCGCGATCCGGCGCCGTCGGCGGCGAAGTCGACCAGCTTGCCGTGCTTTGAGGGCTCGAGGCCCTCGCCGGCCAGCATGACCCCGGCCTGCACCAGCTCCTCGTTGTACTTGCCCATCGCCTCGAACTCGTCGGCGTGGCTCGAGTAATCGCCCTTCTCGCTGTCCTCGGTCGCGTGGACGAACACCATGACGCGCATCTGTGTCTCCTCTCCCCGCCGGACCTTCCGGCTCACTGTTGCGTCGAACGGCGTCGGCCGGATTCGACACGTCCCCTGGAATTTCTTTCAGTCAAATCTGTGTCATCCCCAACGGACGCGTGGCCTCGCGTGTCAAGCTCCCGCGCTTCCAGCCACTGGGCGGCCCGTCGGCGCGATGCGCGGCTGAGCCAGGCGTCCTGGACCACCTCGGCCAGCTCGGCGTGGCTCAGCCGCGGCACGTGCTTCCCCCGCAGCAGCACCGACAGGTGGCCGTTGAAGTGCGGCGTGGTGAAGAACGGGGAGTCCGGGTCCTCGACCAGCGACCGCTTGTCGGCCTCGTCGGCGACCCAGAAGACGATCACGTCGTCATAGCGCTCGCGCGTCTGCGGGTCGAAGGCGTCCGGGCGCGGGTTGCGGAAGAACACGAACGACTTGCCGCCGACCTGGCAGACCGCCGGGGTGCCCTGCGAACCCCCCGTCCGGGTGGCATGCGGCATCGCCATCGCGAGCTCGTGCACGTCCGCGACGCTTGCCGGCCGACTGCCCGGGGCGACCATGGGCCCAGCATAGGCCTGGGGTGGAGGGGCGCGATGCGCCTCGGCTAACGGTGGGGGCCGGCTAGCGCGAGGGATAGCCGGCTCAATGAGCGCTAGTGGTGGGAGTGCTGGGGGGTGGGGTTCCAGGGGAGACGGTAGGCGCGGTAGGTGTTGACGCCGGCCGGGAACTCGGCGTTGAAGGTGAGCTTGCCCGACGCGCTGAACCCGGAGAAGTACGGCTGGATGCCCCAGCCGACGAACAGGCCGCCGTTGCTGAGGAGCTGGGCGTTGCCCTGCGAGGCGGCGCTCAGGCCTTCCGGCTGGTTGTCGGATTTGATCAGCGTCACCACGTGGGTGCGGTAGTTGAGCCTGACGGTGATCGCGCGGCTGTAGGGAAGGTCGACCAGGATGCTGGTCCCGGTGTTGGCGGTGCCGGCCGCGTCGTTGTCGAAGAACGTGTAGACGCCGTCGCCGTGCGCCTCGGGGTCGTGCTGCCAGGCGAAGATCTCGCCGACGCTGTCGAGGACCTGGCCCTTGGCCGCCTCGAGCTTGAATGAGCTGTCCTTGCCGCCGAGCCGCCACTCGATCTTGCCGGTCCGCGGTGAGACCTCGTAGGTGGTCCAGGTGTCCCGGGCGTCGATGAGGAAGTCGCGGTTGGTGTCCACCTTGATCGCGTTGAGGTGGAACCAGTCCCACGGGTCGGACGCGGCCGCGGGCAGCGGCTGCTCGCTCTGGCCGTACGGCACGTGGTCGGCGCTGTTCCACTGGAAGAGCACCTTGCCGGTCTTGATGTTGATTTCCTGGACGATGCCGTTGATCACGGTCTGGTCGGCCGGGCCGCCGATCGAGGTCAGGTTGGCCGTCGCGGTCGTGTAGGAGATGGTCAGCGCGGTGTTCCACGGCGTGATCAGGAACTCGTGGCCGTCGGCCGAGTAGCCGTTGCCCGCCTTGACGGTGGCGATCAGCTTGTAGTGGTCGTTGTAGATGTAGTCCTCGCCGGTCGACACGCCGCCCAGGCCGGTGCCCTGCCAGAACGTCAGCACCTGCTGGCCGTCGTAGGTCTGGGTGCGGAAGTCCGCGTCCTCGTCGCCCGCCGGGGCCTGGTGGAACCAGATGACCTTCTTGCCGTCGGGGCTGAGGATCTCGGCGCCGTTGGCGTACGTGGTCGAGTCGCCGAACGGGGAGATGAAGATGTCGCCGCCGGCATTGCCGGCGTTGCCGGCCGTGTCGCTGAGGATTGTGACAGGCGGCGGCTTGAGCGCGGTCGGCGTCGTCGCGGCCGACGCGGCGGGCACCGCCGCCGCGGTGGCCATGGCCGCCACGGCCGCGGCCCCGATCAGCACGCCCGTAGCCCAGGTTTTCTTACGCATCGCTGCCTGACTCCCGTCACCAGTTGATCCCTATGCAAGCGTCGATACTATATCGACCTATTTAGTAGGAAACTAGTGGCTTTGGTGTTTGGAGTTGGTCGCGGGCGCGGGCGTTGGTCAGACGTGCTCCATGATGATGATGCCGGAGGTGTTTGGTTCCAGCGCGTCGAAGACGTGCAGAACGTCGGACGGGTAGCGGAGGTAGTCGCCCGGGCCGAGCTCGACCGCCTCGCCCTCCGGGCCGGCCAGCACGCGCCCGCTGCCGAGGATCAGGTGCTCCAGGGTGCCCGGCATGTGCGGGTGGGCTAGATGCGGCCCGCCGGGCTGCCCGATCACCCGGTAGATGTCACGGCGCGCGCCCGGCGGGCAGGACGACAGCAGCGCCGCGTCGTAGGCGGCGCGCTCGGCGTGCATGACCGCCCCCTCCCCCGCGCGGATCACCTGAATGCCCTGCTGCGGCGGGTCGACCAGGCGGCTGAGCGGGATTCCGAGCGCCTGGGCAAGCGCCCACAGCGTCTCCAGGGACGGGTTTCCGACGCCGTTCTCGAGCTGGGACAGGGTCGACTTGGCGACGCCCGCCCGCCTCGCCAGCTCGGTCAGGCTCAGCGCGGTCCGCGCCCGCTCGCGGCGCAGCGACATCGAGATCAGCGCGACTACGTTCGCGGCCGTATCTGACACCTGTTCGCTCCAGACTCCCGATTATTCGGTTTGACGAACCGTTCGGTACGTGTTCATTATATTGAACATGAGTCCTGCATGGCGAACGGCTAGGCCTGCGTCGGCGTCGGCGTCGGCGTCGGCATCTGCGTCGGCGCCCGCGTCGACGTTGCCCCGCGATGTTGCGCTCGTCTGCCTGGCCGACGGCCTGGTCGGCCTGTCGTTCGGCGCGACGGCGGTGGCCGGCGGCCTGCCCTGGTGGGTGCCGGTCGCGATGTCGCTGCTGGTGTTTGCGGGCGGGTCGCAGATCGCGGCGGTCGGCGTGGTGCTGGCCGGCGGCAGCCCGTTCGCGGCCGTCGCGGCCGGGGCGGTGCTCAACACCCGGCTGTTCCCGTACGGCCTCGCCGTGGCGGATGTTGTCCGTCCCGCGAGTGCTGCGGTCGGCGCCGGCGCTGCGGGCGGCGCGGATGCCACGGATGCTGGCCCGGCGGTACGGCGCTGGCTGATCCGGCTGATCGGCGCGCACGTAATCACCGACGAGTCGGTCGCGTTCGCGCTGCGACAGACCGACCCCGTCCGTCGGCGGGCGGCGTTCTGGACCTGCGGGCTGTCGTTGTTCGGGGCCTGGAACGTGGCCGTGCTGCTCGGCGTGCTGGCCGGCTCGGTGGTGCGGAACACGAACGCGTTCGGCCTGGACGCCACCTTCCCGGCCGTGCTGATCGCGCTCGCGCTGCCGGCCCTGGCCGGGCTCCGCACCCGGGTCTCGGCCGGGACCGGCGCGGTGATCGCGGTCGCCCTCACGCCGGTGCTGCCGGCCGGCCTGCCGGTGCTCGCCGCCCTGGCCGGCCTGGCCACCGGCTGGCGCCCGGGGCGGCGCCGGGCGGGGCACGCGGCGCAGCCGCCGGCGAAGCCGCCGGCGAATCGCCGGAGAGGGAACCGCGCCGCCCCGAGCATCGATTCGCTAACGGGAGAACGCTGATGCCACTGCTCGCCATCGTCGTGCTGGCCGTCATTACCTACGGGTTCCGCCTCATCGGGCCGCTCGCCCGGGACCGCGTAACGCTTCCGCCGGCCGCCACTGTGTTGTTCGCCGACGCCGCCGCCGTCTTGCTGATCGCCCTGGCGGCGACGTCGGCGCTGATGAACGGCCACGACTTCGCGGGCTGGGCGCGGCCGGCGGGCGTGCTGGTGGCCGGCCTTCTGGCCGCTCGCCGGGCGCCGTTTCCGGTCGTCGTCCTCGCCGCCGCCGGCGTCACCGCCCTGCTCCGCCTGGCCGGCGTGGCGTTACGGCGGACCCGGTCGGGTGTGCCGACGATGGACTCTGGACCCTGTCGATGGCGTAGGCGACAGGTAATGGATCCTGTCAGCTACGCCAGCGACCGCGCCAATTAGTGTCGGTGGCGTAGGCGACAGGCGGTGGGGCGGGGCGGGGCGGCGGGGGCTGCCGGGTATGCCGCTACACCCGGAGGCGGCGGGCCGGACGGGGCGGAGCAACGGCCCGTTCGAGATGACGGTGACTTTGAATTTTGGCTTTTGACTTGCTAGCGGTCGTCGCCGAGGACGGGCTCGGGGAGGGTGCCGGCGTTGTACTCCAGCAGGCGCCAGTGGTCGCCGGCGACCGACAGGACCGACCAGGAGCAGTTGGCGAGCGGGCCGAGGACGCCGATCCCCTCGGCCGGGAGGCCGAGGACGCGCTCCATGCCGATCCGGAGGGCGGCGCCGTGGCTGACCACGACCGCGAGCTGGCCGGGCTCGAGGCCGGCCGCGATCCGGGTGATGGCGGCGCCCATCCGGTCCGCGACCACGCTCGTCGGCTCCCCGTCGGGCGGGTCCCAGCTGGCGCGCTCGCGGGGGTAGCGCTCACGGATCTCGGTGTCGGTGAGACCCTCCCAGACGCCGCCTGACCGCTCGCGGAGCCCCTTGTCCGGGGTGACCGGCAGGCCGGTGAGCCGGCTGAGGGGGGCGGCGGTCTGCTGGGCGCGGGACAGGTCGGAGGCGAAGATCGCGCTCGGCATCAGGGTGGCGAGCCGGCGGGCGGCGTACTCGGCCTGGGCCTCGCCGGTCTCGTCGAGCGAAATGTCGGTCTGGCCCTGGAATCGGTGCTCGACGTTCCAGATCGTCTGCCCGTGCCGCCACAGCACGAGCCGCTTGGCCGCGCTCAGCTCTGGGTGCCGTTCGCTGCGAGCGCCGCCTCGGGAAGCGCGATCTCCGGGCAGTCCTTCCAGATCCGCTCGAGGGCGTAGAAGACGCGCTCCTCCTTGTTCTGCACGTGGACCACGACGTCGTTGTAGTCCAGCAGCACCCAGCGGCTCTCGTTCTCGCCCTCCCTCCGCCTGAGGGTGGCGCCTGCCTGCTTGAGCTTGATTTCCACCTCGTCCACGATCGAGCGGACCTGCCGGTCGTTGGCCCCGGTGCACAGCAGGAACACGTCGGTGATCGCAAGCTGGTCGCTGACATCGTAGGCAACGATGTCGGTGGCCAGCTTCTCAGCCGCGGCGAGAGCCGCGATCTCGGTGAGCTCGATGGCTCTTGGGGTGGCAGTCACGTGGTGCGTCGGCCTCCTCGGTCGAGGTGTTGTTTCTTAAGGGTCTCATGACCTGGCGTAGAGTCCACGTTTCCCGATGTACTGGACCACGCCGTCCGGCACCAGGTACCAGACCGGCTCGCCGGCCGCGACTCGGTGACGGCACTCGCTGCTCGAGATCGCCAGCGCGGGGATCTCCACCAGGGAGACCTTCCCGTCCGGAAGCCCGGCCCCGGTCAGCCGGTGCCCCGGCCGGGTGCAGCCGATGAAGTGCGCGAGCGAGAACAGCGCGTCGACGTCATGCCAAGTGAGAATGTTCGCCAGGGCATCGGCGCCAGTTATGAAGTATAGGTCGGTATGCGGACCGCTCGCGTCCTTGAGATCGCGGAGCGTGTCGATCGTGTACGTCGGCCCCGGCCGGTCGATGTCCACCCGGCTGACCGAGAACCGGGGGTTGGAGGCGGTGGCGATCACCGTCATGAGGTAGCGGTCCTCGGCCAGGGAGACCTTCCTGTCGTCCTTCTGGTAGGGCTCTCCGGTCGGCACGAATACCACCTCGTCGAGGCCGAAGTGGTGCGCTACCTCGCTGCCGGCCACCAGGTGGCCATGGTGAATGGGGTCGAAGGTGCCACCCATCACGCCGACCCGCCTGCGCCCGTTAATCAACCGCCATCTCCTTAGTTCACGGTATCGAGATGGTATAGGGACGCGGGGCCCGAAAATGTTCCGGCTCATACCTTCGGGTTACGCCCGTGGGACGATGCGTTGTTGCCGCAGGAGGAGCTACCATCGAGATATGACTTCAGTTCCCGATCGGGCCCGTGTCCGGCTCACCGGCATCTCGTCCCGCGCCTACGAGCACCCCGCCGACCGTTCCGCCCTTGTCGCGCTGCGCAAGCTGAGCGGGTTCGACGTGCTGCTGTCTAAGCTTTTCGGCCTCTTCAACGAACGCGCGCTGCGGCTGATGTTCCTGGCGGGCGCGGTTAAGGTGTCCGAAACCCAGTTCCCGCACATCTACTCGCTCGTGCGGGACGGCTCCTACATCCTCGACCTGCCCGACATTCCCGAGTGCTATGTCGTGCAGTCGCCGATCGTCAACGCGATGGCGATCGGCAAGGACCGGCCGTTCATCGTGCTCACGACCGGGCTGGTCAACCTGAACGACGAGGAAGAGCTCCGCTTCGTGGTCGGCCACGAGCTCGGGCACATCCTGTCCGGGCACGCCGTCTACCGGACGATGCTGCTGATCCTCATCCAGCTCTCCATGCGCATCGCCTGGATGCCGATCGGCTACCTGGGCCTGCGCGCCATCATCTGGGGGCTCGAGGAGTGGTTCCGCAAGTCCGAGGTCTCCTGCGACCGGGCCGGGCTGCTGGCCGGGCAGGACGTGGACGCGGCCCGGCGGGCGCTGATGAAGCTGGCGGGCGGGCCGCAGCTGTCGGAGCTCAACCCGGACGCGTTCCGCGAGCAGGCGCGCGAGTACGACGCGGTGCCCGACCTGCGGGACTCGATCCTGAAGCTGCTCCAGCTGCAGGGGAACACCCACCCGTTCGCCGTCGTCCGGTTCGCCGAGCTCGACCGGTGGGCGACCGGCGGCGAGTACGAGACGATCCTGTCCGGCGACTACCCGCACCGCGACACCGACCGGGACGCGAAGGTCACCGACGAGGCGCGGAGCGCGGCCAACTCCTACCGTGAGTCCTGGGCCCGGTCGGAGGACCCGCTGGCGGGCATCTTCCGAGGCGTCGCGGACACCGGCGCGCGGGTCGCGGGCGGGCTGTTCGACCGCTTCGGCGGCGGCGGCAACCGCGGCGGGAACGGCGGGAACGGGGACAACGACAACAACTAGGTCTGGTCTGTCGCTTGTGCGTCGCTTTCGAGCGGGGCGTTGGGGGTGTCTCCCCCGGCGCCCCGCTTTTCGTTTCCTTCGGGGTGTCTTTGGCACCATTCGTCCCGTTAGCACCGTCGACTGTGGGTTTGGCCGTCATTGTGTGCTGTTGGGGGCAGCCCGCGACGCGAAGTGCACACGCTGGCGCTGATGGGGGTCCGGGCGAGACGCAAAGGGCACACGATCACGCCGGGGGTGGGGTCGGCGTGGGGGCGGGGGTGGTGCGGTGGGGCGGGGGTGGCGCGGTGGGGCGAGGGTGGCGCGGGGGTTAGAGGATTACCAGGTCGTCGCGGTGGACTACTTCGCGCTCGTATTCGTGGCCGAGCTTGGTCGAGAGCCAGCGGGTGGAGCGGCCCATGAGGGCGGGGATTTCCTTGGCGTCGTAGTTGACCAGGCCGCGGGCGACCAGGCGGCCGGCTTCGGTGGTGAGATCGACCGGGTCGCCTGCCTCGAAGGCGCCGTCTACGCCGGTGATGCCGGCCGACAGCAGGGACGCGCGGCGGACGGTGACGGCCTCGACGGCGCCGTCGTCGAGCTTGAGGGCGCCCTGGGCGACGGCCGCGTGGGCCAGCCACAGATGCCGGGTGCTCGGCCGGTGGCCGGTGGGGGCGAAGTAGGTGCCGGTGCGCTCGCCCGCCAGCGCGGCGGCGGCGTCGGAGGCGGCGGTGACGACGGTGGGGATGCCGGCCCCGGTCGCGATCAGGGCCGAGTCGACCTTGGTGGACATGCCGCCGGTGCCGACGCCGGACTGGCCGGTCCTGCCCGCCCGGACGTGCGCCAGGTCTTCCGGCCCGGCCACCACGTCGACCCGGCGGGCGCCCCCCTTTCTCGGGTCCCCTTCGTAGAGGCCGTCCACGTCCGACAGCAGGATCAGCGCGCTCGCCCTGGTCACGTGGGCGACGAGCGCGGCTAGGCGGTCGTTGTCGCCGAACCGGATCTCGTCGGTCGCCACCGTGTCGTTCTCGTTGATGACGGGGATGACCGCCAGGTCGAGCAGGCGGTCGAGGGTGCGCTGGGCGTTGCGGTAGTGGCCCCGGCGCATCAGGTCGTCGGCGGTCAGCAGGACCTGGCCGGTGCCGAGGCCGTGGGCGGCGAACGCCGCGGCGTAGCGGGCCATCAGCAGGCACTGCCCGACCGAGGCGGCCGCCTGCTGGGTGGCGAGGTCGCGCGGGCGCTTCTTCAGGCCCAGCGGCACCAGGCCGGTCGCGATCGCGCCGGAGGTGACCAGCAGCACCTGGTGGCCTGATCTGACCCGGCCGGCGATGGCGCCGACGAGGGCGGCGATGCGGGCGTCGTCGATCGTGCCGTCGCGCATGGTCAACGACGACGAGCCGATCTTGAGCACGGTCCGCGCCGACGCCGCGATGTCCGGGCGCGGCGCCGCTCCCCCGCCGGCGCCGGCGTTGTCGGCGGCGGCGTTGTCGGCGGTGTCCCTCAACGCGGTGTTGCCGCGCTCCGCCTCGTCGTCGTTTTCGTCCTGGGCCGCGGCTTCGGTCATCGGTCGGCGGCTCCGGTCATCGCTTCAGGCGGCGGTCGGTGCCTCGTGGGCCGGCCACGTGGGCGCCATTGCCGGCCGAGAGGTCCGGGTCCCAGTCGAAGATGACCTCGTCGCCTTCCTCGCCGATCAGCACGGTGTCGCCGGACCCGGCGCCGGCCTTGGCCAGGGCCTCCTCGACGCCGAGGCGGGCGAGCCGGTCAGCCAGGTAGCCGACCGCCTCCTCGTTGGCGAAGTCCGTCTGCCTGACCCACCGGGTCGGCTGAGCGCCGCTGATCAGGTAGGCGCCGTCGTGCCGGTGGATCACCTGGAAGCCCTTGTCCTTGACCGCGACCGGGCGGATGACGATCCGCTCGGCGACGGGCGCCGGGCGGGCCGCCCGGGCCGTCTCCACGATCTCCGCCATCGCGTACCTGAGCTCGCGCAGCCCCTCGGTGGTCGCGGCCGAGACCTCGTAGACGGCCAGGCCGCGCGCCCGCAGCTCCGCCTTGACCAGGTCGGCCAGGTCGCGGCCCTCGGGGACGTCGATCTTGTTGAGCACGACCAGCCGGGGCCGATCGAGCATGCTGGTGCCGGCCAGGCCGACCCCGACGATCTCCTCGTAGCGGGCCAGCTCGGCCTCGATCGTGTCGAGGTCGCTGATCGGGTCGCGGCCGGGCTCGTCGGTCGCGCAGTCGAGCACGTGCACCAGCGCCGAGCAGCGCTCCACGTGCTTGAGGAAGTTATGGCCGAGGCCCCTGCCCTCGCTCGCGCCGGGGATGAGGCCGGGCACGTCCGCGACGACGTACTGGACCTCGCCCGCCTCGACCACGCCGAGGTTCGGGATCAGGGTGGTGAACGGGTAGTCGGCGATCTTCGGGCGGGCGGCCGACATGGCCGCGATCAGCGATGACTTGCCCGCGTTGGGGAAGCCGACCAAGCCGATGTCGGCCACCGACTTGAGCTCGAGCATGAGCTGGCGGTCGTCCCCCGGCTCGCCCTTGAGCGCGAAGCCCGGGGCCTTGCGGCGCGCCGACGCGAGCGCCGCGTTGCCGAGGCCGCCGTTGCCGCCCGCCGCCGCGATGTACTGGGTCCCGGTCCCGACCAGGTCAGCGAGGACCTCGCCGTCACCGGAGAGCACCACGGTGCCGGTCGGCACCTTGATGATCAGATCCTCGCCCGCGGCGCCGTAGCGGTTCGAGCCCTCGCCCTGACGACCGTTGTCGGCCTTCCTGACCGGTCGGCGGTGGAAGTCGAGCAGCGTCGAGCTGGACGCGTCGACCTCGAGGATCACGCTGCCGCCGCGACCGCCGTTCCCGCCGTCGGGGCCGCCAAGCGGCTTGAACTTCTCCCGGTGGACCGACGCGCAGCCGTTCCCGCCATGGCCGGCCTGCACTCGTAGCAATGCGTGGTCAGCGAACTCAGCCATGTCAATCCCCTTTTACATGCGAATGGCGGGCCAGGAAACCGGCCCGCCACGCACGTTCTCGTTCTGCTTTGGCCTATTAGGCCACGTTTTCAACGTTCAGCGTGTCCACATGCGGGACGACGCCAACGGCGCGGCGACCGCGGTGCCGAGCGAACTTGACCTTGCCGGTTACCAGCGCGAACAGCGTGTCGTCGTCACCACGACCAACGCCCTCGCCCGGGTGGAAGTGCGTGCCGCGCTGCCGGACGATGATCTCGCCGGCGTTGACGAACTGGCCGCCGAAGCGCTTCACGCCAAGCCGCTGCGCGTTGGAGTCACGGCCGTTACGGCTGGACGACGCGCCCTTCTTGTGTGCCATTTCTGCTGTCCCTTACGCCTTCGACTTCGACGACTTCGCGATGCCGGTGATCCGGACCTGGGTGTACTTCTGGCGGTGACCCTGACGGCGCTTGTAACCCGTCTTGTTCCGGTAGTGGATCATGTTGATCTTCGGACCCTTGGCCGTGCCGACGACCTCGGCCGTTACCGTGTAGCCGCTGAGCTCAGCGGCGTCGCTGATGACCGTGCCGTCGTCCACCACGAGAAGCGCGGGGAACGTGATGCTCGACCCGGCCTCCTCGTCTGCAAGCTTGTCGACGGTGAGCACGTCATCGAGGGCGACCTTCTCTTGCCTGCCACCGCAGCGCACAATCGCGTACACCCGAGAACTGCCTCTCCCTGTATGCGTGCCCCGCTGCCGTCGGACGTGGCCGGCCATTGTGGCTGGATACGGAACCGTGGCGGGCTCGCCATGAACACCTGACATGCCAACTTACGCGCATGAAACGACCTGGGGCGCTAGTCAAATTAGCTAGCCGCCGGGTCGTTGTCTGTAAATCATACCAGTTCCCGCGGACCGCGTTGCGCGGTCCAGCGGGGCGGGCGCGCCGGGGCTTGAGGTGCTCCGGCGCGTCCGCTAGGGCTAGGCCTCGCCTTCGGCCTCGCCTTCGGCTTCGGCGGTGGGTAGCGGGGAGGCCTCGCCTTCGGCGTCGACGACGAAGGTGTGGGTCTCGCCTTCGGCCTCGGGCGCGGGGTCCGGGTCGATGGCTAGCTCCGGCTGGGTGGCCGGCTCTGGCTCGATCGCTAGCTCCGGCTCGATCGTCGCCTCTGGCGCGGGGGCCTGCTCGGTGGCGAGCTCCGCGGACGGGGCGAATGCGTCGGCTGCCTCGAAGGCGGGGACGTCGGCGACCTCGGCCGGGGCTTCCAGGTCGGCGGCCGGCTCGGCCGGGGCCTCCGGGAGGGCTGCTTCGCTGGTGGGGGCCT
>DATCGA010000322.1:0-6793 GCA_036509215.1 Trebonia sp.
AGGAACCCGCCCGCGCCGTTCGGCCCTACGGCCGCCACCTTGGTAGACAGCCGGACGGAGGCGCCCAGCTTGTCGAGCAGGCGGGCCGCGGCGGTGCCGTGCAGCTCGCCCAGGCTCAGCGCCGGGACGCCGATATCGGCCGCGCCCGCGTCGCCGAGCAGGCCGGTCTTCACGACCACGGCGGCGAGGGCGAGCGAGGCGTCATCGCCCGGAATGTTCAGCGAGGAGATGGAGAACAGGTCCCACAGCACCCGCCGGGTCCTGTCGTCCTGGCCGTGGGCCGCGAGCCAGTCGCCGAGACGGATGTCGTCCGTCTTGGGGTCCGCCTCGCGCAGACGCTTGAAGGCGAAGGCTGCCAGTGAAATGCGGGACCGTTCGGAAAAATTCAAAAACGGGTACCCGAGCAGCGCCGGCAGCATGTGCAGCGGCGCGGGGAGCCGCCGCCTTCGCATTCTCGCTCTTTTTCCCGGCGCGACCACGGTGATGTCGAAGCGGGGCTGCAGTGGCGCGTGCGCCGTCATCCCGAGGCGGTCGAGCAGGCCCCGGTACGCGGTGCAGCAGCGCAGGAACACGTGCTGGCCGGTGTCGATGGCCAGGCCGTCGCGGGTGAACGACATCGTCGCGCCGCCCAGCCGGGGCTTGGCCTCGAGCAGCGTGACCTCGGCCCCGGCCTGGGCGAGGGCGATCGCGGCGGTGATGCCGGCCAGCCCGCCGCCGACCACGACGGCCCTCACTGGCCGGCCCCCTTGCGGTACTTCCAGCGGTCGAGGCCGGCCAGGGCCTCGGCTGCGACCAGGGCCTTCTCGCTGCCCGGGAGCGACGTCCGGCCTTCGAGGACCGCGTGGGGGTTGGCCGCGATCCGGTCGAGCAGGCGGCGGTAGATGCCCGCCATGGCGCCGGTGCAGGCCGCGCTGCGGCGGTCGATCGTGGCCAGCAGCCGCAGGCCGGAGCCGTACCACTCGCGGGCGCGGGCGGCCTCGAACTCGACCAGGGTCGCGAACCGCGCCTGCATGGCCTCGGTCGGGAACGGCTCGGGCTCGCCGAACGGGGCGAACTCGATGCCGAACCTGGTCAGGTCCTCGGCCGGCAGGTAGACGCGGTTGTTGCGGAAGTCCTCGCGGACGTCGCGCAGGATGTTGGTGATCTGCAGCGCGACGCCGAGGTCGTCGGCCAGCTTGGCCTGCTTCTCCGGGTGGCTGGCGCCGTAGATGCCGAGCGAGAGCCGGCCGATCGAGCCCGCCACGCAGCGGCAGTACCAGAGCAGGTCGTCGAAGGTCTTGTAGCTCGCCTGGTTCACGTCGGCCAGGCAGCCGTCGATCAGCTCGGTGAACGCCACCAGCGGGACGTCGAAGCGGGTGCCGGAGTCGACCAGGGCGACCAGCACCGGGTCGTTGTCGTCGATGCCGGCGTTGCCGTTCTTGGCGTCGTCTTTGGCGTCGTTCGCGGCCTTGGCGTCCTTCGCCGCGGCCACCAGCGCGTGCACCTGGTCTCTGGCCTGCTCGAGCTGCGCGGTCTTGGTCTCGGGCGGAAGGTCGCCGTCACCGATGTCGTCGATGCGGCGGGCGAATGCGTACACGGCGGCGAGCGCGCGGCGCTTGTCGCGCGGTAGCAGCCTGATGCCGTAGGCGAAGTTCCTCGCCTGCTCCCAGGTGATCTGCTCGCACTGCCGGTACGCCTCGTCGGTGTTCATCGTCACCTCCCCTTCAGATAGCAGCGGGCCATGGCCTTCAGCGTGTCGGCCTTGCCCGGCTTCGGCGTGCTCTGCAGCACGTCGTAGTTCTGGTCCGCGATCGCCTTGAGCGCGGCCCGACCGCCGGCCAGGTAGCCGGCGATGGCGATCCTGGCCGCGCCGTGCAGCGTGCCGATCAGCGGTGCGCCCTCGTCAAGGAGTTGTTCTGCCCGGTCTGACTCGAACTTGATCAACTGCCTGACGCTCGCTTCCGCGCGCGGCCTGGCCAGGTCGGCCTCGGTGACGCCGAAGCGCTCCATGTCCTCGCGCGGCAGGTAGATCCGGCCGTTTCCGAGATCCTCGGCCACGTCCTGGGTGTGCTCGACAAGCTGAAGAGCAGTGCAGATGCTATCGGAGGCGGTGATTCGGGCCGACGTCGCCGCGCTCATGATCGCGAGCACCACCTGGCCGACCGGGTTGGCCGACAGCTCGCAGTACTGCCGCAGCTCGTCGTAGGTCTCGTACCTGGTGACAAGCTGGTCCTGGCGGTTCGCCTGGATGAGGTCGTCGAGCGGCTTGCGCGGGACCCCGCACTCGTTGACGGTGACCTTGAGCGCCCTGATCGCGTCGAGATCGGGCTCGCCGCCGTCGTAGATCTTGGCCACGTCCTGGGCGAGGTCGTCGAGCAGCTTGAGGCGGGTGGCGGTGATCGTCTCCTCCGACGCGTCGGCCGGCAGGCCGGGCAGCGGCTCGTCGCCGATGTCGTCGACCAGCCGGGCGAAGCCGTAGAGGGCGGTGAGGTGCGCGCGGTAGCGCCTGGGCAGCACGCGCAGGGCGACGGGGAAGTTCTCCGCCGCCGCCTTGGCCGCGACCGCCAGCGATACCTCTGCCGCGACGCCCATCCCCGTGTCGCTGCGCTCCTCCGTGCCGTCGATCCCCGTGCCGCTTCCCATGCCTCCGCCTGCCACCTGTCTATTTGGGCACAGGTAAGAAATAAATGCAAACAATGACACTCACGTCACCTGACGTGAGTGTCGGGGAAGTATGACGGGCCTGTCAGGAAACGGCTCCGGCGCCGGCGCAGGCCGCGCGCATTGGCGGTCCAATTAGTTTGCAGCAACCAATGCCGATATGCTAGGTAAAGCGCCAAAGTCTCGCCGGACCCGCGTTGAGCTGGGAGGATGACATCGTTTCCCGGTTACGGGGCGCTCTCAGGGCCCGGTTCAGGTGGCCACCGCGATCGCCCGCAGGAACACCGAAGTACCCACTCGGGCCCATTTCACGCTCGTCGATGCAGTTTGCCAAAAATTGCAATTACGACACATAGCGGAAACATAATCACGGGGCGTGCCGCCGCGAACGCGGGCGGTGCGACGGCGTCGACGCGGGGGGCCCTGGGACCGCAGGGTGAGAAACCACACCCCGCGCACGGACGAACGGGACCGGGCCGCAGGTACTACGCGCACGTGACCTTAACCAGATCTGAGGAAGTTTTCCACCGGATCGAGAAGCTGCGGTGTCGCTTGCGGTCTCGCTTGCGGTCTCGCTTGCGGCCTCAGGCGCGCCAGATCACGACCAGGGCGCAGTCGTCGCCGCTGTTGACCGTGCGCTGCATGGTCGTCACCAGCTCCGGCGCGCCCTTCCTGAAGCCGTCGATGACCAGGCGCTGGGCCTCGCCTAGGAGACGCTGGATGCCCTCGTCGATGTCCTGCCGCGGCGCTTCGACCAGGCCGTCGGTGTAGAGCATGATCGCGTCGCCGCGGCGCAGCACGCCCTCGTCGGGCACGTCGGGGACCGCGGCCAGGTCGGCCACGACGCCCAGCACGATGCCGCGGGCCCTGCTCAGCCGCCACTCGCCGGTGTTGGCGTCGAACCTGGCGGCCGGCGGGTGCCCGGCCGAGTACACCGCGTACTCCCCCGAGGCAAGGTCGATCGACACGTGGACGGCGGTCACGAACCCCTCGTCGGAGCTCTCCCGGCGCAGGTAGGCGTTGGCGGCGGGCAGGAACCGGTCCCTCGGCACCGAGCCGAGCACGCCGCCGAAGGCGCCCGACAGCAGCAGCGCGCGGGTGGCCGCGTCCATGCCCTTGCCCGACACGTCGACCAGCGCCACCTCGAGCGTCTTGCCGTCGCTGTAGGAGACGACGAAGTCGCCGCCGAACGAGGAGCCGCCGGCCGGGCGCAGCACCACCGTGGACCCCCAGCCCTCGCCCAGCTCGGGCAGCGCGCCCTGGGCGCGGATGCGGTCCCGCAGTTCGATCATCATCCGGTCCGCGCGCATGCCCCTGGTGCCGAGCTTGCCCCGGGTGTTGGAGAGCACGTCGGCGAAGTAGGCGATCGCCGCGATCGTCAGCACGATGCCGGGGCCGGCCCGGTCCTCGACGACGTCATAGATCAGGCCGGCCGCGACCACCACGATGAGGATGCGCAGCGCTCTCGGCCACAGCAGGAGGCCGCCGACCAGCAGCGGCAGGATCATCTCGCCGGGCGAGAACCAGCGATCGGACAACTGCACCGCGAGCACGGCGATCGCGACCGCGACCGCGGTCAGGCCGACCGCGACCCGGCGGTTCCTGGTGATGAACTGGTGCCTGGCCAGATCCGAGAACCAGTTGCCGGCGCGCTGCAGCGAGCGCGCTCCACCGCGCGCCGCAGAAATAGGTGCCGGAACTCTCATGACCCGCGCAGATTATCCGCAGATCGTAGGTCTCGCACGCCGTCCATGCTCCTGCTCCCGTAGTGTCGCACCCTGCCGAAGCGGTCAGCGAAAAAGATTCGCGTCCAGCGGGCCCAGCGGGATAAGAACTCCATCATGGCAGACCAGTACGAGATCCGTCCTATCTCCGATGACGAGTACGCGGCATTTCGCCGGGTTCACGATCACTCGTTTAACTCCGGACCGCCCCCGGCCGCACGGTGGCCCCGGCTGCGCAGGCAGTTCGAGGCGGAACGGTCGCTGGCGGCGTTCGACCCGGGGCTGCCGGCCGGGCTCGGGCTCGTCGGCACCACCGGCGTCTACAGCTTCCGGATGGCGGTGCCCGGCGCCGTCTTCCCGGTGGCCGGCGTCACCGCGGTCTCGGTGCTCCCCACGCACCGGCGGCGCGGCATCCTCCGGTCGCTGATGACCCGCCAGATCGCGGACATCGCAGCCAGGGGCGAGGAGCCGATCGCGGCGCTGTGGGCCTCGGAGACGCCGCTCTACGGGCGGTACGGGTACGGGCGGGCTTCCTCGCACGCGTGCTTCCGGTTCGGCCGCGCCGAGGGCGCGCTGAGCGCGCTGGCGCCGGCCGACCCCTCGCTCACGCTGCGGCTGGCGGAGCCCTCCGACTTGGTGGCAGACCTGGCCAAGGTCTATGAGACCGTGCTGTCGGGGCAGCCGGGATTCTTCACCCGCGACGAGGACTGGTGGGAGCGGGTGCTCGACGACCCGGCCGAGGACCGGCACGGGTCGAGTCCGCTGCGCTGCCTGCTGGCGGCCGACGGCTCCGGCGTGCGCGGCTACGCGCTGTACCGGAGCACGGCCCGCTGGGAGGAGGGCACCGTCCTGCCCGACGGGGTGATTGACGTCTGGGAGCTGATCGCGGCCGATCCGGCGGCCGGGGCGGCCCTGTGGCGGGATCTGCTCAGCCGGGACCTGGTCGGCTCGGTGACGGCGGACCTGCGGTCGGCCGACGACCCGCTGCTGTACCAGCTGCACGACGCGCGCCGGGCCCGGGTCCGGGTGGTCGACAACCTCTGGGTGCGGGTCATCGACCTGCCGGGCGCGCTTTCCCGCCGGGCCTACTCCTCGCCGGTGGACGTGGTGCTCGAGGTGACCGACGCGCTGCTGCCGGCCAACGCGGGGCGCTGGCGGCTGCGTGCGGGCGGACCTGGTGGCGTGGGCGGAGCTGGTGGCGTGGGCGGGGCTGGCGGGGCTGGCGGGGTGGGCGGGACTGACGGGGTCGACTGCGCGCGGACGGACGAGCCGGCCGACATCGCGCTGGACGTCAGGGAGCTTGGCGCGGCCTACCTCGGCGGCACCAGGCTGGCCGCGCTGGCCGCAGCCGGCCTGGTCGACGAGCGGCGGCCGGGCGCGGTGGGCGCGCTCTCCACCGCGTTGAGCTGGGACCCCGCGCCTTGGTGCCCCCGGATCTTCTGACCTTCGCCGCCTCGCGCGTCGCCTTACCCGAGCAGCTCGCGTTCTTGACGAGCGTTCTTGACGAGCGAGAGCGCAGGTGGCCCCAAATCGGGGGTTGAGTTCCGGACAACGAAGCGACGCACGGTCGAATTCAGTGGACAACGGGGGCGGTCTTGCCCCTTGTAGGCGGGTGAGCGCTGACGAATGGGGCGATCGTGTGCTGAAAGGGCGCGCGTCATCGACGCCTGAGCATGATCGTGTTCCGTTGGGGGCTCTATACGACCCGTCCGGCACACGCTGACGGCAATGCGGGGTTTTCGGGCTCCGCGGCGTTGCTATTGAGGCGGGTGAGATGGGTGGGGTTGGCTGAACCGATGGCGAGCTCGGCGGGCCGCGGGTGGCGGACGCGGGGTGGCGGACGCGGTTGGCGGCCGCGTACGGCTAGTTGGCCGAAATGGGAGACACTGGAGGCGTGGCAGGTATGAGGATCACGCTATCGACCGCGATGCGGGCTAGGGACGTGTCGCGGCCAACCGACGAGCAGCTGGCCGCGGCGGCCGAGCGCGAGGCGCGGATCACCCGCGTTGGCCGGGGGGGCGGAGCGGGCGCGGGACGCGGGACGAGCACGGGACGGGAGACGGGCAGCGTACGCGGGGCGGGCGGAGCGGGCGCGGTGCGCGGGACGGACGCGGTGCGCGGAACGGACGCGGTGCGCGGAGCGGGCGCGGTGCGCGGGACGGACGCGGTGCGCGGGACGGGCGGCTCGGCGCCGGTCGCGCCGGTGAAAACGGGCGTGGCCGCGCCGAACGGGGCCGCCGGGCCGCCGGCGGCGCCCGGGCGGACGGATCCGCCGCCGGCGCGAGGCACGGGCAGGACGGGTGAGGACGGCTCGGCCGCCGGTGAAGGGGCGGCCGACGAGGTGGAGTCGCCGACGCGGCGGCGGCGCCGGCGGCGCGGGCGCTAGCCGGGGCGGCGTTAGAGGTGCGGCAGCGGCGGGAGGTCGCCGG
>DATCGA010000323.1:0-5554 GCA_036509215.1 Trebonia sp.
GGTGGCCGGCCTGCGGGCGGCGGGACGCCGCCGGGCGATCCTGCTGGCGGTCGCGGCCGGGCTCGCGGATGCCTGCTCGGCGGTTGTGACCATGGCGTTCTCCCATGTGGCGGGGCACGGGCCGGCCGCCCTGGCGACCTCCTGGACGGTCTACGCGGTGGTCGGGTGCGGGATCGGCAACGTGCTGCTGACGCAGACCGCCTACCAGACCGGCTGGCCCATCCTCACGCTGCCGATCATCGCCGCGGTCACCCCGGTCGCCAGCGTGGCCGTCGGCGTCGGGCTACTGGGCGAGACGCCGCCGATCGGCCTGGCGGGCGCCCTCGCGGCCGGCTGCACGGTGCTCGTCACCGGCGTTGCGCTCGCCTGCCTCGCTCGCTCCGCCCCCCGTCCCGAGCCCGCGACCCGGCGGCCGGCCGACAGGGAACTCGTCCGCGTGCCCTCGCTGGCGGCGTGAGGTCACCGGATCTCTAGGGTTAGGGCTATGAAGTTCTCGCTTTGGCCCGACAACGACCGACGGCCCGCCGAGCTCCTGGACGAGGTGCGCGCGGCCGAGGCCGCAGGCTGGCACGGCGTCTGGCTGGCCGACCACTACATGCCCAACACCGGGGACGCGACGCCTGCGCGGGGCGACTCGTACGAGTGCTGGGGGCTCCTGCCCGCGCTGGCGGCGGTCACCGACCGGGTCCGGATCGGGACCCTCGTCTCGCCCACCTCGGTCCACCACCC
The DNA here is from genome assembly GCA_036509215.1 of Trebonia sp. Classification (GTDB taxonomy): domain Bacteria; phylum Actinomycetota; class Actinomycetes; order Streptosporangiales; family Streptosporangiaceae; genus Trebonia. The sequence continues at coordinate 730 of DATCGA010000323.1, forward strand.
GGCCCTGCTGGCCAAGCGCGCGGCCACGATCGACCGGCTGTCGGCCGGCCGGATGGTGCTCGGCCTCGGGGCGGGCTGGCAGATCAACGAGCACCACGCCTACGGCATCGAGCTCGAGCGGCCGGGCAGGCGGGTGAGCCGGTTCGAGGAGGCGATCACGATCGTCCGGTCGATGCTCACCCAGGACACGACCACGTTCGACGGCGAGTTCTACCACTTCGCCGACGCCCCCTGCGACCCCAAGCCGGTCCAGTCGCCGCTGCCGATCCTGGTCGGCACCCGCAGCCCGCGGATGCTCGGGATCACCGCGCGCCAGGCCGACGAGTGGAACACCTGGGGTACCCCCGAGCAGGCCGCGGTCCACCGTACGGCCCTGCTGGCGGCCTGCGACAAGGCCGGGCGCGACCCGGCCACGATGCGGACCTCGGTCAACGCCTTCATCAACCTGGGCGCGGCCGCGACGCCGGCCGGCCGGGCCACCCTCTCCGGTTCGGCATCGGCCGTGGTCGACCAGCTCGGGCAGTACGCCGAGCTCGGCTTCGACGAGTTCATCCTGCCCGACTGGAACCTCGGCCCGGACACCCGGGCCGACACCCTGGCCAGGATCAAGACCGAGGTTCTGGACCAGCTCGCGGCCTGACCGGCGCCCGCGCCCCTGCCCTCGCCGGGGAGGGCAGGGGCAGGCGCGCCGGCGGTCGGGATCAGGTCGCGGCCAGCTTCCACAGGTGGTCGGGGGTTCCGTTGTCGGTCCACTGCAGGACCTGCGCGCCGGAGGCGGTGCTCTCGTCATTCACGCCGAGCATCAGCCCGCTGTTGTAGTTCTCGATCTTGTACTCGCCGCCGCCCTCGGAGATGACCTGCCAGAGGTGATCCGAGGTGCCGTTGCCGGTCCAGATCAGCGCGTCGGCGCCGGCCGTGATTTCCTCGTTGGAGACGCCGAGCAGCAGCCCGCTGGCGTTGTTCTCGATCTCGTAGTAGTTGGACCCCTCGGGGACCAGCGTCCAGTCCTGGGTGCTGCTGCTGTCCGCCGTCGCCTGGACCGCCAGCGTCCCCGCCGAGGTGCCGCTGCCGCTGGTGTCGAGCCTGAGCCCGCTGTTGACGTTGGTGATCGTGTAGCCGCCGGACAGCGCCGAGCTGCTGCCGGGGGTGACCAGCAGGTGATAGCCGTTGGCCGCGTTCATCGAGCTGACCGGGACGGTGATCGAGCCGCCGCTGATCGCGACGTTGCCGCTGGAGATGATCAGCGGGCCGGCGTCGGCGCTGGTCCGGCCGGCCGAGACCGTCTGCTCGAGCACCACGTGGGCGGTGGACCCGAAGGCGGACAGCGAGCTGAGACCGTTGACGGTGACCGCCGTCGAGCCGCTGCCGCCGCCGAAGATGACGCTGACCTGGTTGCCGGCCGAGTTGACGGAGGCGGCCCCGTCGAGCCCGACGCCGTCGCTTCCGGGCGGAAGGACCGTGACCATGTTCCCGGTCATCGCGCCGTACCACCGGTAGAGCCAGTAGGCGGCGTTGGGGCTGCCGCCGGTGCTGACCAGCGTGTCGCCAAGGGTGCCGTACTTATTCCAGAAGGCGAGCTCGGCGTTGCTCACGCCCGAGCGCTCGAAGTTGGCGATGTAGTCGACCAGGTCGCCGGGGATGCCGACCTGGCTGGATTCGGCGTACTCCTCGATCGCGATCGGAAGCGGGCCGATGCCGAGGCTGGCCTCGATCGACTTGGCGCTGGCGACGTCGGCCGGGATGCTCCCGGCCCCGTTTAGCTCGTGCCAGCTGAGGATGTTCGGCACCGTGCCGCTGGCCTTGGCGGCGGTCAGGAACGTGGTCATCCAGCTCGCGTTGAAGGTCGAGTAGCTGGGGCCCTGGATGACCGCGCTCGGGTCATCAGCGCGGACCTCGTCGAAGGTGCGGGCCCAGCCCGCGGTGAAGGACCCGGCGGCGGCGGTGTTCCAGGTCCAGTCGGGCTCGTTCCACAGCTCGAACGCGCTAATGTCGCTGTCGCCGGAGGCGAGGACGGCCTTGACCTGGGTGTCGACCGCGCTCAGCCAGTTGCTCCAGCTGACCCAGACGTAGGGGAAGTTCGGGTACCAGTCCGGCATCCGCACTACGACCTTCGCCCCTGCAGCGGCGGCTTCCGGTGCAACGACCAGAGAATCACCGCCGGGGGCGGACTCGCCATTTGGGAGCTGCTTGCCGCCCGGCGCCATCTGGACGAATGTGTTCGGGTGCAGCGGCTCGACCAGGCTGTCGGCCGGGTCGGTCGCGGTGTCGAGCCCGTACAGGGCGCCGGAGGCGACGTGGGTGACGGTCCGGTAGGGCGAGTTGGCGTCCACCACCAGCGTGGACGTGGCGGATGCGGCCGACGGGGCCGCGGCCGCGCCGATGGCGGCGCCGGCCACCAGGACGGCGGTGACGGCGAGCCGGACGGCGATCGGCCGCAGGCGGGATTTGGACATCAATGTCCTCCTCTGGGAACGAGAACCTGAACGGTGCGATGGCCATCGCGGTGCTTGGAATGTAAGCCGCCTAAGTCCGGTCGTGCAATAGCCGAGAACAATCGAATCGGTTCTCTTCCGTTCGACTACATAGCGCGCGGCCAACGCGAACGATCGAATCCAGCCGGGCTGAAATGCCTAGCACGCTTGGGTTTCAGCGAATAGGCGGGTTTCCGATATCGATTCCGCACGCCCGGTCCTGCACCGCGACGGCGATCGAATCGGTTCGAACATCGGATGCGCCGCACCGCTGGGAACAGCAGTGAGCACGGTGCCCGGCAAGCGGGGCACCGTGCTCACTGGCTATCCGGAGCGCTTAGCTCACTGCACGACGGACCACACGAACGTGGCCGTGCCTGACACTCCCTTCGCGTCGGTCGCGGTCACCGTCACCGTGTAGGTCCCGAGCGTGCTCCCGGTACCGGAGATCGTGCCGTTGGACGCGATCGAGATGCCGGGCGGCAGCCCGGTCGCGGTGAAGGCCAGGGTCTGGGCCGAGTTGGAGTCCACCGCCGAGATGGGGAACGAGACCGCCGTGCCCTTCGGGCTGCTGAAGCCGAACGGGTTGACGACGCCGACCGTCTCCGCGCCAGGCACGCCCGAGTTCGCGGTGACGTTCGCGCTGACGGCCGTGTTGGCGGCCGACGTGCCCGCGCCCGAGGTACCCGCCGCGACCTGGCCGGTGAGGGTCTGGCCGAGGCTGGTCGACCCGGTCAGCGGCAGGCTCGCGGACGAGTCGCCGATCGCGATCGAGTACGAGCCCGCCTGCGCTTCCCAGGCGTTCGCGGTCGAGGACCACGAGGCCAGGTCGTGGACGGTCAGCGGGAACGTGACCGTCGCGCTCGCCCCGGGGCTGAGCGTGACTCGCGAGAAGCCCTTGAGCTGCTCGGGCGGGTCGTCGCTTGCGGCCGGGTCGCCGACGTACATCTGCGCCACATCAGCGCCCGCGACCGACCCGGTGTTGGTGATCTTCACGGTCACCGTCGCGTTGCCGTCGGCGTTGAACGCGCCCACCGACAGGTTGGAGAACGCGAACTTGGTGTACGACAGGCCGAACCCGAAGGGGAACAGCGGGGCGATGTTCTGCGACTGGTACCAGCGGTAGCCGATGTCCACGCCCTCGCTGTAGACCGTCCCGGTGGCGGTGCCGGGCCACTGCGCCTGCGTCTGCGCGGGGACCTGGCTGAGGCTGGCGGGGAACGTGACCGGCAGCTTGCCCGACGGGTCGACGGTGCCGAAGATCAGCGCGGCCGTCGCGGCACCGGTCTCGCCGCCGCCGTACCAGTTCTCGAACACCCCGGCCACGTTGCCGAGCCACGGCATGACGACCGGGCCGCCGCTGTTGATGACCACGATCGTGTTCGGGTTGGCCGCCGCCACCTGCTCGATCATCGTCTCGTCGGCGCTGGACAGGTCGAGCGACGTCAGGTCGCTCTCCTCGCCCTCCGGGAGGTTGACGTAGATGATCGCGTCGGTCGCGGCCTTGGCGGCGGCGACCGCCTGGGGGATGTCGGTGGTGCCGTTGTCGTCGCCCGCGGTGTAGGTGACCTTGACGTTCGGCCCGACCGCGTCCTGGATGCCGGTCAGCGGCCAGACCGTGTTCGAGCTGTCGACCCCGCCGCTGCCGCCGCCTGCCAGCTCCACCGCGGCGCCGCCGTCGGTGCCGATGACCGCGATCGAGCCGGTCATGTTCGGGTTGAGGGGCAGCAGGCCGTTGTTCTTGAGCAGGACCGTGCCCTCCTCGCCGAGATCGAGCGCGGTCTGCTGGTGCGCCGCGCTGGTGACGGTGGCGGACAGAGAGCCCGCCGGCGGGTTGTCGAAGTCGCCGAAGGCGAACATCTGGGTCAGGATCTCCGACACCAGCGAGTTGACGGTCGCCTGGCTCAGCGTGCCCGCCGTGAGGGCGGCGGTGATGTTGCTCGCGTCGGAGAACGGCATCGCGACGGCCATGCCGGCGTTGGCGTCCCCGACCGCAGAGCCTGCGGCGCCCCAGTCGGAGGTGACGAAGCCGCCGTAGTTAGCCTGCTCGTAGAGGCCGTCCTGGAGCAGGTCGGCGCTCTCGCACGAGGCGGCGTTGTTGACCACCGCGTAGGAGCACATCATGGCGGCTGGAGCGGACTGCTGGATGGTGGTCTGGAACGGCGCCAGGTAGAGCTCCTCCAGGGCCTGCTGGCCGACCGTCTCGTTGTTGCCGCCGTTGGGGTACTGCTCCTGGTCGTAGGCGGCGACGTGCTTGACCATGGCCATCACGCCCTGGCTCTGCAGGCCGGTGACCTCGGCCGAGGTGACCTGGCCGGCCAGGTAGGGGTCCTCGCCGTAGGTCTCGTAGGTCC
>DATCGA010000324.1:0-10126 GCA_036509215.1 Trebonia sp.
GGCCGGCTACGACGCGATCGTGTGGGTGTCGGCCCTATGCTACGCGGCCTGGATCACCACCGACATCCGCGGCAGCCGGATGGGGACGCTGCAGGTGGCCGGCGCGGTGCTCGGCATCGGGGTGCTCTCGGTGACGTGCGGCCTGCTGGCCGGCCTCTACCGAGGCCGGCATCAGCGGGGCAGCCTGGACGAGGTGCTGGGGGTGGCCGCCGCCGGCGGCCTGATGCTGGTGCCCCTGGTGCTGGTGAGCGGCCTGCTCGTCGGCGGCCAGCGGGACGCGGTGCAGACGGTCGCGGGCGGCACGCTGATCGCGCTGCCGACGATCGCCGTCGCCCGGTACGTGCTCTACGCCGCGCGGCAGCGGCGTGGAAAACAGACGACGGGCGGGGTCAAGGTCATCGTCTTCGGGGCCGGCGAGGCGGGCATCGCGCTGATCACCCGGCTGCTGGCGGAGCCGGGCGCGGCCTACCAGCCGGTCGCGCTGCTCGACGACGACCCGGACAAGCGACGGCTGCGGGTGCACGGGATCGCGGTCGGGGGCGATCGGACGAGGATGGCCGAGGTAGCCGCCGCGACCGGGGCCACGGTGCTGGTGATCGCGATCGCGAGGGCCAGCGGCACGGTGATCCGCGACCTGACCGCGCGGGCGGAGCAGTGCGGGCTCACCCCCAAGGTGGTGCCGACGACCACCGAGCTGATCAGCGGCGGCGCCAGGATCGAGGGCGTCCGCGACCCGAGGATCAGCGACCTGCTCGGCCGCCGCCCGGTCAGGACCGACGTGACCGCGATCGCGGGGCGCTTCACGGGCAAGCGCATCCTCGTCACCGGGGCCGGGGGCTCGATCGGCTCGGAGCTCTGCCGCCAGCTCCACCAGTTCGCGCCGGCCGAGCTGATCATGCTCGACCGCGACGAGTCGGCCTTGCACGAGGTCCAGCTCACGCTGCACGGGCGCGCCCTGCTCGACTCCGACGAGACCGTGCTGGCCGACATCAGGGACCCGCGCCGGGTTCGCCAGATGTTCGACCGGTTCCGCCCGCAGATCGTCTTCCACGCGGCCGCGCTCAAGCACCTGCCGCTGCTCGAGCGCTACCCGGCCGAGGCGGTGCAGAGCAACGTGCTCGGCACCCTGACGGTGCTCGAGGCGGCCGCCGCCTGCGGGGTCGAGTCGTTCGTCAACATCTCCACCGACAAGGCCGCGGACCCGGTCAGCGTGCTCGGCTATTCCAAGCGAATCGCCGAGCGGCTTACCGCGCACATGGCCGGCCAGTCCGATGGCACCTACCTGAGCGTCCGGTTCGGCAACGTCCTCGGCAGCCGCGGCTCGGTCCTCGGCGCGTTCTCGGCCCAGGTGAAGGCGGGCGGTCCGCTGACCGTGACGCACCCGGAGGTGACCAGGTACTTCATGACCGTGGACGAGGCGGTCCAGCTGGTCCTGCAGGCGTCCGTCATCGGCGGCAGTGGGGAGGTGCTCATCCTCGACATGGGCGAGCCGGTGCGGATCGCGGACATCGCCCGGCGGCTGTCGGCGCAGTCCGCTCATCCGGTCGACATCGTCTACACCGGGCTCCGCCCGGGTGAGAAGCTGACCGAGGACCTGCTCGGGGTCGAGGAGGTGGACTACCGGCCCAGTCATCCGCTGGTCAGGCATGCGCAGGTCAAGCCGCTCGACCCGGGCGAGCTGATCAGGCTCGACCTCGACGGCGCGGCCGATGACCTCATCCGGCGGCTGGCCGAGTGCGCGACCGGGGAGGCCCCGCCCGGGCCGGGCCCGTCGGAGCAGCGACGCCTGCAGGCCACGGTTACCGAAGTCGTCTGACCGATCGCCGTGAAACACGGGACCGTTCGGGAGAAAGGACTTAAAAGTCTTCATCCCGAACGGGCCCGGGCGACTCCCGCAGCGACCCGCACCACGGCCACCCGAGATCGGCGAGGTCGCGGGTGAGCTGATCGAGCAGGTGCGCGGTGGCCTGGTAGGCGGCCAGCGGGCCGCCGGCCGGATCGGCCACGTCGTCGGCCGGGCTGTCGCCGAGCAGGTCGGCCCGGCGGCGCCCGTCGGCGGCCCTGGCCAGCCAGTGGCCCAGCGGCTCGCCGGGGACGCGGGCGCCCGCCAGCCGGCCGCGGCGGAGCAGCTCGCGGATCGTGAACGCGCGCGGCCATGCCTCCGGCCGCAGCACCGCCGCGTGCCGGACGTGCTCCCTGGCCAGTCCCAGGATCAGGTCCGCCGCGGCGAGGTCGTCGACGGTGACGGCCCGGCTTCGGTGGCGGCTGACGTCGATGCTGCGGGCGGCCATGACCGAGATCACCGCGGGCGGCGGCATCCGGTCGCCGGGGAGCAATCCGGCCGAGGCGACGGGAACCGTGACATCGCGCGCGGCCAGTCGCGTCGACAGCATGGCCTGCGCCATGACCGATCGGCAGACGTTGGCTGTGCAGAGAAGCAGAACCGCAGACACTGCGTTGATTAAATCACGGACAGTAATTATTCCTGTACTGTTAGCTCTCGTTCGCAACGCCTGTCCACAGATCGAGCGTGAATCCGGGGGAAATGAAGATGGCTGAGCCTGGGTCCGAGCCGACGCTCCGCGGGTACCTGCATATCCTGCGGGCGGGGCGCTGGTGGGTGGCCGCGGTCGCGCTCCTCGGGCTGGGTCTCAGCCTGGCCCTGTCGCTGACCGCGGCCAAGCAGTACTCGGCCACGGCCCAGCTGCTGGTGCAGTCGGTCGGCAGCGTCAACCTCACCACCGGCGCGAACTCGAACGAGCTCACCCCCGCCGACGTGGAGACCGAGCTGCAGCTGGTCACCAGCGCCCAGGTCCAGAGCCAGGTCCGCGCGCAGCTTGGCAGCGCGCCGGGGATCTCGGCGGCCGAGGTGGGCGCGACCAACGTGATCGCGGTGACCGCGGTCAGCTCCGACCCGGCCCGCGCGGCGACGATCGCAAACACCTACGCGCGGGCCTTCGTCCGCTGGTCGACGGCGACCACGATCAGCAACCTGGCCGTGGCCGAGGCCCAGCTCACGAGCCAGATCAACGCGCTCGGCAAGGAGATCGGCAAGCTCTCGTCGAGCTCGTCGCAGGCAGCCGCGCTCTCCAACCAGCAGGCGGTGCTCAAGGGGCAGCTCGCCCAGCTCCAGGTGGCCGGGGCGACCGCGTCGTCCGGGCTCGAGCTCGTCACGCCGGCCACCGCGCCGACCTCGCCCAGTTCGCCCAAGCCGCTCCAGGACGCGCTGCTCGGGCTGCTGGCGGGGCTCGCGCTCGGCGTCGGGGCGGCGTTCCTCCGCCATAGCCTGGACGACACCCTGACCAGCGGCGAGGCGGTCGAGGGGGTGGCAGGCGCGCCGGTGCTGGCCACGGTGCCGGTGGTGTCCTTGTGGCGGAAGAAGACGGGCCGGACGGTGATAGCGGTCAGCGACCCCACCTCGCAGCCCGCCGAGGCGTACCGGTCGCTGCGCACCTCACTGCAGTTCGCCCGGCAGGATCGCCCGCTGCGCACCCTCCTGGTCACCAGCCCGAGCGCCGGCGACGGGAAGACCGCCACGGTGGTCAACCTGGGAGCGGTGTTCGCCCAGGCCGGGGCGCGGACGGTGCTGGTCTCGTGCGATCTGCGCCGGCCGGGATTCGGCCAGTTCTTTCCGCCGGACGAAGGCGCCGAGCTGTCGTCGGTACTGACGGGCGGGCAGTCGCTAGGATCGGCCGTGCGGCCGGTGCCTGGAGCGGAGGGCCTGTGGATCATCGACACGCGATCGATCGTCGCGAACCCGACTGAGCTGCTCGGCAGCCACCAGATGCGGTCGGTCGTCGCCGAGCTGGCCGAGCGGTTCGACATTGTGCTGCTCGACAGCCCGCCGGTGCTGCCGGTGGCCGACGCCCTGATTCTGTCCGGCTACGCCGACGCGGTGCTGCTGGTGGTGGCGGCCGGCCACACCAGGCGGGCCGAGCTGCGGCGCACGGCGGAGAAGCTCGCGCAGGCGAGCGCGCCCTTGGTGGGCATGGTGCTCAACAAGGCCGGCGCCCAGGGGGACTACGGCTATTACGGCGGTTACCAGCCCTTTACCCGGCCGGGGAAAACGTCGCCGCGGCATTCTGGTAGCGCGGAGTTCTCAAACAACAACTGAGAGTAATCATCTCTGTTAACATGCCGAACGTGACAGGGGACAGGGTGGTGTGGGCGGTCGTGACCTGCGGCGCGATCGTTCTCGCGGCCGAGCCGCCGACGATCGCGCTGCTGCGCAGGGGCCGAGTGCTCGACGTCCCCGGCACGCGATCGTCGCACTCGATCGCGACGCCGCGCGGGGGCGGGGCGCCGATCGCCGTCGGCCTGCTCGCCGCGGCGGCGGTCGCGGTCGCGTCCGGCGCCGTCGCCGCGGGCCTCGCGTTCGCGCTCGCGGTCGCCTTCTTCGGCCTGCTCGGCCTGGTCGACGACGTGCGCGGGCTGCCGGCGGTCACCCGGCTGGCGCTGCAGACGGCGGGGGCCGCCGCGGTGGCGACACTGCTCGTCGCGCGGCTGCCAATGCCTCCGCTGGCGGTCGCGGTGGCGGCCTGCGCCGCCGCCTGCTGGCTGGTCGGCCTGGTCAACGCCGTCAACTTCATGGACGGGGTGAACGGCATCTCCGGTGCGCACGCCCTCATCGGCGGGGTCGTGTACGCATGCCTGGCGGGCTGGCGGCGGGACGGATTCGGCGTCGCGGCCGGGCTGGCGCTGGCCGTCGGCGCCGTCGCCTTCCTACCCTGGAACGCCGTCCGGGCGCGGGTCTTCCTGGGCGACGTGGGCAGCTACACGATCGGGGCGGCGCTGGCGGTGCTGGCCGTCCGGCTGATCGTGCTCGGGGTGCGGGCCGAGGCGGTGGCCGGCCCGGTGGCGCTGTACCTGGCGGACGTCGCCTGGACGCTGCAGCGGCGCGTCCGCCGCGGCGAGCGGTGGCTCGAGCCGCACCGCACGCACGTCTACCAGCGCTGGTGCGACGCGGGATGGTCGCACGCGGAGGTCACGGTGCTGACCTCGGCCCTGACGGTGCTGCTGTGCCTGCTCGGCCTGGCCGGACTGCGCGGCGGTGCCGATGCCCGGGCGGCGGCGGACCTGGCCGGGCTCGGGGTGCTCGCGGCTTACCTCGGCTCGCCGGGGTTGTTCGCGCGGGCGGGTCTTGATGGCGCCCCCGGCACAGGCGGCGTCGCTGATCTGGTCGGCGCCCCCTACGCCGCCGGCGGGGCGGAAGCGATATCTGAAATGGAGAAGGCCTGACTTGCGCGTGCTCATCGTCACTCACTACTTCCCGCCGGAAACCGGCGCCCCCCAGGCCCGGCTGTCCGGGCTCGCCGCGACCTGGGCGGCGGACGGCGACGAGGTCACGGTGCTGACCGGGATGCCCAACCACCCGACCGGGGTGCTGCCGCGGCGGTACCGGCGGGCCGTCCTGCGCCGGGAGCGCTGCGATGGCTACCGGGTGGTCCGCACCTGGCTGTACGCGACGCCGAACGAGGGGATTGCCCGCAAGACGCTCGGCCACCTGAGCTTCATGGCGAGCAGCGTGCTCCTCGGCGGGCGGTCGAGCGGGCCGGCCGACGTCGTCGTGGTCTCCTCGCCGACCTTCTTCTCCATCCTGTCCGGCTGGGCGCTCGCCCGGCTGAAACGGGCCAGGTTCGTGGTCGAGGTGCGCGATCTGTGGCCCGCGATCTTCGTCGAGCTCGGCGTGCTGACCAACCCGCTCGTCATCCGGGCGCTCGAGCGCCTCGAGCTCGCCGCCTACGCCGTCGCGGACCAGGTGGTCGTGGTCAGCGAGGGATTCCGGACCGACCTCATCCGGCGCGGGGTGCCGCCGGAGAAGGTGCACACGATCAGGAACGGCGTGGACCTCGGGCGGTTCGCGCCCGCCGCCGGCACCGCGGGCACCGCCGACGAGCGGCGCCGACTGCGGGCGCGGCTGGGCGCCGGGCCCGAGGACTGCCTGGTGCTGTACGCCGGGACGCACGGGATCTCGCAGGCGCTGCCTGCCATCGCGGACGCGGCGGCCATCCTTGACCGCCCCGGTGGCGCCGGCGCCGGCGGGGCCGGGTCCGCCGCCGAGCGGGCGGCGGCGGGTAGCAGGCAGACGATCCGATTCGCATTCGTGGGAGACGGCGCGGACAAGCGGCGCCTGGAGCGCCGGGTGGCGGAACTCGGGCTGGGCAACGTGACGCTGCTGCCCGGGGTGCCGAACGCCGACATGCCGGCGCTGCTGGCGGCGGCGGACATCTGCCTGGTGCCGCTGCGGAAGGTGCGGCTGTTCGCGACGTTCATCCCGTCCAAGATGTTCGAGTACCTGGCCGCGGGCAAGTCCGTGATCGGCTCGGTTACCGGCGAGGCCGCGCAGATCCTGGCCGAGGCGGGCGCGGCCCTGGTGCCGCCGGAAGACAGCGGCTCGCTCGCGGCCGCCATCGGCGCGCTCGCGGCTGACCCGGAGCTGCGGGCGGTGATGGGGCAGGCGGGCCGGGGGTTCGTTGAGCGGCGCTATGACCGGGCGGCGCTCGCCCGGGAGTACCGCAAGGTCCTTGACCTCAGCGCGGCCGGCCCCAGCCGGGGCGTCCACGGTGGCCTCCGGCGGCGCGGGGTCGCCCGGTGAAGCTTCTGGTGACCGGCGGGAGCGGTTTTCTCGGCGGGCACGTCCTCGCGGAGGCGGCCCGGCGCGGGCATTCCTGCGTCGCCCTGGCCCGCTCGGCCGAGGCAGCGCGAACGGTCGCTGTGCGGGGGGCCACGCCGCTGGCGGGCGACCTCGGCGATGACGTGGAAGCGCTGGCCGCCGTCTTCGCCCGCGCGCGCTGCGACGCGCTCGTCAACCTGGCGTCGCTCGGCTTCGGGGACGGCCCCGCGATCGTCGGCGCGGCGGCCGGCTCGGGGCTTGACCGGGCGGTGTTCGTCTCGACCACCGCGGTCACCACGACCCTGAAGGCCCGGACGAAGGCCGTGCGGCTGGCGACCGAGGAGACGATCCGCTCCTCTGGGCTGAACTGGACGATCCTGCGTCCGACGATGATCTACGGCACGGCCGACGACAGGAACCTGTCCCGGCTGCTCGTGCTGCTCGCCCGGCTGGGGCGGCTGTCCCGCCTCGGTCAGATCCCGGTGCCGGGCGGCGGTCAGGGGCGCGGCGTCGGCCTGCCGCTTGTGCTGCCGGTGCCCGGTGGCGGCCGCAGGCTCCAGCAGCCCGTGCACGTGGCGGACGTGGCCGGGGCCGTTCTCGCCGCGGTGGAGCGACCGGAAACGGCCGGCCACCGGTACGAGGTGGCCGGGCCTTCGCCGCTGACGTTCGCCGAACTGCTGCGGCTGTCAGCGGCGGCCGTCAACTGCCGGGTTCATCTCGTGCCGGTGCCGCTGGCGCCGGTGATCGCCGCTACCGGCTGGTACGAACGCCTCAGCCGCCATCCGCGCATCCGGGTCGAGCAGTGGCAGCGCCTGGCCGAGGACAAGGCATTCCCCATTGACGCCGCCGTTCGAGATCTGGCCTACGCCCCCCGTTCCTTCGCCGACGGCATCCGGGCCGAGGCCGTGGCCCTCGGCCTGGCCCCCGTGCCGGCTGTCCCGCTATCCCCGGTCCCGGCGTCGCCGGGACCGTCATCGCCGACCCTCATCGGAGATACGATGTTCAGCCTTGCCAAGAGCCCGCTAGCCCCCGTCCTCGGCCAGCGCGTGCCGCTGCGCGGCCCGGCCCGGCTGCTGTTCAACTCCTACGCCAAGACGCGCTACCAGCCGAAAGGGTCCGTCACCCGGGTGACCACGGTGGCCGGCGACACCTTCGACGCCGACCTGTCAAGCACACTTGAATGGCAGCTATGGGCGTTCGGCAGCTATGAGAAGCACTTCGGCGAGCTGTTCAGCCACCTGGTGCGGCCCGGGGACCGGTGCGTCGACGTGGGGGCCAACGTTGGCGTGCACACCGTCAGGCTGGCCAGGCTGGCCGGCGCGGACGGCGAGGTCATCGCCATCGAGCCCGACCCCGACTTGGTGCTTCGCGGCAGTCGCAACATGTCGCTCAACGCCGTGGCCAACGTCCGGGTGGTGAACGCGGCGGCCGGGGAGCGAGCCGGCCGGATGCGGCTGTATCGGCCGAGTCCTCTGGACACCAACCGGGCAAGGGCGAGCCTCATGCACCACCCCTACCTGACCGGGGCCGTCACCACGGTCCCGGTGGTGACGGTCGACAGCGTGTGCGCCGGAGCCCCGGTCGCGCTGATCAAGATCGACGTTGAAGGCCACGAGGCCGCCGTGGTCCGGGGTGCGGCCGACACGATCGCCAGGCACGCGCCCTCCGTCGTCTTCGAGTACGCGCCGGAACTGCTCGACGACGTGGCCGCGCAGGCACCCTTCGGCTGGCTCGCCGAGCGCGGATACGAGATCTACCGCATCCGCTGCGCCCGGCACGTGCTCACCGGCCGTGGCCGGCTCGTCCTCGAGCGCCTCCTCGAACTGCCCGCCGTAGGCGGCGATCTGCTCGCCGTTTCCGGTGCCCCCGCAGCGCGGGTGCGGGCGATCGCCGGTTAGGCGCATGGCCTCCGAGGGAATCCACGTGTCGTCGCCGGACGTAACCCCCGCCGCCCCCGGCAGCGTGCGGCTGAGCGGGGCGCGGCAGCAGAGCGGCCGTCCGGCGCTCGGCGCGCTCTGCCTCCTGGCTGCCTCGGCCGCGCTGCTCTGCGTGGCGATCAACGCGGCCGTTCCAGAAGACGCGGTCTTCTGGGGAGGCCTTGCCCTTGGCTCGTACATCTACGGCCTGCTCTTCGTCGTGCTCGCGGTCCGGGGCCCCGGCTACGGGCCCGCGAGCTGGCGTCTTGGACCGTGGATGATGATCTGGGCCGGGACGATGTACGGCCTGGCGACCATGACCCTTGACCAGGTGCAGAGCACCGTGGCGGCCGAGATCGTCCTGGCCAACGTGGTTCGCGCCCTGTGGCTGGTCGCCGCGGGAACCACGATGTGGTTCGCGGGGTACCTGGTCGGCCCGGGGGGGCTCATCCGCGGTGTCGCCGCCCGCGGCGTCGATGGCCTTCGGCGGCGGTTCAGCGCCGACGTACGCAGCCCGCTGACCCCCTGGCTGCTATACGGGATCGGCACGCTTGCCCGGCTCGTGAGCGCCCTCGCAAGCAGCCGGTTCGGTTATGTTGGGAACGCCGCTTCCGCGGTAAGCACGGCGACCTGGTACGGCCAGATACTCATCCTGCTCGGCCTGTGCGGCCAGGTCGGCGTCGCGGTGGCGGCGCTCCAGGCCTTTAGGGAGCGGCTCGGCAGCGCGCGCGTCACCCTGATCGTCTTGTTCCTGGCCGAGATCGGCTATGCCATCGCGTCCGGCCAGAAGGAGAACTACGCGAACGCCGTGCTTGCGGTCGCCATTCCCTACACCGCCGCAAGAAACCGGCTGCCCAAGGCGATGCTTGTCGCCGTTGGGATCATCTTCCTCGCCATCGTCATCCCGTTCACCGCCGCCTACCGGGCTACCGCGCGGGAAGCGACGGGCAGCACCCTTTCCGCCGGGCAGGCCGTTGGCATGGCACCGCAGATTCTGCGCGACACGCTCAACGGCGGCGACAACCTGCTTGCCGCGATCCCCGGATCAATCAGCTACCTGCTGGAACGGGGGCAGGACATCGACGCCCCCGCCATCATCATGCAGCGCACACCGGGCCAGATCCTGTATTCCGATCCGGTCCAGCTCATCACCGGCCCGCTCAGTGCGCTGATACCTCGCGCGCTGTGGCCGGCCAAGCCGATCCTCGCCACCGGTTACGAGTTCGGCCAGGAGTACTACCAGCTCCCGCCGACGGTCTACAGCTCAACGACCATTACCCCGATCGGGGACCTGTACCGGTATGGCGGATGGGTGCCCGTGCTGATTGGCATGTTCGTTCTCGGCTGCGGTATCAGGCTGCTCGATGACTTCCTCGACGTGCGTGGCAACCCGCATACCGTGCTCCTCACCCTCTTCCTGTTCCCGAGCCTGGTCATGTCGGAGCAGGACTGGATCACGCTGCTGGCCGCCATCCCGGCGTTCATTCTGCTGTGGTGGTTCACCGTGGTCCTCTCGTTCGGCAGGCGGCGGGGGACGGCATGAGGGCCGGTGAGCTAGCACGCCTAGCGCGGACCGCGGCCAAGCTGCGGCCGGGCC
>DATCGA010000325.1:0-4440 GCA_036509215.1 Trebonia sp.
GGACCTACGAGACCTACGGCGAGGACCCCTACCTGGCCGGCCAGGTCACCTCGGCCGAGGTCACCGGCCTGCAGAGCCAGGGCGTGATGGCCATGGTCAAGCACGTCGCCGCCTACGACCAGGAGCAGTACCCCAACGGCGACAAGAACGAGACGGTCAGCCAGCAGGCCCTGGAGGAGCTCTACCTGGCGCCCTTCCAGGCCACCGCCGAGCAGGCCGCGCCGGCCGCGATGATGTGCTCCTACGCGGTGGTCAACGCAGACGCCTCCTGCCAGAACGCCGACATGGAGCAGAACGGGCTCGACGAGCAGGCGAACTACGGCGGCTTCATCACCTCCGACTGGGGCGCCGACTACTCGAGCATCCCGTCCATGGAGGCCGGCATGGACGTGGCGATGCCGTTCTCCGATGCGACCACCCTGCAGCCCGCCCTCACGGCGGGCACCCTGAGCCAGGCGACGATCAACGGCGCGGTTGACCGGATCCTGACCCAGATGTTCGCGTTCGGCATGTTCGACAACCCGCAGACCGGATCCCTGTCCGCCACCGTCTCCACTGCCGCGCACCAGCAGACCGCGCTGCAGCTCGGCGAGGAGGGCACGGTCCTGCTGAAGAACAACGGCCTGCTGCCGCTCAACCCGAGTGGCAGCGAGTCGATCGCGGTGATCGGCACCGACGCCGGCGCCGGGGTGGAGCTCGCGGGCGGCGGCAGCGGCACGGTCACCAGCTCGAACACGATCTGGCCGATCACCGGCATCCAGGATGCGGCCGGTCCGAACGTCAAGGTCACCTACACCCAAGGTGACGACAACGGCACCACCGACATCCCCCAGGCGGTCGCCGCGGCGCGGGCCGCGACCGACGCGATCATCTACGTCAACGACCCGGAGGGCGAGGAGACCGACCTGACCACCCTCGACCTGTCGAGCGCGGACGAGACGATGATCGCGGACGTGGCCGCGGCCAACCCGAACACCGTCGTCGTCATCAACAGCGGCTCGCCGGTGGTCATGCCGTGGCTCAACTCGGTGGCCGGCGTGTTCGAGAACTGGTACGGCGGCCAGGAGACCGGAGCGGCGACGGCCGCGCTGATCTTCGGCACCGTCGACCCGTCGGGCAAGCTGCCGGTCACGTTCCCCGCCAGCCTCAGCCAGGTCCCCGCGCAGACCACTGCGCAGTGGCCCGGCACCACCACCGGGATAGCTTTCAGCGAGGGGGTGGGCATCGGCTACCGCTGGTACCAGTCCGCGGGCATCACCCCGCTGTTCCCGTTCGGGTACGGGCTGTCGTACACGAGCTTCTCCTTCTCCAACCTGTCGGTGGGCGCGTTCAACGCCGACGGCAACGCGACGGTGACCGCGAAGATCACCAACACCGGGTCGAAGGCGGGCGCTGACGTGGCGCAGATGTACGTCGGCGACCCGGCCGCAAGCGACGACCCGCCCGAGCAGCTCAAGGGCTTCTCGCGAGTCACGCTCAGCCCCGGGGCTAGCGCGACCGTCACGTTCCCGCTCACCATCCACGACCTGGCCTCCTGGTCCTCGACCGGCAACGCCTGGGAAGCCCAGGCCGGCAGCTACTCGATCAAGGTCGGCGACTCTTCTGGCAACCTGCCGCTGACCGGCTCGACCAGCCTGGCTCAGGAACTGACCGGGCAGATCGCGGCCGGCGCCTCCAGCGCGGGGGTTTCGCTGACCAACACCGCGGTCGGCGCGAACGTCACCGCGAACTCGGGCGTGCCTGGCGCGGAGACGGTCGGCGTCGTCAACCCGTTCGGCTACAGCAGCCCGAAGGGGACGGCGGTCTCGTTCCCCATGCAGGCAGTCGACTCCAACGCGTCGCAGACGCTCACCTTCACCGCCATAGGGCTGCCGCCCGGCATCAGCATCGCCTCGAACGGGACGTTCTCCGGGGCCGGCACCACCCTCGGCACCTACACCGTCACCGTGACCGCGACCGACACGGAAGGAGTCTCGGGCACGGCCACCTTCGTGTGGTCCGTCGTCCAGTAGCCGACCCCGCCAGCAGGGGAACGCAACCGAGAAGCGCGCCGCGCCGGCCCGGCATCAGCCCGGGTCGGCCCGGCCCGCCCTCGCGCGTCTGCCCTGGTCGGGAATTATGCACGCGCGCACGCGTTGTCACCACTAAGGCACCCGAGAACCGAATCGTTGGTCCGGCGGGGATTTTCCCGTATCGTGGTCAGCAGCCCTCCCGTCGGCGGCTCCGGGTCCGCATGAGACCCTTGCCGTGAAAATTTGCGTTGATCCGGTGTGATCCGCAAATCGGCTGGGGGTCCGAAGCTACAGGCCTCGGTCCGGGACGTTCCTCGTCCCGTCCCGGGACTGAGCGGCATGCTGCTGCGGCCAGGTGGCCCGGCAGCGCAGAGGAGGAGTTTGTGGCTCGACCAGGCCAGCGCCAGCAGGGCGCTCGCCGTACTGCCCCGCGGAAGCAGCAGAGCGTCCGCCAGCGCGGCGACGTGTTCTCGGTGCTCTCCCGCACCGTGCGCGAGGTGGAGGCGGCCGCGCGGCGCGGCGTGACGCCAGCCGTGCGCGCAAAGTTTCAGAGTGCCGCCCTGCTGCTGCGAGAAGAGCGCGCCCGCGTGCTGGCGGCGGCCGGAAGCGGCAGCAACCGGGCTGAGCAGCTCAAGCGCCTCGACGGCATCGCCGCGATCCTCGCGGCGACCGCCGTCCAGGACGCCGGGCTGCTCGCCCTGCTGGCCGAGGACTCCGGCGTCTCCGACGCCGCCCGGACGCCCAGGCGCGAGCCGGCGCGGGATCTCGGCGTCGAGCCGGCCCGCGAACAGGCCGCGCCGGCCAAGACCTCGAGCGCCCCGGGCGGCCCGCCGACGCGGGTCGTCCCGCAGTCGGTGATCTCCCGGCAGCTGGCGAACCCGTTCCTCGCCCCCGACTTCTCGGCCGTTCCGCAGCGCGCGTCCCGCCCGCGCCGCCTGGCCGGCTGGGAACTGCTTGGGCCGCTGCTGAGCTCCTTCGAGCGGGCCAGCGGGGGAGCCCCGGCGTGCATGGAGCTTCCGGCCCCCACGGCGCGGTTCACCCCGGCGGGCCTGGAGCTGATGCCGCATCAGGGCGAGGTGGTCGCCGCCGCTGCGGCCGGCCACCGGACGTTCCTGCTGGCCGATGAGCCCGGTCTGGGCAAGACGGCCGAGGCGCTGCTCGCCGCGGAGGCGGCCAACGCCTACCCGCTGCTCGTCGTCGTGCCGAGCGTGGTCAAGACCAACTGGGCCCGTGAGGCGGCCCGCTGGACCCCGCAACGCCCGGTCACGGTGGTGCAGGGCGACGGCGAGGCCGTCGACGGCTTCGCCGACATCGTCGTGCTGAACTACGAGGTTCTCGACCGCCACCGGGGGTGGCTCGGCGATTTCGGCTTCCGCGGCATGGTCGTGGACGAGGCCCACTTCATCAAGAACGAGAGCTCGCAGCGATCGCAGCACGTGCTCGCGCTGTCCAGCCGCATCCGGTCCCGTACGGCCCGGCCGCTGCTGATGGCGCTGACCGGCACCCCGCTGATCAACGACATCGAGGACTTCCGGGCGATCTGGCAGTTCCTGGGCTGGATCGACGACAGCAAGCCGCTGGCCGAGCTGGCCGACGCCCTCGAGGACACCGGCCTGACGCCCGCCGAGCACGCCTTCTACGCGGCCGCGCGGCAGAGCGTGATCGACCTCGGCATCGTCCGCCGCCGCAAGGTGGACGTGGCCGCCGACATCCCCGCCCGCCGCATCGCCGACCTCCCGGTCGAGCTGGACGGGCCGGCCGGCCGGTCGATCCGGGCGGCCGAGCGCGACCTCGCCCGCCGGATGGTGGCGCGGTACGAGACGGCGATCGCGAACCGTCCCGCCGACGCCGCCGTCGACGGCATCGACCACGAGCTGGTCCTCCGCATCGCCCGGTCGGAGCTGAAGGAGGCGGCGGCCGCCAAGTCGGGCGAGAACGTGTTCACCATGATGCGGCGCATCGGCCAGGCCAAGGCCGAGCTCGCGGCCGACTACGCGGCCCAGCTGGCCCGTAGCACCGGCAAGGTCGTCTTCTTCGCCAAGCACATCGACGTGATGGACGCCGCCGAGGAGGCCTTCGCCCGGCAGGGCGTGCGCTTCTCATCCATCCGCGGCGACCAGACGCCCAAGACGAGGCAGGCCAACGTCGACGCCTTCGTCAACGACCCGGACGTCGCGGTCGCGGTGTGCTCGCTGACCGCGGCCGGGGTCGGCCTGAACCTGCAGGTCGCGTCCAACATCGTGCTGTCCGAGCTGTCCTGGACCAACGCCGAGCAGACCCAGGCGATCGACCGCAGCCACCGCATCGGGCAGACCGAGCCGGTCACCGCCTGGCGCATCATCGCCGCCCAGACCATCGACACCAGGATCGCCGAGCTGATCGACAGCAAGGCCGGGCTTGCCGCCCGGGCGCTGGACGGGTCCGACGA
>DATCGA010000326.1:0-2004 GCA_036509215.1 Trebonia sp.
GAACGGCGGGCGCGACGCGGCGGTCCGCGCTTCGCTGCTGGCTGCGGGTTCGGAGCTGACCTGGCATCCGGAGCACATGCGGGTGCGGTACGAGAACTGGGTGTCCGGGCTGGCGGGCGACTGGCTGATCTCGCGGCAGCGGTTCTTCGGGGTGCCGTTCCCGGTCTGGTACCCGGTGGACGGGGCCGGGGTGCCGGTGTACTCGGCGCCGATCGTGCCCTCCGAGTCCCAGCTGCCGGTGGACCCCGCGTCCGAGGCGGCGCCCGGCTACGCGCAGGCGCAGCGCGGGCTGCCGGGCGGGTTCATCGCCGATCCGGACGTGATGGACACGTGGGCGACGTCGTCGCTGACGCCGCTGATCACTGCTCGCTGGGGCACCGACGATGACTTGTTCGCGCGGGTGTTCCCGATGAACCTGCGGGCGCAGTCGCACGAGATCATCAGGACCTGGCTGTTCTCGACCGTGGTGCGGTCGGAGCTGGAGTTCGGGACGCTGCCCTTCGCGGACGTCGCGATCTCGGGCTGGATCCTGGACCCGGACCGGAAGAAGATGTCCAAGTCCAAGGGGAACGTGGTCACCCCGGTCGACCTGCTCGAGCAGTACGGCTCGGACGCGGTCCGGTACTGGTCGGCCAGCGGCCGGTACGGGGTGGACACCGCGTTCGACCTGGGGCAGCTCAAGGTCGGGCGGCGGCTGGCGGTGAAGATCCTCAACGCGTCGAAGTTCGTGCTGTCGCTGGACGGGGCGGCCGGGCCGGCCACGGCGGCGGTCGACCGGTCGATGCTGGCCGCGCTCGACGACGTGGTGCGGGTGTCAACGGCGGCGCTGGATTCGTACGACCACGCCGGGGCGCTCGAGGCGGCCGAGCGGTTCTTCTGGATGTTCTGCGACGACTACCTGGAGCTGGTGAAGACCCGCGCGTACGGTTCGGGCGCGGGGGCGTCGTCGGCTCGGGGGGCGCTGCGGACGGCGCTGTCGGCGCTGCTGCGGCTGTTCGCGCCGTTCCTGCCGTTCGTGACCGAGGAGGCGTGGTCGTGGTGGCAGGAGGGGTCGGTGCACCGGGCGTCGTGGCCGTTGGCGTCGGGTTCGGGGCCGGTGGCGGCTGGGGTTGGCGATTCGCCGGTGCTCGCGACGGCGGCGGCCGTGCTCAGCCAGATCAGGAAGGCGAAGTCGGAAGCGAAGGTCTCCATGCGGGCCGAGGCGGCCCGGGTCGTCGTGCGGGGGCCGGCCGACGCCGCCGACGCCGTGCGGGTGAGCGCGGACGACCTGCGGGCGGCGGGCAACGTGGCCGACTTCTCGTTCGTCCTCGTGCCCGGCGGCGAGTTGGCGACCGAGGTCACGCTGGCGGAGCCGGCTATCTCCTGAGGCCTATCGCCGCAGCCGCGGCAGCGGGCCGGTGGGCAGCCGGGGCATCGGCCGGGTGGTCGACTGGAGCCTCGGCAGCGGGCCGGTGGCCGGCCCGAACCTGAGCACCGCGCGCTCGCCGACCAGCTGGTAGCCGAGCCGCGCGGCGCGGCGGTCCGACCTGGTCCCGCTGGCGATCAGCACGACCTCGGCTGCTTCCTCCGATGCGGAGGCCGGCACCGTGCCCGCCAGCACCGCCCGGCTGACCTCAAGCGTCACCGCGGCCGCGTGGCCGCTCCGGCGGCGGTCGGGCATGGTGTAGACGATGTTGATCCGCACCGTCCCCGCGACCGGTCGGTCGACGGCCGCCATCGCCACCGGCTGGAGGGCCGGCTCCGCCTGCTGCTGGGCGGCGTCCCGGTGCTGCGGGCTGACCAGGTAATGGGCGGCCTCCTTGATCCGAGAGGTCCGCTGCGGCACCTCCCACAGCACCGCGCCGCCGTAGCTGATCAGGTCGTCCGCCACCTGCGGAGGCGCGGCGATCCGCTCTCCGGCCTCGATGCCGTAGGCGACCAGCAGGTCGATGAGGAGCCCGCGATCGGCCGCCGTGACCAGGCGGAGCCGGCCCTCCAGCCGGTGGCGATGGCGGCCGTCGACCG
>DATCGA010000327.1:0-6832 GCA_036509215.1 Trebonia sp.
CCCGCCTCGGGGTTTGATCCGATCGCGTACGTGTGCAGCCCGAAGCGGGTCCGATGCAGGAGCACGATGCCGATCACGACGACGATCGCCGCGATGACCGCCACCCAGGGAACCTGCCAGAAGATGTTGCCGAACCCGATGTCGTTGACCATGACGTTCGGGATGTCGCGCAGGTCCACTCCCCCGGTGATCACCTCGGCCAGGCCGAGGGCCATCCCGAGCGAGCCGAGCGTGACGATGAGCGGCGGGACCTTCGCCTTGGCGATGAAGAACCCGTTGAGCAGGCCCCAGGCCAGCCCGCAGCCGACGGCGACGAGGAGGCCGACGATGGCGGCCCCCCAGCCCTGCGTGCCCATCGCCGCCATCGACTTGTCCGCGACGACTCCGCTGAAGACCAGGACGCTGCCGATCGAAAGGTCGATCCCGCCGGTGATGATGACGAAGGTCATCCCGACGCCCAGGACCGCCAGGATGGACGTGTCCTGCACGATCCCGCGGATATTGAAGACCGTCAGGAAGCTGTGCAGCTTGAGGGCCGAGAAGATGATGACGATCACGGCGAGCACGCCGATGATCTGCAGCGCCTGGAGCCGGCCGAGCCGTGCCAGCGCGCCGGACGGTACTTCTTCGCTGGGCGCGAGTTCGGCCGGCGGCGCGGTCGTCTGCCCGGTCATGACTCGTTCTCCTGAGTGACAGCGCCCGTCATCGCCCCGACCAGTTCCTCCATCGTCGTCTCCTTTGCTCTGTACCTGGCCACCCTCCGGCCGAGCCGCATGACCTGTACCTCATCGGCGACCGCGATCACGTGGGGCATCGAGTGGCTGATGAACACCACGCCGAGCCCGCGGTCGCGGACCCGTCGGATCAGGTCCAGGACGCCCTTGGTCTGCACCACCCCGAGGGCGGCGGTCGGCTCGTCGAGCAAGATGACCCGCTTGCCCCACGCGGCCGCGCGGGCAACCGCGACCGCCTGCTTCTGGCCGCCCGACATCGCGCCGACGGTGCCGGAGAAGTTGCGCACGGTCGCGCCCAGCTCGTCGAACGCCTTCTTGCTGCCGGTCCGCATCGACGTCTTGTCCATGAACCCCAGCCGCCCCATGATCCCCGGGCGCATGATCTCGCGGCCCAGGTACATGTTCTGGACGGGATTGAGATGAGGCGCCAGGGCCAAGTCCTGGTACACGGTCTCGATCCCGTACTGGCGCGCGGCGAGCGGTCCCGCGATGACCACCGGCTTGCCGTCGATCAGGATCTCGCCCGAGGTCGGGGTCTCGGTGCCGGACAGGATCTTGACCAGCGTGCTCTTGCCCGCGCCGTTGTCACCGATGAGGGCGACAACCTCACCGGCCTGCACCTCGAAGTCGGCGCCGGACAGCGCGCTGACGTGCCCGTACACCTTCGTAATGTCCCGTGCTTGCAGCGCGAGGGCCATTGAACCACTCCTTATCGGCTGCGGGATCGACGCAAGCGGAGCCGCCGATTCCACCACCGACTCCGCAACGCGGCTGTCACTAGCCCGCAATGAGTTACGAAGAGGGTGACTCTTCATGTCACCGATGTCAAGAGTTGATCCAAAATCGATATCTGCTGCCTGTGGCTGCGGTTCTGCCGGGAAAAATAACAAGCGACAGATTTCTTGACACCGGTGACATGACTGGCGCACCATCGACCCATATGTTTCTGCGAGGTTGCCAGAAGCTGAAAATGCAAGCCGGTGAAACGTAAGCGGGCCAGGACCCCCGCCCGCTTATGCGAGCGCGCCCTGCGCCATCCGGAGGACCGGCAGCCGAACTCAAACTTCACACGAAGGAGCAGGTATGAAGCGGTCCTTGTCGGTACCAGCCGTCGGTGCGGCGGCAGCGTTGCTGCTGGGCGTCACAGCGGCGTGCTCGTCATCAAGCTCGTCGACGACAGCGGCTGGCGCGTCCGCCGCCGCGTCCACCTCCCCCGGCGCCTCGACCTCCACCTCCGGCGGAGCCTCCACCAGCGGCAAGTCCTACAATCTGAGTTTCATCCAGGGCGTGGCGGGCGACGGGTTCTACGTCACGATGGGCTGCGGCATGCAGGCCGAGGCCAAGAAGCTCGGGGACGCCACCGTCAACATCCAGGGGCCCACGCAGTTCGACGCCACGCTGCAGAACCCGATCATCGAGTCGGTCACCGCGTCCCACCCCGACGCGATCATGATCGCCGCTGACGACGTGGTGGCCAGCCGACCGCCGATCGCCCAGGCCATGGCGGCAGGCATCAAGGTCGTGCTCGTCGACACCACACTGACCAACCCGGCCGGGGCGGTCTCGCAGATCTCGTCCGACAACACGGCGGGCGGGGCCGACGCGTTCGCGGCGGTCAAGCAGCTCGTGCCCGGTGGCGGCCAAGTGTTCGTCGTCAACACCAAGCCCGGCATCAGCACCACCGACCAGCGCACCTCGGGCTTCGCGGCCGCCGCCGCGGCCGACTCGAAGTTCTCCTACGTCGGCGTGCAGTACGACCAGGACACCGCGTCTCTCGCCGCGCAGGTCACGCTGGCGGAGCTGCAGAAGGATCCCGGCATCGTCGCCATCTTCGCGACCAACCTGTTCTCGGCCGAGGGCGCCGCGACCGGAATCCGCCAGGCCGGCAAGTCCGGCAAGGTGAAGGTCGTCGGATTCGACGCCGAGCCCGACGAGATCACCGCGCTGCAGCAGGGCACGGTCCAGGCCCTCATCGCCCAGTCGCCGTACGTGATCGGGACCGACGCGGTGGACCAGGCGGTGGCGGCGCTGCAGGGCAAGCCGACCACGCCGAAGATCGGCACCAAGTTCACCATCATCACCAACGCCAACCTCAGCTCGGCCGCCAGCCAGGCGGCCATCTACAAGACGTCCTGCTGACCCGCTTAGCTGGTAGAGTCCGCAGCGTTTGGTCCCCCGGTGTCTTAGCCGGGGGACCCTTCGCCATCGGAGCGGCGTGGCTCGGATCTGCCGGACAAACTCCCACCGTCGCCAGCGCAGGCGCTCCATTCGGAGGCGATTCTTGATGACCACGATGCGTGACGTCGCTCGTGTCGCCGGAGTCAGCGCGAAAACCGTGTCCCGGGTCTTCAATGATGATCCCCACGTCACCGCCGAGACCCGCGAGCGGGTTCGCTGGGCGATGCAGAAACTGGACTACGTGCCCAACCTGCTGGCCCGGAGCTTCCGGGCCGGCGCGGACGCCGCAGTGGGGCTGGGCGTTCCCGACATCGCCGACCCGTTCTTCGCGGCGATGACCGGCAGCATCGAGGACGACATGGTCGAGCGCGGCATGGCGGTCGTGATCACCAGCCTGTTCCAGGGAGGCCGTAGAGGCCAGGCCGCCGAACGGGAGCGCTCGTCCCTTGAGGCGCTACTGCGGCGGCAGATCAGCGGCCTGATCGTGGCCTGCGTGAGCGCGGACCAGTCCTACCTGGCCCCATGGCAGGAGCGGACGCCGATGGTGTTCGTCGACCGCGCGCCGAAGGGGCTGTCCGGCGTGTACGTGATCGAGGACGACCTCGGCGGCGCGCGCGAGGCGGTCGCTCACCTAGCCAGGCACGGCCACCGGCGGGTGGCCTTTTTCGACGTCACCACCCCGGTGGCTACCACCCGACGCCGGCTGAAGGGCTACCGGTCAGCCCTGGCCGAGAACGGTCTGGACACCAGCCCCGACCTGGTCTGCATGCCCGCCCAGACGCCCGGCGAAGCAGCCGCCGGGCTGGTGAAGCGGCTGGCGGCGCCGAACGCCCCCACGGCCGTCTTCTCCTCGAACATCCCCTGCACCATGGCACTCGTGCAGGCCTTGCACGAGGCGGAGCGGACCGATATCGCCGTGGTCGGGTTCGGCGACTTCCCGATGGCGGCAGCCCTCAGCCCCGCAGTCACCGTCATGGACCAGGATCCGGCCCGGCTCGGGCATATCGCCGCTGAAAGGCTGCTGGCGCGCATCGAGGATCCCCTAGCCGAGCCACGCCGCCGGACCGTTCTGCCGGTTCACCTGATCCCGCGAGGATCAGGCGAGCTGCGTCCGCCACCATGATCGGGAAGGAGCGACTTTGAGCGAGCCAGGCACAGCGCCGGAGCCAGGCACAGCGCCGTGGCGCCAGGTCGAAGCGAGCCGGCTGCTCGCCTTCGGACGCGGGGCGGCGTTGCCGGACGGCGGGTTCGGCTGGCTGGGCGACGACGGCACGGTGGACCAGAGGCAGCCGCGCCCGCTGTACATCAACGCGCGCGTCACCCATGTGTTCGCGCTCGCGCACCTGCAGGGCGTGGCCGAGGCGGACTCCCTGGCGGCGGCCGGAATCGCCGCTCTCAGCACTCGATACGCCGACCGGGCGAACGGCGGCTGGTTCTCCGCCACGGACCGGTCCGGTCTGGTCATCGACTCCGCCAAGGCGAACTACGCGCACGCGCACGTCCTGCTGGCGGCGGCCAGCGCGACGGCCGCCGGGATACCAGGGTCGCAAGACGCACTCGCGGCCGCGGCGTCCACCATCGAGCAGCACTTCTGGTCCGATGCGGAAGGCTGCGCGGTGGAGTCCTGGAACGCTGACTTCACCGAGTCCGAACCGTACCGCGGGGCCAACAGCAACATGCACTCGGTGGAGGCCTACCTGGCCGCGGGCGATGTCACCGGCGACGCCGTCTGGCACGCGCGCGCGGCCTCGATCGCCGACCGGCTGATCGACCGGTATGCCCGGGCCAACTCCTGGCGGATCCCCGAGCACTACGACGCGCAGTGGCGGCCTGTGCTTGACTACAACATCGACCGCCCCGGCGATCAGTTCCGCCCCTTTGGCACTACGCCTGGCCATTCCTTTGAATGGGCCCGGCTGCTGCTGGACCTGGAGGCCGCGCAGACCGCGCCCCCGGCCTGGCTGCCGGAGGCGGCGACCGCGCTCTTCGATACGGCCGTGGCCGACGCCGAGGACCGGGACGGCCACCCCGGACTCGTCTACACCGTCGACGAGAACGGCCAGCCGGTGGTCACCGCGCGCCTGCACTGGGTGGCGTGCGAGGCCGTCCTCGCCGCCGACGCGCTGCACCGACGCACCGGGCAGGAGCGCTTCGCCGCCGCCGCGGCGCGGTGGTGGGACGAGGTCGACCGCTACTTCATCGACCGCGACGGCGGCGGCTGGCGGCAGGAACTCGCCCCGGACATGACCCCGGCATCGTCCACCTGGTCGGGCAAGCCGGATCTGTACCACTCTTACCAGGCCCTGCTGTTCCCGTCGCTCCCGCTGAGCCCGACCTCGGCCACTGCGCTGGCCGAGAGGCAGCCGGGCGCCGCGGGTTCCGGTCTGACCCCGTGAGCGCAGTCGCCGCCGTCCTGATCGGCGGCCCTCCGGCGACCGGGAAGAGCACGCTGGCGCTGGCCCTGGCCCCCCGCCTGGACGCCGCGGTGCTTGACCTCGACGTCGCCACCGCCCCGCTGACCCGGGTGGTGTCCGAACTGACCGGGGTACACGACCTGGAAGACCCGGTCCTGGCCGGCCTGACGCGCGACGCGCGCTACGACACGCTGCTCGGCCTGGCGGCGGCCAATGTGGCGGCGGGCCGTCCGATCGTTCTGGTCGCCCCCTTCAGCCTCGAACGGTCCAGTCCCGCCGCGTGGGCTGCCACCAAGCGACGTATCCCGGCCCAGGCCACGATGGTGTGGCTGTACCTGGCGCCGGGCGAGCTGATCCGCAGGCTGACGGAGCGCGGCCTCGCCCGTGACGAGAGCAAGCTCCGCGACCCCGCGTCTTACCTGACCGGCCTTGACCTCGAGCCGCCGGCCATTCCGCACCTGGCCCTCGACGCCTCCCAACCGACCGCCGCGCTGGTCAGATCGGTGCTCGACCACCTTTCCCGGTAGGTTGTGCCATCGATGGCAAATCTTCCGTCGCCGGGTCTTGCCATCGATGGCACGGCGAGGCAGAATCAAGTGATGCCATCGATGGCACGAATGGAGACGGCAATGAATCGGCCACCACGAGAGACCCGCTCCCGTTCCGCTGTCGACGCGAGGGTCGCCCGGTGAGCGGGGTGGCCAGGCTGCTCGACGTCGCGAATGCAGCCGGGGTGAGCCTGCGCACCGCGTCGCGCGTGCTGAACGACGATCCTCGGGTCGCCGCGGAAACCCGCCATCGCGTCCAGGAGACGATGCTCGTGCTGCGCTTCCAGCCCGATGAGATGGCCCGGTCGCTGCGCGCGGGGACGGACACCGCGGTCGGGTTTGTCGTGGAGTCCATCTCCGATCCGTTCTTCGCCGAGGTCATCGACGCGGTGGAACTGGAGATGTCCCGTCACGGCCGGTCCGTGCTCGTTACCAGCACCCGCCGTGACCAGGACACCGAGCGCGACGTCATCGAGCGCATGATGCAGCGGCGGATCGCCGGGCTCCTGCTCAGCCCGACCGGCGGTGACCACTCCTGGCTCGACCCCGGGCGCGTGCCCGTCGTGCTAGTCGACCGGCCAGGGCCGGGCCTGTCCGCGGATCTGGTCGAGATCGACGATCACCGGGCCGCATTCGACGCCACCGCTCATCTCATCGCCCACGGCCACCGGCGCATCGCCTACATCGGCGACACCCCCGCCATCGCGACATCAGCCGCCCGGCTGCGCGGCTATCGCGACGCCCTGGCCCAGCACCGGGTCGAGGCCGACGAATCCCTGGTCAACACCGACGGCTCGACCAGCCAGGCAGCCGCGCGAGCGGCGTCCGCGATGGTGACCGGCGCCCGCCCGCCGACCGCCATCCTGAGCGCGGCCACGCGGGCATCGCTCGGCGTGGTGCCGGCCCTGCACTCGGCCGGACGCACGGACATCGCCCTCGTCTCGTTCGGCGACTTCCC
>DATCGA010000328.1:0-10693 GCA_036509215.1 Trebonia sp.
CCCGCCTCGACCTGTTCACCAGCTTCGGCCACGTCCGCAACACCCTCAACCCGGCCGATGCCCCCGCCCCGGCCGACGCCCCCATCGCGATCAGCGCCCGCACCAGCCACGGCGACATCATCGTCCGCCGCGCCTGATAACCGTGCTGAGCTGCATCCTGTGGGTGCCCGACGGCGAATAGCGCCGTCGGGCACCCACAATCTCGCCGGGGCGACCACCCGGCTCGCGGGCGGGTGGCACCGCGCGAAGACGCGACCGCTCACGTGGAAGCTTTTTTCCTAGCGGAAGAAAAGCACTCACATCACGTGCCTTTCCTCCAAGATCTTTCCGGGCTCGCTCTCATGAGCCCGATCAGCACCAGCGGGCACTCGTGACACGGGGTCGGGCCGAGGTGCCTCGTGCCTCGCAGGGTCACCCGCGCCGGGGCCGGGGTGGCTGCGGCGTGAGCCCGGGATGGATATCGCCGAGCTTCCAGGACCGGTCGAAGTAGGGCTCGAGCGGGCCGTAGAAGCGGACGTAGCAGAACCAGTGCCGGCCGGGGATGGTCTGCACCCAGTTGGACTCGCGGCCGGGCGGGGCGGCGGGCCCGAAGTAGAGGTTGACCGATCCGTCGGGCTCCCGTTTCATGTCCTCGTCGCGGGAACCGCGGTCGCCGCGCTGCTGGTCGTTGTCGATCAGGCAGCGGGTGGCGGCGTCGTAGACCGTGGCCGACCAGAACAGCCTGGCCGGCGGGTCGGCCGGGACGTGCAGGGTGTAGCCGGCGCCGCCGTCCAGCCAGCTGTCGTCGCAGTCGGTGTAGGCGCCCAGGTACGCCTGGCCCTTGCCCGGCGTCTGGCTCTTCATCGCCGCCGAGAACGTCACCGCCTCGTAGAACCACGAGGTGCGCTCGAGCAGCTCGTCGTAGCCGTCGCCGCGCTGGGCGGAGTTGCTCATCGGCAGCACCACGTCCCACTGCCGGTCGGGCCAGTACCGGCTGCCGTCGAACCGCTTGGCGAACGAGTTGGCCTGGGCCATCAGCTCGCCGGCGGCGGACGCCTGGGCCAAGATGGCGGTCAGCCGTTCTCCCGGCGTGAACGGCCTGCCCTTCTCTATCCCGAGCTGGCGGAGCATCGCCAGGTAGAACCGGTCGCGCTCGTCGGCCAGCTCATGCTGGTAGATGTCGTGCAGCCGGGCCCAGTAGTCGATGCCGCCCGGCGGGCCGTTGCTCGAGCGGCGCCCCATCGGCGAGACGATCCTGGTCGGGGGAGCGGCCCGGCCGTCGAGGGGGGTGATCCGGACCGCCCGGGACAGGGCCTGCGCTCGCTTCGGGTCGCGGTCGAGGGTGCGGAAGCCGAACAACACGTTCATGCCGGTCGCCTGGTACGCGTAGCACCCGTCGGGCGCGGTCGCCTGCTGTCCCGGCGGCACGACCAGGTGCCTGCCGCCCCGGCCCTGATCGGGGCCCATCTCGCCCAGAATGCCGAACTCGCGCTGCCAGAAGTCGCTCAGGCCGCCGGCGGTCGGGCCGGGCGGCAGCTCGATCACGACCGGGCCGGTCTTGTTCAGGTCGATGAACGCCATCGTGTACGGCGTGGTCGCGTTGGCCGTGAGTATCCCCAGCTTGTCCTGGTAGGTCGCGTAGTGCACGAGGTCATAGCTGGTCGCGCCGAACACCTCGCGGTGCTGCGCCTGCCACTGGGCGAAGGAGACCAGCGGCAGCGCCCACAGGTAGGCTTGGGTCGCGAGCTGGAAGTCGAGCTCGTTGAACACCAGCCCGAGGTCGGCCCGCAGCGGCAGCTCGCCGTCCATCCGGACGCCCGCGAGAGAACCGGGAAGAAGACCCGCGCGCGAGGCGGCCAGCTCGGTGTCGGTCATGGGCCCATCGTCGCCCGCACGGTGCGCGGGTGCTTCACCCATGCCGGATGACCGGATCAGCGGCCGGGCCAGGACCGATTACTTTTATGCGCATAGGGAACTACTGTCCGTATCGAGTGACGGGAGTGTCGCTGGGGAAGGTTGTGACAGCAGATGTCTGCTACGGGGGTAAAGCCGAATACCGGGCCCAAGAAGGTCGCCGGAGTGAAGATCACCTCGAAGATGATCACGATCCTGGTGATCGTGGCGGCGACGATCTGGTTCATCCTGGTCAACACCCAGCGGGTGGCCATCTACCTGTGGGTGCCGCATATCACCTCGCCGCTGTGGCTGGTCCTCGTGCTCACCTTCGCCGGCGGCCTGATCACCGGCCTGCTCCTACGGCGCAACCGAGGCGACGGCAGACCAACCCGCTAAACCCAGCGGCCGCTGTGAGCGCAACCCGCGCTCCACCCCGCCCGTGAAGACGGCGCTGACCTGCCCGATCCCGCTGATCTCGGCTTGGAAGGCGTCGCCACGGTGGGGAGGCCCTGTTCCGGTACCGGGTCCTCCGCGGGGTCGAGAAGTTCCTGCACGGCCCGGGCAAGGGGCTGCGCGGGAACATGATCAACTCGATCGGCTCGGTCTCGGTCAGGCAGTTCGGCCTGGCCAGGCTCGGCCTGGTGCCGGCCGGCCAGACGGAGGACATCGTCCGCGGCGCGATCGGGCTCGCCACCGAGGGCTTCTTCGAGGGGGTCGCCGACGGCAGCATCACCGTGCGCCGCAACCGCACCATCAGCCGGCTCTGCGCCGACGACAACGGCCCGTTCGCCGAGCTCAGCGATGGCACCGCGCTCCCGGCCGACCTGGTCGTCTGCGCGACCGGGTTCACCCAGGGGGTGCCGTTCCTCCCGGCCGAGGTGCAGTCGCGGCTGCTCGACGAGCGCGGCAGCAACTTCCTGCTCTACCGCCAGATCAAGCCGGTCGACGTGCCCGGGCTGTACTTCAACGGCTACAACTCCTCGTTCTTCAGCCCGCTGAACGCGGAGATGGCGGCCGTCTGGGTCGCGGCCGACCTGGCCGGCGCGGTGCCGCTGCCCGACCGGGCGACGGTCCGGCAGGCGATCACCGAGCAGCTGGCGTTCATGGACGACGCCACCAACCGCCACCACTGCCGGGGCGCCAAGATCATCCCGTTCTCGATGCACAACGTCGACGAGGTCCTCGGCGACCTGGGCCTCAACATCAGCCTGGGCGTCCGCGCCTCGCACGGGATCAACCCGATCAACCCGGCCGCCTACCGGCGCGTCACCCCGGCGCTGGTAGGCGGCTGGGCGCGGCGCCGGCCCGGCCGCAGGATGGCCCGGCCGAGGCGGCCGGCCTGAGCGCCGTCAAGAGCGCCTGAGCCATCAGCCCGCAAGAGCCACCTCGGTCCGTTCGGACAAAAGGGCTTTTGAATTCAAGACCTTTATTTCGAACGGACCGTGGCTCGCGCCCCAACGGCTCATTGCCGTTCACGCGGGGCCGCGTTATTGCGAGGTGCCGGGCGCCGCCTCCGTAGTAATACCGGGTTACCCCGAGGCCATTGCTGGCCCCCCTCCCGGTACTCCCCCCCTCCCACCCCCATCAGGGTGGTTTTCCGGGCGGCGCCCAGCCCCCCGTCAACTGGAGTCAACCGCACTGCGGGCGCCAGGGACATCCCCGGATCCGGGGGTGCCCGCAGCCGATAGCCGGTCTTATAGTGATTTTGTGGCCGCGCATGTGAGTACAGCGTCTGGCCAGGTCATCCGGCTCACCGAAGGCAGTCATCTGGTATTCGGGCGGGGTCCCGAGGTCGACCTGGCGATCACGGCTGGGCGGGGGCTGTCCCGCCGGGCCGGGGTCATCAGAACGACGCCCGAGGGTGCCTGGATAGCCAACATCAGCCGCACGCACGCCCTGTACGTGGCGGGCGACGGCTATCGGATCCGGCTGCCCCGGGCGGAGGGCGACGGGGATCCGGCCGGGGGATGGCTGATCCACGAAGGGACGGCGATGGTGGGCTCGCGCGCCATGATGGACGACGGGCTGCAGCTTGCGATCACGGTGCCCGGCCGGCACCGGCGGCCGACGTCGGCGATTCCGGCGGCGGTGGCCGCCGTCAGCCCGGAGCCGGCCGACGCCGACAGCACCCTGCTGCCGCTCTACCTGGACCCGATGACCAAGCTCTTCCTGGTCGCGTTGATGTGGTGCCGACCGTGGCTGCTCGACCCGGGCGCCGCGTCCCCGCTGCCGCGCACCCCGGAGATCGCCCGGACCGCCCTCGAGGTAACCGGCGCGCATCACGAGCTCGAGCGATTCGACGCCGACCCCGAGTTCCGCGACCGGCTTTCCGCTCGCGTGGCCGAGCACCTGAAGGTCCTGCGGCGCAAGATCGCCGATCGCGGGCTGGCCGGGCCCGACGTCCGGCTGTCGGACGAGGTCGCCGTCCGGGTGCTGATCGAGCACGGCGTGGTCTCGGCCGGGGACCTGCGGCTGCTGGCCGACCCCGCCTGGTGCTCGCGGCAGGAGGACCTGTGGTGGACCCGCGAGTTACGGTGCGCCGCCCGGTGCGCCGCCCGGCGGCGGCCCGTTGCCCGGCGGTGCGCCGGCTGGCACCTCCGTCAGGGCCGGCTGAGCGCTGTAACTGTAGACCCGGAACGAGGTGTCGGCGCTGAGCCCGCCGGGCGCGGTGGCCACGACCTCGTAGACGCCGGCCGGGATCGGCTTGGCGTGGAAGAGAGAGTGACCCTGGTCGAACACGTAGTTGAAGGTGCCCTCCTTGTCGGCCGTCGGGCGATCGGTCGAGGCGACTCCGCCGAACGTGACCGTGACCGCTTCCTTGGGCACGAAGCCGACGCCGTGGATGACGAACTCCGTGTAGCCGTCCCCGAAGGGCTGGTTGACGCAGATCTGCGGGGCGCTGTCGATCGTCGGCGTCAGGCTGCACGGCGCCGTCACCGCGGCGGTTGACCCGCGCAGCAGCATCCCGGCCCCGATGCCGCCCCCCAGCAGCAGCACCCCCGCGGCGGCCGCGCCCGCCCACGCCAGCCGCCGGCTCCGAGGCGTGGATCGGGTGCGGGGCCCGAGGCCCGGGTCGCGGCGCCAGCGCCCCCGGCGAGGCGGCGGCCGCCGCCAGTCGCGCAGCGCGGCCGGGGCGAAGCCGGGCAGCGCCGTGTGCGAGCCGGAGGTGCCGTCGTTGGCGATCAGCGCGACCGAGCCGTCGGTCGCGCTGCCGACGTGGTCCTCGTCCTCGTCTTCGTCCTCATCGCCCGGGTCGGTCCCGGTGCCGCTGGGCAGCCGCGGCCCGTGCTGGTACTCGGCGATGAGCGCCATCGCCGAGTCGGGCAGATAGGAGTGGCCGGGGCCGGCCGGCAGCGCGAACGACCCGAGCTCGGCCAGGATCGCGGCGTCGGTCGGCCGGTCGCGCGGCACCCGCTCGAGGCACGCGGCGACCAGGTCGGCCAGTTCCTCGGGCATGTCGGTCAGGTCGGGCGACTCGGTCGCGAGCCGGACCAGAATGTCCATCACGGTGTCGCCCCGGTAGGGCGGGTGACCGGTCGCGGCGAACACCAGCGTCGCCCCGAGCGAGAAGATGTCGCTCGCGGGCGAGGTCAGGGTGGCGTCCCTGGCCTGCTCGGGGGCCATGTAGGCGGGGGTGCCGGCCGCGCCGCGGGTGGCGGTGAGCTGAACCCGCTCGGCCACCCGGGCCACCCCGAAGTCGATCACCTGCGGGCCGTCAGGCGCCACCAGCACGTTGGACGGCTTGACGTCGCGGTGCACCAGACCGACGCTGTGGATCGACTGCAGCGCCTCCGCGCAGCCGGCCGCGAGCCAGCGCACGGCCGGCACCGGCAGCGGGCCGCACCGGCGCACCAGCGTGCTCAGCGACGGCGCGGGCACGTAGGCGGTGGCCACCCAGGGCAGGTCCGCCTCCGCGTCGGCCTGGATGACCGAGGCGGTGAACACGCCGCTGACCCGGCTGGCGGCCGCCACCTCGCGGGCGAACCGGGCCCGGTAGCCCGGCTCCTCGGCCAGCTCGACCCGGATCGTCTTCACCGCGACCAGGCGCCCGGTAGTGGAGCGGGCAAGGAACACCTGCCCCATCGCCCCCGCGCCGAGCTTCCCGATGATCGCGTAAGGGCCGATCCGCTCCGGATCCCAGCGGCGCAGCGGTTGCACGATCGACTGTGCCAACGTCGGCTGCCCTCTCTTCAGGCGATCTCTTCAGGCAATAATCAGACACACAATCTTGCACAATCAACTGCATGACGGACAGTGAACGGCGACGGTCGGTACGCCTGAGGAGAGATTGACGCAGCCAGGAGGCGGCCCGGCATCTTCGGGCGTCAGCGGGTGTCATCGGGCTGAATCCGCAATTGCGTCACGAACTGTTCAGATAACGGCAGTGGTGTCGGACCACGGAAGTGTATGAGGATACGTAACGGCTGCTCCTGTCCGCAAGTGACATTGTTGATGGTGACCTATGGCTTTCCGTTATCTTGTTCGCTGTCTGGCCCTCGCGGCCGTGGCGCTCGTCGGCGCGGGCTGCTCTTCCAGCGCGCTGCCCACTCCGAGCTCGGCCGGGACGCCAGGGTCGGCCGGCCCGCAAGGCGCAGGAGCGGCCGGCGCCCGGACGGCGACGGGGACGGTGACCGTCCGGTCCGGCGGCAAGGTCGTCTGCGTGATGACGCTCGTGGACGGCAAGGGGTCGTGCAAGGTGAGCACCAAGGACTACAAGCCGGGGAGCGTCAGCTTCACGGGCGCTTACAGCGGCGGCGACGGGTTGAAGGCGGCTACGTCCAAGCCCGTCAGCGTGCAGATCCTGAAAGCGCAGAAGGCCGGCTGAGGTGAGCTGCCGGATCACGGGCCGCGTCAGGCGCGGCGGACTCGGGCCTGCCGCCGCTGCGACGGGATGGGCTGGTCGGCGTCGTCCGCATCGGCGGAGCCGTCTGCGGCCTGCGTGTCGACCGCGGCCTGCGTGTCGACTGCGGCCTGCGTGTCGACTGCGGGCAGCTCGATGAGCCGCTGCCCGGCCCGCGCTTCCGCCGCCTCGACGCACTCAAGCTCGGCGTTCGTCCGCAGGATCGCGACCTCGATCGTGAACGCCGCGCCGGGATCGCCGTCGCGCTCGCGGCGCAGCGTCTGCAGCGTCTTCGCCTCCGACAGCAGCAGCCTGCGCTGCACCCGGCAGACCTGCCGCACCGCTTCCTCGCCGCGCAGGCTCGCCGCCAGCACCTTCTGCACGAACTCGTCACGGAAGCCGGCGCTGCGCCTGACCGGCTCCGCCAGCCATTCCGTCAACTGCCCCTGGCCGGGCTCGGTGATCTCGAGCACGCTGCGGTCGGGTCGCATGCCCGCCTGAGTCTCCACCCGCGAGGTGATCAGCCCGTCGCGCTCCATCTTGTGGATGACCTCGTAGATGTAGCCCTTATTGAGCCCGCCGTACTCCGGGCCCAAGGCAGCCTCGATCTGAACCTTCATCTGCCAGCCATGGCTTGGCCTGCCCTCGAGGAGCGCCAGAATCACGTGCTGAAAGGCCACCCGATGATGATACTCCCGTACGGTCGCCACCGTACGTTGCGCCGAGAAGTCGGTTTCCTGAATAGTCAGGTTGCAGACTACCTAGGTATACCGACAATCGGGCATTATGGGGTGGTGCAGAGCGGGCCGCCGGCCGGCGGGCAGCCGTCGTCGCCCGGCGCCGGGCGCGCGCCGGGCGCGGCGATCGAGTTGGGCAGCGTCGTGGGTCCGGGCAGCGTGGCGGACCCCGGCGGCGCTTCCGGCGCGCACGATGCCGGCCGCCCCGATGCCGGCCGCCCCCATGCTGGCCTCCCTGGTGTCGGCCGCCCCGGTCCCGGCCGCCCCGGTGCTGGCCGCCCCAGTGCCGGCCTGCCCGGTGCTGGCCGCCCCTCGGGCGGACTGCCCGGTGTCAGCCTGCTCGTGCCGCCCGGCCAGAGCCTGGCGCTGCTCGGCCAGCCGCCCGAGGCCGCGACCGGCCTGTTCGACGCGATCGCAGGGCTCAGCAGGCCGCGGGCCGGGCTGGTCCGGGTGGACGGCGTCGTGGTGAACCGGCTGAGCCGGGCCGAGCTTGACCGCTATCGCGCCCGCCGGGGGCTGGTGTCACCGCGGTTCTCGCTCCTTCCGTCGCTTTCCGTGCTCGACAACGTGCTCGCCGCGCCGCCGGTCGGCCGGGCCGGCCCGCCGTCGGCCGACCGGGCGATGCGGCTGCTCGACCTGGCCGGCGCCGCCCGGCTCACCGGTCCCGTGCGCCGGCTGTCGGCCGAGGAGCAGTGGCGGATCATGATCGCCCGCGCGCTGGTCTCGTCCCCGCGGCTGCTGCTGGCCGAGGACC
Organism: Trebonia sp.; assembly: GCA_036509215.1. Taxonomy (GTDB): domain Bacteria; phylum Actinomycetota; class Actinomycetes; order Streptosporangiales; family Streptosporangiaceae; genus Trebonia. The sequence goes on from DATCGA010000328.1 coordinate 8,207, forward strand.
CTGCCCCCGGCCTCGACGCCGCCGCCGCCGACCGGGTCCTCGACGTGCTGCTGGACGCGCACGCGCTGCTCGGGTTCACGCTCGTGCTCACCGCCAACCGGCCGACCACCGCCGTCCGCTGCCAGCGGCGGGTCCTCGTCGCCGCCGGCCGGGTGGTCGAGGACGAGCTGACCAGCGGCGACGACGCGTGGACGCGGAGCAGAATCGACCGGATCGGGTGAGTCCGCGGTGCGCCTGACGACGAGCTATCACCGGTCCGCGTGGTGGTGGATGAGCGTCGCCTGCGGCGGGTTCGCCGTCGTCATGGCCCTCGCCATCCTCAAGGTCGGCGCCTCCGCCCCGGCCTCGGTGCAGCTCTCCGGCAGCGCCCAGGGGGCCGGGGCGGCGCGGTCGTACGACATCGTCGTCAGCCCGCCCAACGCGGGCCTGCCGGGCGGCCCGGGCGGCTGGACGGACAGCCCGGCCGAGATGGACACCCTTTCCGGCGGCATCACCCTCGCCCAGTACAACGCGATCCGCCGGCTGGCCGGGGTCGAGGTCGCGGCCCCGCTGACGATGGTGGGCTACATCCCGTTCACGGTCAGCGCGCCGCTCGTCATCCCCGCGAGCATGCGCTCGACGACGCCGCAGCGGGTCACCGTGACCGTGCGGCTGCGCTCGGATAACGGTCTGTCCACCGTCACCTGGGACGACGTCACCCTCGCCAACCCTGACGTGCGGACGGCGGCCCTGACCATCGCGCTCAGCTGGACGTTCGAGCTGCCGCTGGTCGCGGTCGACCCGGTCGCGGAAGCCCGGTTGCTGCACCTCAACGCGGCCGTCGCCAGCGGCAGCTACCTGCCGGCCACGGCCGCCTCGCCGTCCCAGCCGGTGCCGATGCTGATGGCCGGGTCGATCGCCAGCGACCAGGCCGCCCAGGTGACGGTCGACCCGCAGGGCGCCGGGATGGCGGCCGGCACCGCCACGCTGACCATGGCCAGCGCCTACCGGCAGCTGGTGGCCGACGCGGGCAAGACCGCCGGGGCCATCCCCGCCTACTGGACGGCCGGGCCGGTCGGCTACCAGCCGGCCGCCGGCGGCCGGCTCATGCCGGTGCCGGTCGCGACCGAGCTGGCCGACGTGTGGAACGGCGCCTACCTGTGGGCGGGCGCGCCCGCCGACGCGAGCGCGCTTGACGTTCCCTTCCGGCCGCTGACCGAGCACGCCGCGCTGGCGGGCGGCGCCACGGTACGGGCCGTCGGCGTCTTCGACCCGGCCAAGGTCGGGGGTGCCCCTGCTACCCCCTCCCCTTACCAGCCCGAGCTGCTGACCGGCGCCGACCCGCAGTCCAGGCAACTGCTCGGCGGGCGTTCGCTCGCGGCCGACGGCGACCCGGGCGGCTACCCGGGGTCGGCCGCCTCGCTCGTGGTGCCGCTGGCGGACATCGGCGCGTTCACCCGCGGCTACGCCGGCGTCGACGACGCCGCCCCGATCGGCCTGATCCGGGTCCGGGTGGCCGGGGCGGCAGGCGACGCCGCCGCGAGCCAGAACCGGATTCGCGCCGTCGCCCAGGAGATCGTCCGCGCGACCGGCCTGCACGTTCAGGCGGTGCTCGGCGCGACCGCGACGACCCGGGTGGTCGACCTGCCGGCCGGGCTCCACGGCCGCCCGCCGCTGCAGGTCGACGAGGTCTGGTACCGCAGCGACATCGAGACCACCGTGTGGTCCGGCCTCGGCCCCGACAGCATCGTCCTGGCCGAGCTGGAACTGCTGGCCGGGGAGATGGTCATCGGCTGGGGCGCCTGGCGGCTGATGCGGGCGCGGCGCGGCGAGCTGGCGACGCTGCGCGCGCTCGGCTGGCGGCGAAGACAGCTCGGCGGGCAGTTGCTGGCCGAGTTTGCGCTGGCCGCCGTGGTCGCCCTCGCGGCGGCGGTGCTGGCGGGCTATGAGATCGGAGCGGCCCTGGCCGGCCGCCCGGCCTGGGCCTGGCTGCTGTTGAGCATCCCGGCCGCGATCGCCGCGGTCATCGTCGAGACGCGGCGGCCGCGGCTGCGGACGATGATGGCGAGGACGCTGGCGGTGCCGCTGGGCCGCGGCCGGCCGCGGCGGCCGTCGACTTCACTGCGGCCGCGGCCGCGCACGCGCACGCGGCCGCGTGCGCTGCCCGCCCGCTCGGTCCGCAGGCTGCTGAGGTCGCCGTCGCGGATGCTGCTGAGCACGTTCGTGATCGCCGTCGGGTGCGTGGCGCTCAGCCTTGAGGTGGCCGCGCGCTGGGCGTTCTCCGGCGCGGCGACCCCGTGGACGGAGCGCCCGATCACCTGGCCGGGCGCGGTCGTGGACGTCACGGCGGTGCTGCTCGTTGCCGCGATGGCCACCTTCACCGTGGCCGACCTGGCCCTGCTGACCTTGCGCGAACGAGCGCCCGAGGTCGCCGCGCTGCGCGCCATCGGCTGGTCGGCGCCGGACCTGGCCTGGCTGACGCTGCAGAACGCGGTGTGGCCGGGTCTG
>DATCGA010000329.1:0-12131 GCA_036509215.1 Trebonia sp.
CCGCGCCAGCAGCTCTTGCCCCGGCGGGGTGAGCAGGACGGTCGGATCGGCGTTCATCGCCATGAGGCTAGTCCAAGCGGTGGTTGCTCCTTGACCGCGTTGCGCGACAGGCCGGCCGCCCGGTGATGCGGGGGACGGCGCAAGGCGCATCCCGGGTGGTCGATACGCTGCCGTTCATGAGCGACGGCAGCATCGTGACCCGGACATGACCGGCCCAACCGGCGGCGGCGGTCCCGGGCGGGCCGATCCCCGGGCGGAGAGCTGGGACGTCATCGACCTGCTGGGCGAGATCGAGGGCGTCGGGGTCGACCCCGTCCGGGGCGGTTACTCGCGGTTCGTGTTCGAGCCGGCCGAACTGGAGTTGCGCGCGTGGTTCATCGGTCGCGCGCGTGCGCTCGGGCTGGCGGTCGAGCTCGACCGGAACGGCAACATCTGGGCGTACTGGGGGACCCGCGGCGACGGCACGATCGCCGTCGGCAGCCACCTCGACTCGGTGCCGGGGGGCGGCGCGCTCGACGGCCCGCTCGGCGTGGCGTCGGCGCTGTCCGCAGTCGCGCGGCTTCGGTCAGACCGGGTCACGCCGTCCCGGCCGGTCGCGGTCGTCGCGTTCGCCGAGGAGGAGGGATCCAGGTTCGGCATCGCCTGCCTCGGGTCGAAGCTGACGGCGGGCGTGATCGCGCCGCAGGCGGCGCTCCGGCTGGCCGACTCCGACGGCGCCACGTTCGCCGACGCCGCGGCGGCGGCCGGGGTCGATCCGGCCGGGATCGGCCGCGACGACGAACGGCTGGCCGAGCTCGCCGCCTTCGTCGAACTGCACGTGGAGCAGGGCCGCGGGCTGGCCGACGTGGGCGCGCCGGTCGCGGTCGCGTCCGGCATCCTGGCGCACGGCCGGTGGCGGCTTCGGTTCACCGGGGAGGGCAACCACGCCGGGGCCACGCCGATGGCTGGCCGCCGCGATCCCCTCACCGCCGCCGCCGCGGCCATCCTGGCCGCCCGTGCGATCGCGAGCGGCCGCGACGACCCGCTGAACGGCAGCAACGCCCGGGCGACGGTCGGCCGGCTCGTGCCGGTGCCGGGCGGCACCAATGTCATCGCGTCCCGCGTCGACGCCTGGCTGGACCTGCGCGGCGACCTCGACGCGTCCACGCGGGCGCTGCTGGCCGAGGTCCTCGCGGCGGCCGAGGAGGCCGCCGCCGCCCACGGCTGCGCGCTCGAGGTGACCGAGGAGTCCTACGTGGACACGGTCGTCTTCGACCCGGCCCTGCGCGACCGGCTGGGTGACGTCCTCGGCGGGCCGCCGGTGCTTGCCACCGGGGCCGGCCACGATGCCGGCGTGCTCGCGGCCACGGTGCCGACCGCGATGCTGTTCGTGCGCAATCCGACCGGGGTCTCGCACTCCCCGTTCGAGACCGCCAGCGACGACGACTGCCGGGCCGGGGTCGAGGCGCTGACGGCCGTGCTGCGCGACCTGGCGGTCTAGCTCGCGCCGAACCAGCCCGGTACGTCGAGCCGGAAGGTCTCGCCCGGAGTCATGGCGCGCAGGCCGGCCTCCAGGTCGTCGACCCGTTCGGGGCCGAGGGTCTTGGCCCAGCGGGCGCGGATGTCGGTGAAGATCTCGGCCGAGAGGGTCAGCGCCTCGATGCCGCGCGGGGTGAGGCGGACCAGCTTCCTGCGGCGGTCGAGGCCGTCGCCTGCCCGCTCGACGTAGCCGAGCGCTTCCAGCCGTTCTATGGTCTTGCCCGCCGCCTGCTTGGAGATGCCGAGTCGACGGCCGACCTCGGTCGCGGTCGCGCCGCTGAACCCGATCGCCTGCATCGCGAACCCGTGCGCAGGACGCATGTCCCGATGCCCACGGCGGGCGAGTTCGGCGTGCAGCTCGTCGATGATCGACCGGAACCCGCCGAACAGCAGCAGCGGCAGCTCGTATCCAGCACTTGACATTATTAGACAACCTCATTTACCATTTTAGACAACCAAGTTGTCTTTACGTCTAGGAGCATACCGCGATGTTCACCACGCACACCATCGAGTCCGCGCCGGCCGCCGCCCGGCGTTCCATGACCGCCACGATCAGCCACAACGGGTACCTTCCGACCGCAGTGGCGCTGATGGCCACCTCGCCGGAACTGCTCGACGGCTTCCTGAAGATGAGCGCGTCGTTCGAGGGGACCACGCTTGATCCCGTCGCGCGCGAGGTGGTCATCATGACCATGGCCACCAGGAACGGCTGTCATCTGTGCGTGGCCATGCACACCGCGAGGCTAACCAGGCTGGAGGCGGAAGACACGCTGATCGCGGCCCTGCTGATCGGGTCACCGCTGGCCGACCCGCGCCTTGAGGCGATCCGGGTGTTCACCCTGCGGGTGCTCGAGACAACGGGCGACGTGGGCGATGACGCGCTGAAGGCGTTCCTCGCCCGGGGCTACACGGAGCGGAACGCGCTCGAGGTCGTGCTCGGCATCGGCGCCTACACCATGTCCACCCTGGCCAACCGCCTCACCGGCGCTCCCGTGGACGAACCCCTGCGGCAGTACGCCTGATGAGGGACGCGGGATGATCGGGGGACGTTCGGGTCGCAGAGCGTCCCCCGACAGGCCCGGAGCACGAGATCGCCCGATGCCCGGTCCGCGCACCCGGCACTTCTTGCTGTTATCTGGATGGTTCACGGCCGGGCTGATAGTGGGGGTACTTGGCGTTGCTATTTGACGGTAGGTACACCCGATCTTCGGGGCGTGCCCATCGGTCGGGGCCGGCGGGTCGGTGAGGCGGATTCCGGCGAAGCGGACGTAGGGTCGGAACGGGTGAGGGGGAACGGGCCTGGGGAGTCATGCAGGGTCCGTTCGATATGCGGATTTGGGGTTTGATTCTTGCTAGCGGGCGGCTAGGTCGGCGAGGACCTGGCCGAGGGTGGCCTCGTCGGCGGTGACGCCGCTCTCGGGGCGGCCGAGGGCGTTGAGGACGACGAAGCGGGTGCCGTGGCGGTACTTTTTGTCGCGCATCCAGGCCTGCTGCAGGTCCTGGAGCCTGAACTCGCCGCTGACCGGGAGGCCGAGGCCGGCGATGAGCTGGCGGTGCTGGTCGACCACCGACTCGGCGATGCGGCCCTGCCGGAAGGCCAGGTAGGCGGCGGCCATCATGCCGAGCGCGACCGACTCGCCCTGGTCGTCGGCGGTGGCGTCGCGGACGAGCTCGATGGCGTGGGCGAAGGTGTGGCCGTAGTTGAGGAAGAGCCGGTCGCCCTGCTCGCGTTCGTCGCGGCTGACGATGTCGGCCTTGATCTCCACGCTGCGGGTCGCGGCCGCGCAGACCGCGTCGGGGTCGCGGTCGACGATCTTGGCTCGGGCACCTTGCAGGTAGCCGAGCAGGTCCGACGGGCTGATGAGGGCGTGCTTGGCGATCTCGGCCAGGCCGGCCTTGAACCCGCGGCCGGGGTTGGCGCAGGCCACCTCGATGTCGCTGATCACCACGACGGGCTGGTGGATGGTGCCGACCAGGTTGCGGCCGAGGCCCAGGTTGATCGCGTTCTTGCCGCCGACGGCGGAGTCGGCCTGGGCGGCCAGCGTGGTCGGGACCAGGGCCAGGCGCATGCCGCGGTTGAACGTCGCCGCCACGAACCCGGCGATGTCGCCGATCGCCTCGCCGCCGACCGCGATCACCAGGTCGTCCCGGTGCATGGCGTGATCGGCGAACGCGTTGGCCAGGTACTCGGCCGATTGGAAGGTCTTCGAGGCCTGGGTGTCGGGCAGGGCGACGCGCTGCACTCCGATCCCGGCGCTTTCGAACCCCTCGGCCACCCGGGCGGCGACGGCCTCGTCCTCGGTCGATTCGATCATCAGGCCGCGCTCGACCTCGGGGAGGGCGGGCAGCAGCGCGCCCACGTGGCCGGCCAGCCCGCGCCCGACGTGGGCGTAGTAGGTGCCGCCGACCGGGGTGACGAACACGCTCGAGCTATGCGGCGGCAGCGTCGGCAGCCGGGTGAGCTCTTCGAGGACCTCGCGCGCGATCGCGTCCGGCCGCCGGCCGTCGGTGTCGATGGTGAGGACGGACAGGTCCTCGTAGACCGGCAGCCGCTGCTTGTACAGCTCGTCGAGGTCTGGGCGGTGCAGCATCGGCCGGTACTCGTCGCCCTGGACCCGCGACATCGCCTCGTCGTAGCCGACCCGGAGGTAGATGACGCGGGCGTTGCGCAGCACCGCGCGGGTCCTCGGGTCCTCGACGGCGCCGCCGCCGAGCGCGATCACCGCCTCCTGGCCGCGGACGAGATCGGCCACGGTGGCGTGCTCGAGCTCGCGGAAGTAGGTCTCGCCCTCGGTGCGGAAGATGTCGCGGACGGTCCGTCCCTGGCGCTGCTCGATCAGCACGTCGCTGTCGACGAAGGGCTGGCCGAGCCGCTCGGCGAGGATGTGCCCGACCGTGGTCTTGCCGGCCCCCATGAAGCCGACGAGCACCGCCACCATGAGTCCTCCCGCTGCCTTTTTCGCCCCGTGTAATGAGGCGATGCTACCGGTCAGGCTGGGTCGGGCGGTGTGGTGAGATAGCTGACCACCAGTTCCCCGGCCATCTGGCGGTAGTGCTCGCGGCGGCCGGCGTCGAGCAGGTCGACGCCGAAGATCGCGCCGAAGCTGTACCGGTTGGACATCCGGAAGAAGCAGAACGAGCTGATCATCAGGTGGATGTCGATCGCCTCGGCCTGCCGTCGGAAGGCGCCGCTGGCGTAGCCGCGCTCGAGGATGCGGGCGATCACCGAGACGACCGGGCTGTTGAGGGCGGGAATCGCGGCCGACTTGGCGATGAACTCGCCGTGGTGGATGTTCTCGACCGCGACCAGGCTGACGAAATCCGGGTGCGACTCGTGGTGGTCGAAGGTGAGCTCGGCCAGGGTGCGGACCGCTGAGACCGGGTCGAGGTGGCCGACGTCCATCTGCTCGGCCGCCCGCGCGGTCGCGTACGCCTGCTCGAGGGCGGCGATGTAGAGCTGCTCCTTGCCGCCGAAGTAGTAGTAGATCATCCGCTTGGTGGTGCTGGTCCTGGCGGCGATCTCGTCGACCCGCGCCCCCGAGTAGCCGTCGCGTGCGAACTCGCCGATCGCCACCTCGAGGATCTCCCGGCGGGTCCGCTCGGCGTCCCGCTGCCGTTCCGGGCCAGCCGGCCTGTCACCCCGACGCGAAACAGTAGCCATCCGCTTCACCTTCCCCTCGTGACCATACTGCTACATGTCATCTCCTAGACCGCGTCTTTACAGCCCCTGGATCATCCGGTACATATTATGAACTAACTCGTTAGTTCATAATATGTCGGGAGGGCCGCCGCGTGACCAGAGAGATCGGGCTCGAGCACCTGACGCTGCTCGGCGTCTCGCCGCCGGACCTGGTGACGGTGGCCGCCTCGGCCGGATTCAGCGCGGTCGGCCTGCGGATCTCCCCGGCCACCGACGGCGAGCGGCCGTGGCCGGTCTCGCCCGGCTCGCCGATGCTGGCCGAGACGGTCCGCCGCTGCGCAGGCACCGGGATCAGGGTGCTCGACGTGGAGGCGGTCAGGCTCGGCGTCCGGACTTCCGACTACGAGCCGGCGCTGGAGGCGGCGGCCGCGCTCGGGGCCCGGTACGTCAACGCGATCTGCGACGACCCCGACCCGGGGCGGCTGTCCGATTCGTTCTGCGCGCTGACCTCGGCGGCGGCGGCCTACGGCATCCGCGCGGTGGTCGAGTTCATGGCCTACCGGAGCGTCCGCACGCTGTCTGCGGCGGTCGCGATTGCGGGGCGGTCCGGCGGCGGCGGCGTCCTGGTGGACGCGCTGCACGTCCAGCGGTGCGGGGTGCCTCTCGCGGCGCTGCGGGCGGTGGACCCCGGGCTGATCAGCTACGTCCAGCTGTGCGATGCCCCGCTGGCGGCGCCGGGGGCGGGGGCGGCCTCGGCCGACGCGATGCGCGAGGCGCGGGCGGGGCGGCTGCTGCCGGGCGAGGGGCAGCTGCCGCTGCGGGAGCTGCTCGACGCGCTTCCCGACGGGATACCGGTCGCGGTCGAGGCGCCTCGGTCGGGCGACGACGGCGGCGGCGGCGGTTCTTCGGAGTTCGCGGTGCGGGCGCGGCGGGCGCTGGATTCGGTGCTCTGCCGTTCGGCGTCGTCGGCGTCTGAGTCGTCTCAGTCACAGGTCCAGTCCCAGTCGAAGGAGCGGCCATAGTGGCGGCCAGGCTCGCGGTCCGCGATCTGTCCAAGCACTACGGCGGGGTGCAGGCCCTGCGCGGCGTCACCCTGCGGGTGGACGCGGGCGAGGCGGAATCTATTGCGTGCGGTTGTCCTCGGAGACGCCCCCTGGTCGCTGCGCGTGGCCGATGGCTGGCCGGAGCCTGAACTGGGCTCCGGCCAGGTCATGGTGCGCGTCGGCGGCGTCGGCGTCTGCGGCTCGGACCTGGCGCTGATCTCCCGTGCACGCCGGGCGCCTGCCTACCCGTGGGTGCTCGGGCACGAGGCATTCGGCGAGATCGTGGCGGCCGGGCCGGGCGCGGACGCGACCCGCGTCGGCCAGCGCGTCGTCATCGAGCCGAACTACCCGTGCCTGCGCTGCCCCGCCTGCCGGGCCGGACGCACCTCGATGTGCCCGGACCGGGTGCTGGTCGGGTTCACCGCGCCGGGGCTGCTGGCGGAGTACGCGGCCGTGCCCTCGGCCTACGCGTGGCCGGTCCCTGACCGCTGGTCGGACGGGGACGCGGTCTGCGCCGAGCCGCTGACGGTGGCACTGGCGGCGATCAGGCGCAGCGGGCTCAGGCCCGGCGCCAACTGCCTGGTGGTGGGGGCGGGCTCCCAGGGCGGGCTGCTCTGCCTGGCCCTGGCCGCGCACGGGGTCACCCCGCACGTCCTCGAGCCGGATGACGGCCGGCTCGAGCTGGCGGTGTCGCTCGGCGCGAAGGCGGCCGGGCCCGACGACGCCGGCTTTGACACGATCTTCGAGACCTCCGGGGCGGAGGCCGCCCTGGGCGAGGCCGTCAGCCGGGCCGCGCACGGGGCGGCGGTGGTGCTGATCGGCCTGGGCGGGCAGGCGACCCGGGTCGACACCCGGCTGGTGGTCAGGCGCCAGCTGTCGCTGCGGGGCTCGCTCATCTACGACCACCCCGGAGACTTCGCGGCCACGCTCAGCTCGGCCGTCCCTTCGCCGGAGCGGATCCTGCGCGCCAGCTTCCCGCTGGCCGAGGCGCCGGAGGCGTTCCTGGCGGCCCGCGACGTCCCGGGCAAGACCTGGATCAGGGTGACCGGCACCGGCTGACCGCGTCTCCCCTTGGGGGAGGTTCCGCCGGCGGTCACGGGCTTGACCCTCCAGCAGCGGGAGCGGCGAGGCTGGAGCCATCAGATCCAAGCGAACCGGAAGGACCCGTCATGGCCACCGTAACCAAGCTCACCGGGATCGTCGCCGAGCACATCCGCGCCGTCAACGACTTCGACGCCGACGCGATCGTCGCCACCTTCGCCGACGACGCGTACGTCAACGACGCCCGCCGCGAGATCCGCGGCATCGACGCAATCCGCGGCTGGGTGAATAAGGAAATGGTCGGCGACAGCGTCACTATTGAGCCGGTCGAGGTTCTCGACCACTACGGCGACACCATCGTCCGCGGCCGCTACGACGGGACCTACGACAAGTCCAGCCTTCCCGACGAGCTCATCATGAGCAACTACTTCTCCGTCCGGGACGGCAAGATCGTCGCGCTGGCGGTCATCTTGAACCAGCCCTCCGAATACGACGAATCGGCCGAGTGACGCGCACTCTCGATCTCGGATGGCCTGCGCTGCCCCGGTTCCGCGAGCCGGCCAGGAACCGGGGCGCTTGCGCCTATTGCGTTCTTTCCGGCATGAATCATGGAAAGTCGCTTGATTGTCGGCGATGATTATGGATAATTATGATAATTTTTATCGCGTAGATTTTCATGGGCATAGCATGAATTATTGACGCCAAAAGAAAAGACTTGGCGATCACGGTATTTATGCGGATCGTGATGACAGAGCGTCAGCGCGCGGCCAGCCCGCCAGTCGCGCGGCCCGGCGTCGGTCACCTCAAGGACGGCCAGGACGCAGGTCACCGGTGTGACGACCGCGGCGGCGGGCGGCGCGGCCGGCCAGGCGCCGAACGGTGGCAGGCGATCACTCAAAGTAATCGACCGATCGCTCAAAGACAGAAGGCGGCGGCTTCGGTAAGGAAGCCACCGCCTTCTAGCGCGTGGGCGATACTGGGATCGAACCAGTGACCTCTTCGGTGTGAACGAAGCGCGCTCCCGCTGCGCCAATCGCCCGCTGCCCCAACAGGTTAGCGCATCTTGGGATGTGCCGTGGGCGTCGGATGGCGAGAAGCGCGTTGCGTATCGATGGCTCGCCGGTTGCAGGACGGTTGCAAGCAGCCGGTTCGGCGAGAAATGATGATCGTTCTACTGGCAAGTAGACCCGAGTTCGACTACTCTCAGCTATGCAATCGATAGCAACGGATGACATGAAAGTGGCGTTCGGTTACCGACTGCTTACCTTGCGTAAAGCGTTGCAGACAAGGGGATGCGAGCTAGCTCACAGCCCATGCAATCGATACGCAGGAACAATAGACTGGTGAGGTGCCGTTAATGACTATCGGCGTCCGAACAGGACGGATGCCGTGACGACCCCTCCCGCGACCGCACAGCGGGCAAGGGCGCAAACGGAAGCAATCGGGCATATCCCTACCTAACGCTCCGTATTCGCGCTAATCGCCCATAGGTCGTGTCAGTAAACAGAGCCCGGCCTCCCCTCCGGGACCCCAGTGGATTGAGGTTGACCTGACGATGAACAGCAGCAGCACGGTCTCGGCAGAACTCGGACTACGGCTCGTCGTTCCCCAGCAGACGATCGTCCCACTCGTCGCGAGCCTGTTCTACTCCAAGGAAGATCCCTACGCGATCCGCATCGCGTTCCACGTCGGGCTCGACGAGCCGGTCGAGTGGATCTTCGCGCGGGACCTGCTGTCCCTGGGCATCGAGGGCCGCGAGGGCCTCGGCGACGTCGTCGTCTGGCCGTCCTCGGGCTCCGCCGACGGCGCACCCGGCCGCGTGCTGAACATCGAGCTCTCGTCTCCCTTCGGCCAGGCCCACTTCGAGGCCCCGATCAAGGAGATCTCCGACTTCCTGGCCCGGACCTACGCGATCGTCCCCGAGGGCGAGGAGAGCGACTTCGTCGACGTCGCGGCCGAGCTGACCGACCTGCTCCGGCAGGCCTAGGCAGCACCAGCTTCCCGGCCCGTGCCCCCGTAACGGGCCGGGGGAAACCCCCCGATGGGGGGGCGCTCCCCCGCCCCCCCATCCCCCTGGTCCCCCTCCTCCCCGCGTCGGGGACCGGCCTTCCCCCACCCCTGGCCATTTCCCCCAGGCCAGGTTCCCCCATGGGGACCTCCCCCAGGTCCCCGCTTGGGACCTCCCCCCAGGTCCCCCGCAGGCTGGCCGTCCCCCACGGTCCCTGCATGGTGGCCGACCCCATCCGGGTCCCCCCGGCCCCCCGCGCTGAAGCCCTCGTCGCTGGTGACGAAATCGGAGCCCCCGCCCGATATCCGTCCCGGCCGCCGGGGGCTTTCGCGTCTGCGCCTTCGCGGCCCGCCCCGGGCGCTTGAAGCCGCCTGCGCTTCCTCGTGGCGCAGTGGGACGAGTGTGAGGACCTGCCGGCTACGCCAGCGACAGATCTGAGCACCTGTCGCCTACCCCATCGACCGCGCCTAACGGTGTCTCTGGCGTAGGCGACAGGTCGCGTTTGGGGTCGGTGGCGTAGCCGACAGGATTCTGGGTCGGTCGGCGGCCAGGCGGTGGTGGCTCTGGGTCGGTCGGCGGCCAGGCGGTGGTGGCTCTGGGTCGGTCGCTGGCGGGCGGTTGGGGGTGGGGTTGCGCGGGCGGGCTGGGGTAATGGAGGGGATGGAGTCAGCCGGGACCGTTCGAGAGACAGATTTTTTGCCTTAGCTCCGGTTCCGAGTTGGTGGTTGGGGCAGGATCGGATATTGTTCTGACGCAACGCCGGAGCGATCCGGCGGACCGGCCCGGGGTGACTCGGGGTGGCATGCGGACGTGGCTCAGTGGTAGAGCATCACCTTGCCAAGGTGAGGGTCGCGGGTTCGAATCCCGTCGTCCGCTCGGAGGCGCGGCTATGCGGCAGATTAGCCGCCGGCCAACCACGCTCCTGCGGCGGAGTGGCCGAGTGGCTTAGGCAAGGGCCTGCAAAGCCCTGTACACGGGTTCGATTCCCGTCTCCGCCTCCCCTATCGCTTCTGATCAGCGGAAACATCCCTTCAGGGCTCGCGCGGACCCCTTGGCGGTCCTAGCATCCTGGTCTTGTGTACGTAGCCTCGGGGCTCAAGGCATTACACAAGGCTCCCCCAGAAGAGACCTGACCATGTCTCGATCTGCTGCCTCGCCCGCCTCCGACGGCAGGCCTCGCAAGTCTCCGCTCCGCCTCGCCGCCGGTGGCGAAGCGTCCTTCCCTCCGCGCCAGAGCGGCCTCCTGTCGCCCGGGCAGCTGCGGACGATGATGATCAGCGAGTTCGAGCAGTGGCTGCGGTCGCGCACCAACCAGGAGAAGCGGCCGTTCCAGGAGGAGACGGTCGTCGCCTACGCGAAGGCCGCCCGCGCGCTCGACGCCTGGATGACCCAGAAGAAGATCGACGGGGACTTCACCGCCTGCGACACGGCGCTCCTGAACAGGTTCTTCCGCGACTACAACTCCGCCCACACCCGGGGCGGGGTGATCCCGCCGAGGCGGTCCATCAGGTCGGTGAACCTTTTGGCGCCGGAGAGCAGGTCGCGGATCACCAGCAGGCTCCAGCGGTCGCCGACGCGCTCCAGGGCGCGCGCGGTCAGGCAGAAGTGGTCGTAGGTGCGAACGTTCCTTGTCACGCTCTCATAATACTAGTTGAAAGATACTATATGTAACCTACTATCTTATAGATAGTAAAGACGATCAGAGGAGGACGTCATGTACGACCCGCCTGGCTATGTGTGGGCGATCACCATCGCCGGCATCATCGCGATCCCGGCCGCGACCTGCGTCGTGCTGTACGGCGGGGCGGTGCTGGCCGGCCTGGGCCGGACGCGCGCGGCGATGCTCGCCGGCGGCGCGGCCGTCGTGCTCGGCGGCTGGTTCACCGCCAGCGCGGTGATCGCGGGTCACGGCTGGTACCACGCGCGGCTCGGCCACGGGGTGCCGTGGATGCCGGTCGCGGTGGTCGGCTTCTTCGGCCTGCTGCTGGCGCTGCGCCGGATCCCGGTGGTGGCGCGCGCTCTGGCGGCGCCGGGCATGGAGAGCCGCCTGGAGCTCCCGCATGCGTTCCGGGCGATCGAGGGGACGGCCTTCCTGATCTTCATGGGCCTCGGCCATCTGCCCGCGTTGTTCGCCCTGCCCGCGGGCGTGGGCGACATCGCCGCCGGCATCGCCGCGCCGCTGGTCGCGCGCGGGCTCGCCTGCGGCGGGGGCCGCCGCGCCGCCTTGTGGCACAACGCGTTCGGCATGACCGATCTGGTCGTGGCCCTGACCCTCGGCACCCTCACCGGATTCCAGCTGGTCAACGTCACCCCGTCCGGATCGCTGATCAGCGAGCTCCCGCTCGCGCTAATCCCGACCGCCGCCGTGCCGCTGCTGTTCGCCCTGCACATCACTTCTGCGCCCGCGCTGGCAAGGGCTCCGCGGACGCCGAGGCCGGCCACCGCCCCGCTCACCGCCGCCGCGAGATAGCAGGAGAAGACAATGACCACGCGCAGGACGCGAGCCCCGTCACCCCGGCAACTGCGCGGGCCGAGGTTCCCGGGACGGCGAAGGCAGGGAGATGCCATAGAGCGGGCTGACTGGCTGGACGGGGGCGTCAGCTCGGCCGACGCGCGGTTCCTGATGGTGACCGCGATCACCCACCATAGGTTCAGCTCGCCCATCTGGGGTGCGCGCGAGGTCCGCAAGCTCCAGGCCGAGCTAGCCGAGATCGCCGAGCACGCGGCGGAGATCCTGCACGAGCGTCAGGCCGCCGTCAGGAAGCCCCGCCCGGCACCGCAATGGCGAGGCATCATGGCGGCCCCTGCTCGGTAAGTCACCGGGGGTGTCGGCGACTAGACGCGGAGGGGCGGGTCGCCGATCTGGATGCCGGTGCCTACC
>DATCGA010000330.1:0-16448 GCA_036509215.1 Trebonia sp.
GCTGGAATACCGCGGCATCGAATCCTCCCGGCGCCTCTTGGCCGCCGTCACCTTCCGCCCCGGCCGCACCTACCGCGTGGTACCCACCCGCGCCAACGGCCAGCCCGCCTTCGGCTTGTACCTGGCAGACCCCCACGCCAGCGTCTACCGCGCCTACTCCCTCCTGGTCATCACCACCGCCGGCGACCACATCACCGCCATCACCGGCTTCAACACCAACGTCATGACGCGCTTCGGACTACCCCGAACCCTCCCAGAAGCAGATTGACAGACTTCTTGCGCCACCCTGTTGTCCCGTAACGTCGAACGGGCCGCCGACCCGGCCCTAGACGCTGTCGAAGACGTGGACGTTGGTGATGCGAAGAGGCTCGCCCATTGCGATCACCCGCCCAGACAGAGGAGGAACGTTGGGTCACATCGGCCGGGAGAGCCCCGCCGCCACAGACCCCCGCAGGCTGATCGTGATCCGCGGCAATTCCGCGTCGGGGAAGTCCGCCGTCGCGGACGAGATACGACGCAGGCACGGCCGCGGCCTGGCGATCGTGGGCCAGGACAACCTCCGTCGGCAGGTGCTGAGGGAGTGGGACGTGCCCGGCGCCGCGAACATCGACCTGATCGATCTCACCGCCCGGTTCGCCCTCGACCGCGGCTTCCATGTGATCGTGGAGGGCATCCTGCACGCCGACCACTACGGGCGGATGCTCACGGCGCTGATCGCCGAGCACGCGGATCGCGCCGGTGCCTACTACCTGGACGTGCCCTGGGCCGAGACCTTGCGCCGCCACACGACCAAGCCCCAGGCGGCCGAGTACGGCGAGCGCGAGATGCGCGGCTGGTACCGCGAGCGCGACCTGCTGCCGGGCGGGCTCGAGCAGATCATCCCGGCCGCGTCGGCGCTGGACGAGACGGTGCGGCGCATCATGGCCGAGTCCGGCCTGGCCGACGGGGGGATCAATGGCCGGAAGCGCAGTGACTGCTCCCCGCCGGGCATTGATTAACGTGACAAATGCGCAACCGCGCGGGCATCGCCGGCCGTCCAACCGACATGAGATGCCAGCGGCTGCTGCTAGGCGTTGCCGTCCTCGCCGTGGCGGGGTGCTCCGGCAGTATCGGTGCGCTCGCCGCCCATACGGGCGGCCCCAGCCCGGCTGCCACCCCGTCCGGTGGCCGGCAGCTGTGTGGCGGGGCGTCGGACGGGTACGCGTGGGCCGAGGAGGTCACGCTCACCGGGCAGGCTCGCTGGCGGACGTCGCTGGCCACGTACCCAGTCGACGACCGCTCCGTCTCGTCGCTTGAACCGCTCGTCGACGGCCCGGCAGCGGTGTTCGCGCAGGATGGGTCGGTGCGCGAGCTGTCGCTGGCGAGCGGGCGGCAGCTGTGGTCCTATGCGGTCGGGCAGTCCGTCTCCGGAATGTGGCAGTGGCGGGGCCTGGTGGTCGTGCTCACCGGTGTGGTGAGTGAGTACGCCCAGCTGACCGGGCTGGACGCGGCGACCGGCGCGGTCCGCTGGCGACTGACCGTGCCGGGTACCGGCGTAGTCAGCATGCCGGTGGCCACGACGGACGGCGGCCTGGCCATGGTCCGCGCGGACGGGACCCTTCAGGTCGTGTCCATGGCGACCGGGGCCGTTCGCTGGATGCGACCGGACGCCTCGTGGCTGTCGCTGTCCACAATGGGCAGCGAGGAAACCACCACCGTGAACGGCCTGTCGGCCAGCGCCGACGCGCAGGGGTTGACTGCCGCAGGCGATGTGCTGATCGCGGTCGGCAACTACGGCACGATCGGGTACGACGACCGTACCGGCAGGCAACGGTGGGAGATCGCCAGCCGGCTGGCCCTCCCAGTCGGGCCTCAGCCGCTGTTCGCCGACGGGGACGTGGTGCTCGCGAGCGGGAACGGGGGTTACGTGCAGTTCGACGCGCTGTCCGCGATCGCGCCCGCGTCCGGCCGCGTCGCCTGGCAGGCTGTCTTCAACTCACCGCAGGACCTGCTGGTGCTGCCCGTCGCCGGTCCAGCCGGCGTCGCGGTCGCCGCCGGACGCGGCCTGTACCTGCTTGACCCGCGGACGGGCCGTCAGCGGTGGCGGGAGAGCGCTTCGGCCGACAGCCCCGAGTTGGTCGGCGCCAGTGCCGTGGTGACCATCGAAGAGGACTCGGGCGGCGGCTACCGGGTGCTGGACCGGAACGCGGCCGACGGACGCGTGCGCTGGTCAGTTCCGGGGTTGTCGCAGTCGGCGATGGCCGCCGGACTGGTCTTCGTCCAGAACCCGACCGTTCCGGCACTGGATGCGTACCGGCTCAGTACCGGCGCGCTCGCCTGGCAGGCGCCGTTCCCTGCGGGCTATCTGGTCCGGCTGGCGGTTGTCCCGGGCGGCGTGCTCGTCCAGGCGCTCGTCAACCCGTGTCCCGCGCCGTAGGCGGGTCACGGTCGGACCCGCCTACGGCAGGCGCGAGGCGCCTACGGCGCGGGCGGCGCGGGCCCGCGAGATTGGCATCAAGGGCCGGTCGTCGATGACCAAGTCACAGCTGATCTCGGCCCTCCGCAACCGCTGACACCCACGTCTTCAGTTCGGCCGGGCTGGCGCCTCGCCGGCGGAGCGGAGGCCAGCTGCGGTTGGGCGGAATCCGCATTCGTTCTCGTAGAAGGTGACGAACTCGGGCTCGTAGTCGACGTGCACCCAGTCGCAGCCCGCCCTGAACGCCTCGTGGGTCACCGTGCAGACCAGGTCTCGTCCGATGCCGAGGCGCTGGAAGCCTGGGTCGACCATCGCGTCCAGGATGAACGCGTGGGTTCCGCCGTCCCAGACGACGTGCACGAAACCGACCAGCCGACCCACGCTGAAGGCGCCGACCCAGGTCAGGCTGTGGCGCTCGAGCCGGTCCGCCCACGGGCGGATGGCGGCGTCCGAGTCCGGGCGGTCCGGGCTGAACGCCCGGTGATGCAACGCAGACAGCTCGGCGTCGTCGACCGGGAACCTGACCTTCAGCTCAACTGTCACCGCGTCAATCTAACCGGAACCGCCCCTACGGATGCGGTCGGCTACGCCATCGACAGGATCGCCGACCTGCCACGACGCCATTGACGGCGCCTATGAGTGTCGCTGGCGTAGGCGACAGGTCGCTATGGAGGTCGATGGCGTAGGCGACAGGTCACGATGGGGGTGGCGTGCGTGACTGGGGGTACCGCTGACCGAATCAGAGCACGCCCAGGGCGGTGAGGCGGGCGACTAGGCGGTCGTTGTCGGCGTCGGTCAGCGGCAGGCGCGGTGGGACGAGCCACCGCTCGCCTATCCCGGTGGCGGCGAGGGCCGCCTTGTAGGACGCGGTCGACCCGGCCGGGAGGCAGGCTTGCACCGCGCGCAGCGTGGCCTCGTGCCGCTGCGCCTCCTCGAGCTTGCCGGCCAGGACCGCGTCGTAGGCGGCGCGCACGACCTCGGGCACGATGTTCGCGTTGGCGCAGATGGTGCCGCGCGCCCCGGCCAGCAGGTAGCTCACGAGCATCACGTCCGTCCCGGTCAGCAGCGAGAAGTCCGCCGCCGCGCCGGCGGCGGTCACCGCGTCGAGCAGTCGCGCCCCGTAGTCCAGGTCCCGGCCGGAGTCCTTGAGCCCGGCGACCTGGGGATGGGCGGCCAGCGCGGCGGCGGCGGACGGGTCGATGGTGATCTTGGTGAAGACGGGGATGTTGTACATGACCAGGGGCAGCGCGGTGGCGTCGGCCAGCCGCCCGAAGTAGCCCTGCTGCTCGGCCGGCGTCAGCGGGTAGTAGGCGGGCGGCGCGGCGAGCACGGCGGTGGCACCGTGGCCGGCGTAGGCGGCGATCTCGGCGACCGCCTGCTCATGGTTGTGCGCGAACATCCCCGGGATCACCGGCGTGCCCGGCGGCACCGACGCGGCGACGGTGCCGGTCACCGCGAGCCGCTGGTCCAGGTCGAGGCTGTAGCCCTCGCCGGTCGAGCCCAGCGGGCTGATGCCGGTCACGCCCCGGCTGAGCAGCCTATCGACCAGATCTCTGAGCCCCCCGTGATCGACCCGGCCCGCCCGGTCGACCGGGGTGAGCAGGGCGGCGATGACACCTTCGAGCACTGGCACGACAATCCTCCGTTGGCTGTTGCATCCCGACCGGGACGATGGACACAATTTGAGCATGCCACGAGAGCACCCGGCCGAGCCCCAGGGGGAGCCAAGTATGCCGATTCCGCCTGAGCTCGCGAGTTCGTGCGCCGACGTCAGGCCGGCCGGCGACGACGACACGATCGGGGGCCGGCAGGCCCGCTATGTCGCCGCCCCCGCCTCGACCGAGGAAGCCTCGGCGCTGCTGCGGGCCGCGGCCGCGCTCCGCCTGACGGTCGTGCCGCGCGGGGCCGGCCGCCTGCAGCACTGGGGGAACCCGCCTGACAGCTGCGATCTCATCGTCGACACGCGCCGGCTCAACCGGATCGTCGAGCACCGGGCGGCCGACTTGACGGTGACCGTGCAGGCGGGCGTGCGGGTACGCGACCTCGAGCGGGCGCTCGCGCCGGCCCACCAGTCGACGGCGCTCTACCCGCCTCGCCCGGCCTACGCCGGCACCGTCGGCGGCCTGGTCGCTACCAACGCGTCGGGCTCGCGCCGTTATGGCTTCGGCACGCCGCGCGACCGGCTGGCAAGCATCACCGCGGTCCGCGCGGACGGCACGATTGTCAGCAGCGCCGACGACGCCGCCGCCGGCGGACGGGACCTAGTCGCGCTGCTGGCCGGATCGTTCGGCAGCCTCGGACTGATCATCGAGGCCACCTTCCGGCTGGAGCCGACGCCGAAGGTGTCCGGCGGCATATCGGTGAAGTGCGACGAGCCTGAGCACGCGGAGCGGCTCATCGAGGAGGCGTCAGGCCCCCTGATCGCACCGCTGGGGATCGGCCTGCGCTGGCCGTCGGCGGATGAGCAGCTCGCGCTGCTGGTGATGATCCAGGGTGACCGGGAGGACTTCGACGCACGGGCCGGGCGGGTGTACTCACTGGCGGGCCGAACCCCCCCGCCGCCGATCGACTACGCTCATGTTCGCCGCCTCGACGACCCTGATCACGCCGGGTTTCCGCCGGCCGAGGCGCAGCGGCTGCTGGCCCAGCGTGAGCGGATCCGGGCCGAGATCGAGGACCCTCCCGCGGATACGGGGACGCTGGTGCGCGTCTCGTTTCCGCCAACCCGGCTGGCGGGGACGCTGACCCTGATCCGGGCGGCGGCAGCCGGCAGCGGAGTCGATGCCGCGATCGACGGATCGGCCGTCGACGGCGTCCTCGACGTCAAGGTTCCGGCTGAGACGCCGCCGGCGGCGGTGGCCCGGTTCGTCGACGCGCTGAGAACAGACCTCGGCAGCCTGGTACAGCCGGGGGCAGCCGCCCCGGCTGCGCGCGCGGTCGTCGTGTACGCACCGGACGACGTGCGGGACGTGACCGACGCGCACGGGCCGGTGCCGTCGCTCGCGTTCCTGCGGGCGGTCAAGGACGAGTTCGACCCGGAGCACCGGATGGCGCCCGGCCGGCTCGCGGACGCGGTGTGACGGCGTAACCCGGTGCGCCCGGTGACCCAG
The DNA here is from genome assembly GCA_036509215.1 of Trebonia sp. Classification (GTDB taxonomy): domain Bacteria; phylum Actinomycetota; class Actinomycetes; order Streptosporangiales; family Streptosporangiaceae; genus Trebonia. The sequence continues at coordinate 5,566 of DATCGA010000330.1, forward strand.
GCAGCATCGGCCGGGACGGCGGGCGCCGCGTCACGGCTTAAGCCAGCGCGCCCGCTGACCCGGCTTCAACCGCCGGTCCAGCGGGCGCGTCGCCGCTAGCGCTAGCTCAGCGCGAACTGCTGGGCGGCGGTGCCGTTGCAGGTGTAGATCTGCAGCTGCGTGCCGTCGGCGGTGTTGTCGCTCGGATCATCGAGGCAGAGCCCGGACTGCGGGTTCAGCAGCGATCCGTTGGACTGCTGGTCCCAGACCTGCCCGCCGACCCCGTTGCAGGTCCACACCTCGACCTTGGTGCCGACGGCGGTGCCGTCGCCGTCGATGTCGAGGCAGAGCCCGCGGGTCTCCAGCGAGCCGTTGGAGTTGTGGTACCAGTGCTGGTCGACGGCGTAGGACTGGCACCCCCAGAGCTGCACGATCGTGCCGGCCACGCCGGTGTCGTCGCCCGCGACGTCGACGCACTGGGCGCCGGGCCCGTCGATCATGCCGCCGCCGTTGACCGAGAACACCTGCGCGGCGGTGCCGTTGCAGGTGTAGATCTGCAGCACGGTGCCGTTGGCGGTGTTGTCGCTTGGATCGTCGAGGCACAGCCCCGACTGGGGATTCAGCAGCGAGCCGTTGGACTGCTGGACCCATTTCTGGCCGCCGACGCCGTTGCAGTCCCACAGCTCGACCTTGGTGCCGACCGCGGTGCCGTCGCCGTCGATGTCGAGGCAGCGGCCGAGGGTGCTGAGCGAGTCGTCGGAGTTGTGGGTCCAGTGCTGGTCGATCGCGTTGGACTGGCAGTTCCAGAGATCTACCACCGCTCCGTCGGTCCCGGTGTCGTCGCCGATGACGTCGACGCACTGGCCGCCGGGGGCGCCGATCGTGCCGGCGGTGGCCGGCGGGCCGTCGGAGTTGCCGCTGTAGTCGGCGGCGACGATGTTGGCCTGCACGGCGTTGTCGGCCGCGTCGGTCGGGAAGCCGGAGGTCATCACGCCCTCGAAGAACGAGCCGACCGAAGCGTTGCTGTTGTCGCCGCCGGTGCCGAGCACGATCGCGCCCTCCTGGTGCATCGGCGCGTACCCGCTGGGAAGCGAGCCGTTCCAGAAGGTCGACAGGCCGCCGGATTGCGCGTTGCCGCCCCTGAGCTCGAAGGACGTCTGCCCGTTGTTTTTCAGCACCGCGGTGACGAAGTCGCTGTTGCTTGACGTGTCGTTCGTGTTGCTGCCGTCTCCGCTCACGTACTGGCCGTTCTCCATGTCGGCCTCGACCCAGGGGCCGCTTCCAGAGCAGGGCGAGAACTCGCAGTAGGTGGTGAGGTTGACCGCGTCCATGTGGCTGGCGCCGTTGTCGTGGCTGTTGGTCTCGGCGTTGCCGAAGTCGAAGCAGCAGCCGGAGTTGACGTGGGTGCCGCTGGCGACCATGTACATGCCCTCGGCCTCGCCGTTGACCGCGATCCCGGAGGTGCTGTTATCCCGGTAGCCGGTCGTCCCGTTGACGTAGAGGCCGTACTCCTTGAACCCGCCGACCGTGACCGGCAGCGCGGCCGCGTTCGCGCCGACGTCCTGGCCGGCGGCGCCGCCCGGCCCCTCGATGGTCAGGTTGTTGCCCTTCCCGGACTGATCGTAGAGCTCGGTGATCACGCAGTTGGTGTGCGCGCAGAAGGCGTCCTGCTCAGGGGCGTTCCCGTAGCCGCCGGCCGACAGCAGCCCCACGTTGGCGGTGGTGCCGTCGGAGGCGCGCCTGATCTGATACAGCGGCCCGTCGTAGGCGGCGTAGAGCGCGCGCACAGTGCTGTACGCGGCCGCGCACGGGGTGCCGGCGGCGGCGTAGATGTCACAGGGATCCGATCCGGCCGCCTGCGAGGTCGCGGGCACCGCGAGCACTCCCAGGCAGGCAAGGGCGACTGACGCGACCGCGGCGAGCAGTCTCCAGGCATGGCGAAAGCGTCTCACAGCTCTCATTGGCGAACATCCATCCTGCGCTTCCGTGCGCAATAGGCGGGAAAGGTGCCTGATGTCGAGAATGTTCTTAACAAGTCTTCACGTCAATACCCAAAGTTTGTCTCAGGTTCACAGACCTTCACGAGCACTCTCCGTGCAGCTAAGTTATGCACAATGCCTAGTCTTGATTCGGCAGTGTGTAGAGGTTTGAAAATATCTCCTGTTGGCAGGTATGTAGCTAGACCGGATATGCGCGGGCAACCGGAGCTAGGGGGACGAAATGGCAACCGGATTCGTGATCTTGCTCGTCGTCGTCGGCGCGCTCGCGCTGGCGGCGTGGCCGATCTGCGTGACGCTCTCCCGGCGCAGGCCCTACAGCGAGGAGAACCTGCGGGCGGCTCGGCTGCGCGAGGATCAGCACCCCAGAGAGCCGGAGCAGCCGCACGGGACCGTCCTGGGCGGATCCCACGTCGGCGGCGGGCGGAGCGTCGCACCGCGGCGCGACGAGGCGGTGGCGCCCGTGCAGGGCACGGAGGTGAAGGCCAGCACCCCGGAACCGCACCGCTAGCGCGGAGGCGGGCTAAGGCGGATGCGGGCTAGCGCGGGGGTGGGCTAGCGCGGAGGTGGACTAGCGGGGATGGGAGTTGCCCGGCGGGCCGCAGACGATGAGCGGTGGCCGGGCTGCTCGCCGAGGTAAAACATCCTCGGCGAGCAGCCGGCGTCACCCCGCCGGGAGGCTAGCGGGGGGCTGGATGGGCGAAGTCACGCGTCCGTTCGGAAAAATGGGTTTGATCTTTTGGCCTGACCGCCTCCGTCATGACAACTTCCAGACCTGGTTGGCGCCCCCGGTGCAGCTCCAGATCTGGACCTGGGTGCCGGGGGTGTCGGAGAAGCCGGTGTCATCCAGGCACGCCCCGGACTGCGGGTTGACCAGCGACCCGTTGGACTGCGGCTGCCACACCTGCGCGCCGGTGCCGTTGCACGCGTACAGGTTCACCAGCGTCCCGTTGGCGGTGCCGCCGCCGGTCACATCGAGGCACTTGCCGAGGGCCTGCAGGGTCCCGTTCGACTCCGTCGTCCAGTTCTGGGCGCTGGTGCCGTTGCAGGTGTAGACCTGCACCGGGGTGCCGTTGGCGTTGCTGGCGGAGCGGACGTCCAGGCACAGCCCGTCGTAGCCGGTGACGGCGCCGGTGACGCCGCCGGTCGCGGCGCCCGGCGGCAGCCAGGACTGGTTGGAGTTCCCAGAGCAGCTGGAGATCTGGACCTGGGTGCCGGGGGTGGTGGAGGAGCCGGTGTCATCCAGGCAGGCGTTCGACTGCGGGTTGAGCAGCGCCCCGTCGGGCTGGGGGTCCCACACCTGCGCGCCGGTGCCGTTGCAGGCGTACAGGTTCACCAGCGTCCCGTTGGCGGTTCCGCCGCCGGTCACGTCCAGGCACTTGCCGTCGGCCTGGATGGTGCCGTTGGCCTCCTCGGTCCACTGCTGGCCGTTGGTGCCGTTGCAGGTGTAGACGTCGACGGCGGTTCCGTTGGTGTTGTTGTCGCTGGTCACGTCCAGGCAGAGGCCGTCGTAGCCGACGAGCGGGGTGGTGGCGATCCCGTCGGTGGAGGGCTCCACCGTCCAGGTGAAGGTCGTGCTCGCGGTTGCGCCGGTGCCATCGGTCGCGGTGACGGTCACGGTCGAGGTCCCGGCCGTGGTCGGGGTGCCGGTGATCGTGCCGGAGCTGGAGATGGCGGTTCCTGCGGGCAGGCCGGCGGCGGTGAACGTCGGGGTCTGGCCGCTGTTGGAGTCGGTCGCTTTCACGGCGACGGAGGCGGCGGTGCCGGCCAGTTCCTCCTGCGAGCCCGGGCTGGTGATCGAGACCGGCTGGCCGAGCTGCGCCGCCGCTACCGCCAGGGTGCCGGACAGCGGCAGGTTCGCGTCGGAGTCGCCGACCTTGATGCCGTAGCTGCCGGTCGAGGTGGCCCAGTTGTTGCTGGTCGAGTTCCAGTACTGCAGGTCCCGCTGGGTCAGCGGGAACGTGACGGTCGCGCTTGCGCCGGGCGCCAGCGACACCCGCTGGAAGCCCTCGAGCTGCAACGGCGGCTGACCGGAGGCGGCCGGGTCGGTCACGTAGAGCTGAGCGACGTCGGCTCCCGAGACGCTCCCGGTGTTGGTGACGGTGGCGGTGACGGTCGCCGCGCCGCCGGCTGGCAGCGTTCCGACCTTGAGGTTGCTGTAAGCGAAGGATGTGTACGAGAGCCCGTAGCCGAACGGATACAGCGGGGTCAGGTTCTGCGCGTTGTACCAGCGGTAGCCGACGTCGACGCCCTCGGAGTACTGCACGGTCCCGTTCACGCCCGGCCACTGCGCGGCGGTGGACGCCGGGACCTGGGACAGCGAGGTCGGGAAGGTGACGGTGAGGTGGCCGGACGGGTCGGCCGTCCCGAACAGCAGGTTCGCGATCGCGGTGCCGTCCTCCTGGCCCGGGTACCAGGCCTCGAGGACGCCCTTGACGCTCGACAGCCACGGCATGACCACCGCCGAGCCGGTGTTGAGGACGACGATCGTGTTCGGGTTGGCGGCGGCGACCGCGGAGATCAGCGCGTCCTGCGTGCTGCCGAGGTCGATGCTGGTCAGGTCGCTGCCCTCGGACTCATTGAGGTTGGCGAACACGATCGCGACGCTGGAGCCGGCCGCGAGCGACGCGGCCGAGCTGTCGGAGGAGCCGCTGTTGTAGCTGACGGTGACCCCGCTCGGCGCGGCGGCGGTGATGCCCTGCAGCGGGGTGATGGTCCCGCTGGAGTTCACGCCGGCGCTGCCGCCGCCTGCGGTCTGCGGGCTGGTGGACGCGTCGGCGCCGATGACGGCGATCGAGCCGTCCTTGCCGGCGCTGAGTGGGAGCACGTTGCCGCTGTTCTTCAGCAGCACGGTGCCTTCCTCGGCGATCTGCAGCGCGTCAGCCTGGTCGGCGGCGCTGGTGGCGGTCTCGTCCGGCGATCCGACCGCGGGCTTGTCGAACAGGCCGAACCCGAACATCTCGGTCAGGATGTCGGAGACGGCCGAGTTGAGCGTGGCCTGGCTGACCGAGCCGCTGGAGATGGCGCTGGCCAGGGCGCTGCCGTAGAACCCGTCGTTGCCCGGCATGTCCATGTCGAGCCCGGCGTTGGCGGAGGCGGCGGTGGAATGAGTGCCGCCCCAGTCGGAGGTGACGAAGCCGGTGAAGCCGAACTGCTGGCGCAGCACGGTGGACAGCAGGTAGGGGTTCTGGCAGGCGGCGGTGCCGTTGATGTAGGAGTAGGAGCACATCACCGACGAAGCGGCGCCCTGCTGGACCGCGTCCTGGAAGGCCGGCAGGTAGATCTCCTGCTCCGCCTCGGTGCTGACGACGGCGTTGTCGGCCGAGGTGTTCCTGTTGGTCTCCTGGTTGTAGACCGCGAGGTGCTTGACCTGGGCCATCGTCCCGGTGGACTGGACGCCCTGGATCTCGGCGGCGCCGAGGGTGCCGTTGAGGTAGGGATCTTCGCCGACCGACTCGAAGGCGCGGCCCCAGCGCGGGTCGCGCACGATGTTGATCGTCGGGCCGAGGTCGACCGTGGTGCCCTTGGCCGCCTGCTCGGTCCCGATCACCTGGCCGTAGAGCTTCTCGGCGGAGGTATCCCAGGTCGCGGCCGCGTCCACCGGCGCGGGCAGCTGGGTGACGTTGGTCAACCCGTCGCCCACCCCGGCCGGGCCGTCCTGGAGGTTCAGGGCCGGGATGCACAGCGACCCGATGGCGGGGGTGAACCCGACGTAGCTGGATCCGCCGACGCCGGTGACCAGCTCGATCTCCTGCGCCTGGGTGATCTTCGACATGACCTCGCCGACCCGCGTCGGGATCGGGGCGCTCGACCCGACCCACGGGCAGGCGGTGGAGACGGCGGCGGCAGGCTGGACGGCGGTCACCGCCAGCAGTGACGCCGACGTCGTTGCCAGGGCCAATGCAATGATCAGCGGTCTTTTTCTCGACATGAATCCTCCGGCCTAATAAGCTTTGCCCTGAAGCTAAATGGGCCGGAAGGGTCGGTCAACGTTAATATTTGTTAATAAAATTCGTCGGGTCGTCGAGGACTTCTTTTGTTACAGAAACAATGATTGGGCGCGGGATAGGGGCTGCGATGTCGTGGCCTCGATTGGGCGGCGGCCGGTGACGGTCACCGTCTGTACGGCGCGATGGCGTTTAGTTAAGCGCGCGCTGACGGTTCGTCACTTTGGCCCGTCTAGCCACGCCTGTCTCGGAATTTAATCGCTTAAGCGTGAAGATCGAAAAGGTCCATGGCGTTTCCGGTGCTATAGTCCCGGAAACGCCATGGATTTCGAAAATGATCTTATGCCGCTTGATTTCCGGGCTTCGGGCGGCGGCGTCAGGCGCCTTCCGCGAGTCGGCGGAGGGCGAGCTCGGCGTAGAGGGTGATGCCGTCGGCGATCACGGCATCATCGAAGGCCGCGCCGGCCGAGTGGTTGGAGGGTGCGGTCAGCGGGTCGGTGCCGGACGGGCAGGCGCCGAGGTTGACGAACGCGCCCGGCACCTGCTCGAGCACGTAGGAGAAGTCCTCGGCGCCGGTCAGCGGCTGCGCGGGCGTGATCGCCCGGTCGGCGCCGAAGAGGTCGGCCGCCGTGGACCGGGCGAACTCGGCCTCGGCCGCGTCGTTGACCGTGACCGGGTAGCAGTCCAGGTACTCGGCCTCGACGGTCAGGCCGTGGGCCTGGCCGATGCTCTCCACCAACCGCACGGTCTCGTGGTGGAGGCGCCGCTGCGATTCGTGGCTGAAGGAGCGCAGGGTCGCCTCGAACTTGGCCTCGTCGGGGATCACGTTGTTCACGGTTCCGGCGTGGAAGCTGCCGACGGTGATCACGACCGGGTCGAACACGTCGAACCGGCGGGTCACGAACGTCTGCAGGGCGGTCACCATCTCGCAGGCGGCCGGGATCGGGTCGGCGCTGTGCTGCGGGGCGGAGGCGTGACCGCCGCGGCCGCGCACGGTCACGTAGAGGATGTCCGCCGCCGCCAGGGCCGGGCCCGGGCGGACCGCGAACACTCCGCCTTCGGTCAGGTGGGAGAAGACGTGCAGCGCGTAGGCGGCCTTCGGCCGCTCCCCCGCTGCGTCCAGCACGCCCTCCTCGATCATGAGCTTGGCCCCGCCTAGGCCCTCCTCGCCCGGCTGGAACATGAAGATCACACTGCCCGCGAGGTCGCGTTGGTGGGCTGCTAGCAACCGGGCGGCCCCTGCCAGCATGGACGTGTGCAGGTCGTGGCCGCAGGCGTGCATCGCGCCGTCGATCTCGGACGCGAAGGGAAGCCCGGTCGTTTCTGTCACCGGGAGCGCGTCCATGTCGGCCCGGAGCAGCACCACCGGCCCGGGCTTTCCTCCGCGCAGCACTGCTGTGACCGAGCTGAGCTCCTTGCCCAGGCTGATCTCGAGTGGGAGCCCTTCCAGGGCGGCGAGGACCTTCGCCTGCGTCTTGGGCAGGTCGAGGCCGATCTCCGGCTCACGGTGGATGGCATGCCTCAGCTCCGCGATATCACCGGATATCGCGGTCGCCTCGTCGTAGACCGTCATCGCTGACCTCCCTGTACTCCCTGTACTAGCCAACCCAGATGCGGAGCCAGGCCCTCGTGCGGGACGGCCCTTGCCCACCGCTTGTCTCAGTGTGCGATCTTGACGCTATCGTCACAACGTGCCGGAGTTGATCCCGCCTACCGCCCGATTGCACGCCGCCTAGCTGGAGGCCCATGCCGAGTGGGGTATCCGGGGCAGCACGAGGACGGCTTCGGGCTGCGGCCGTCCGACGAGGTGGAGAAGGGTGAGGCTCCCAGCGCCAGTCACTCACCAGCCACTGTCCGGTGCGCGGCGCGCACGATCTCGCCTGCGTCGTGGATTGCAGCATCCCTGACCTGTGGGTCGTCGCTCATCAGAGCCTGCTCGGCCGCGTGCAGGCGACGAGCAGTCTCGGGGTGCCGCTCGATCTCCACGATGACGGCCCACTCACGGTAGAACATGTGGATGGGGGTGACGCTGCCCTGCTCGCCCGCCTCCACAAAGGCTTCCTGCATCTTCGTGAACATCTCCGGCAGACGTCCGGGTGCGATTGTCGCGACCGCCTGCCGCAGAGCGGGCAGCGTGAGGCTCGGCCGCGGGGTCAGAGCGTCACCCTGACCCGGTACCTGCCCGACCATGCCGTGCCTCCAAGCGATCACCATCAACCTCCTAGGAGTCTAGTTGCGGCCGCGTCGCAGGTCACGTGATGCGCGCAGCCCGGCGTAACCGAGTTTGCGCATCACGCTTGCGAAGCATCGTCGCGGACATGACGACATTGAATATCCAGAAGCACAGTATCTGCGACGGCGCCATATCGGAAACGAATGAGAAACTGGCAATTTGTTGCGGCTATCCAGGCATCGCGACGCAGTTAAAGCACGACTGAACACGGCCACAATAACAACGAATAAACCGGTCCGGTTGGCCGCAGCCCGTCGGGCCGTGCTCTTGCGCAGCCTCCTCGAGCAGCTCGAAATAGTGAGTGCCTTGGAAGAAGACGTCGATGATTTCGCCTACCGCCGCGACGCGAGCCGTACCGATGCAGGAATTCGCCCAGGCCCAAGCTCCGCGATATCACCAGATGTCGCGGTCGATGCCGACCGCGGCCCTGGGTAGCGACCCCTGCCCACCGCTTGTCTCAGTGTGCGATCTTGACGCTATCGTCACAACATGCCGGAGTTGATCCCGCCTACCGCCCGGATGCACGCCGCCTGGCTCGAGGCCCACGCCGAGTGGGGTCCGGGGCAGCACGAGGACGGCTTCGGGCTGCGGCCGTCCGACGAGGTGGAGTCGGCGGACGGTTTCGCGGGCTGGGTGTCGTGGCTGGCGAGCCGGTCGGACCCTGTGGACGGGGCCAACGCTCACCGGTGTCTTTTCCGGTGGATCGTCGAGGACGACCGCGTGCTTGGCGGGATGGCGCTGCGGTACGGCAGCGACGACTATGTTCGGTGGGCAGGGCACATCGGCTACGGCATCCGGCCGTCGGCGCGGCGACGCGGGCTGGCGACCTGGGCGCTCAGCGAGATACTCGTCGAGGCGCGGGCGGTTGGGCTGCATCGGGCGTTGGTCGTCTGCGCGGTCGACAACCTTGCTTCGGGCAAGACGATCGAGCGGTGCGGCGGCGTCTTCGAGAGCATCCGGGACAGCAAATTTGGGCCCGTCCGCCACTACTGGATCGACCTTTAGCGATGGGTCGGCATCGGCGTCGGCGGTGAAGTCGCGGCGGATCCTGTCCGCCCTCGCGGCGGCCGGGTCCGCGATCGTGGTCTTCTTCCACCGTCTGGCGGCCCGTCCCTGGAGGCGCTGGGCTCGCATTCAGCCGCATCCATCGACCGACTCGTAGGCGATCACCCGGCCGAGTGGACGGCGCGTTTCTGCGCTCACTGTCAGAGGTTGCCGCTAGCGTGTTCCTGTGGCAGACGATCTTCTCATCCAAGCTGAGCAGCGCCGTAGAGCAGCTCTGTCGACCCTCGATGCGACATCCCGAGATGCGCTGGGCCAGTTTTTCACACCCGCCCGCGCGGCAGCTCTGATCGCCTCGATACCCCGGCTTCCAGATTCGGGCGGTCTTCGTGTCCTCGATCCTGGGGCCGGGTCGGGAATGCTATCGGCCGCGTTGGTCGCTCGCGTGCTCGCTGAACGCCCGAATATGTCGGTGCATGTGGTGGCCGTCGAGTGCGATGGCGCAGTGGTGCCCTACCTCCGCGAGACACTGGAAGCTTGCTCGGTTGCCGGCAATGGTCGCGTCACGTTCGACATCATCCAAGACGACTTCATCATGGCTGCAACGGGACTTGAAGCAGACGAGCGCCTGGGTGAGCATGACCTAGTAGTCCAGAACCCGCCGTATGCCAAATTGGCTGCCTCCTCCACACATCGTGTCGCGGTTCGTAAGGCTGGGGTTGATGCACCAAACCTGTACGCTGCATTCTTGGCTCTTGGTGTAGCTGGGCTGAAGCAGGGGGGGCAACTGGTCGCTATCACGCCTCGCTCTTTCTGCAACGGCCCCTACTTCGGCGCATTCAGGTCTTACTTGCTCGATCACATCACTCTCGACAGAGTTCACGTGTTTGAATCGCGCTCTACAGTGTTTGCGGAAACTGGCGTACTTCAAGAAAACGTGATCTTCTCCGGCACAAGATGCGGCGCCCAAGGGGCCGTGACTCTCTCTGTCAGCAATGGCCATGAGGATGATGCAGCTCAACGATCCGTAGCCTACCGGGACGTGGTTCATCCGGACGACCCCCATCGCTTCATCAGGATCGCGGCAAACGAAGATGACATAGAAACGGCCGAAGTCATGCTGACTCTTCCTTGCACGTTGAAGGAGTTGGGCGTCGAGGTGTCCACTGGTAGAGTCGTGGACTTCCGATCTCGTAGCGCGCTGTTGACAGATCCTATTCCCGCCGCGCATCCCCTCATCTATCCGGGCAACCTCCGTAGAGGCGGCTTCGAATGGCCGCGACAAGGCATTCGTAAGGCGCAGTGGTTTGCCCCGGTTGAGGCAAAGGACAAGGAGCTCCTATTGCCGGAAGGCTGGTACTGCGTAGTTAAGCGGTTCTCTGCCAAAGAAGAAAGGCGGCGGATCGTCGCTTCGGCTTGGTCACCTCGTGAAGTACCTGGATCGATCGCATTCGAAAATCATCTGAACGTCTTTCATGTGAAGGGTCAGGGCCTTGACGAAGAGACGGCACGCGGCCTTACGATCTGGATGAATTCGACCCTGGTCGATCGCTTCTTCCGCATGTTCTCAGGACATACCCAGGTCAACGCCACAGACCTTCGCAGCATGCGCTTCCCGACGCGCAATGCATTGCAGCGGCTGGGGCAGCGCACCGACTCATTGAGTTCACAGGCCGACGTCGACGAGTTGGTCTCCGCTGTCGTGTCGCGGGACGGCGATAGCTG
>DATCGA010000331.1:0-6166 GCA_036509215.1 Trebonia sp.
CCGTCCCGCCACGACGGGCGGGACGGGTTCCAACCCGCGCGATTTTCTCACGCCGGCCGCCCCGCTAGTCTGGCCGGGTGGAACAGGCGGAGACACCCCAGCCGGATCGGATGCCGACGGCGCTGCTGCGGGAGGCACGGCGCGAGGACGTGCCGGAGATCGTCGCGCTGCTGGCCGATGACGCGATCGGGGCGGGCCGGGAAGGGCCGGCCGACGCCTACTACGCGGCGTTCGAGCTGATCGCGGCCGACCCGGGTAATCGGCTGCTGGTCGCCGAGGCGGCCGGGCGCATCGTCGGGACCCTCCAGCTGACCATGATCCCCGGGCTGAGCAGGCACGGCATGCTGCGGGCGCAGATCGAGGGCGTCCGCGTCGGCGCCGACCAGCGCGGCCAGGGGCTCGGCCGCCGGATGATCGAGCGGGCGATCGACCTGGCCCGCGAGCAGGGCTGCGGGCTGGTCCAGCTGACGTCAGACAAGCGGCGGCCGGACGCTATCCGCTTCTACGAGTCGCTGGGGTTCACCGCCTCCCACGAGGGGCTGAAGATCTCGCTGCCGTGACCGCCGCCGCCTCGTTACCGCGCGAGCAGGGCCGGCAGGACCTGCCGCACGTTCTCGTCGAGCTGGGCGGCCGCGGTCGGGTCGCCGGCCAGCTGGCGCAGCAGCGCGTGCTGGAAGACGCCGTCGAGCAGGGCGTAGGCCAGGGCCGGGGTGACCGCGAGCGGCGTGCCGCTGAGCTCGCCGAACTTGGCCACGATGCGCCAGATCATCCGCTCAAGGGACTGGTCGATGTCGGTGACGTCGGCCCGGAACTTCTCGTCGAACAGCGACTGGTTGCGCAGGTCGTACCAGAGCCGGTGCAGGGACGCGTCCTCGACCAGCGTCGCCGCCATCGCGGCGCCGAACCCGCGGCGGACCCGGTCGGCCGCGACGGCGGTGGCCACGATCGAGTCGTACCTGAGCACGCACTCGGCCTTGTACTGCCGGACGCAGTACATGATCAGCTCGAACTTGTCGGCGAAGTAGTAGTGCAGCACGCCGTGCGAGAACTCGGAGTTCTGCGCGATGTCGCGCAGGCTGGTGTTCGCGTAGCCCCGCTCGGCCAGCGTCTGCAGCGCGGCAGCGGCGAGCTGGTCGCGGCGCTCGGCGAACTTGTCCACCTGTCGGCGCGCGATCGTGTCCCGGTTCTGAACTGCCATGACTCCACGGTACTGGACGATCGGCCAAATTCTGTAAGGCGATCGTCAAGCAATCTCTTGACAACTGTCAAGACTGAGATCAGCCTTGGAGGCACGCCGGCGGCACACAAGCGACATTTCCGGTCGCGGCGGTCACTTAAGGGCGGGGCTCGGCAGCACAGAGAGGTGTCCGATGAGCGTGTACGACCTGACGGGGCGCAGGGCCCTGGTAACCGGCGGGGCCCGGGGCCTGGGCGAGGGAATGGCGCGGGCGCTGGCCCGGGCCGGCGCGTCGGTGGTGATCGGCGACATCAGGGACGACCTCGGCAAGGCGTGCGCCGAGTCGCTGCGCTCGGACGGACTCAGCGTCGAGTTCGTGCCGCTCGACATTACCGCCGAAGACAGCTGGGTCCAGGCGATCCCGCAGGTCATCGGGCACCTGGGCGGGCTCGACATCCTGGTCAACAACGCCGGGGTGGAGATCACCAGCCTGCTGGTGGACATCGACCCTGACGACGTTCGCAGGCAGCTCGAGGTGAACGTGCTCGGCACCGCGCTCGGCCTCAAGCACGGCTTCCGCGCGATGCGGCCAGGCGGCCTGGCCGGCGCGGGCGGCTCGATCGTCAACGTCGCGTCGGTCGCGGCGACGATCGCCTTCCCCGGCATCGCGATCTACTCGGCGACCAAGTCCGCAGTCGACCGGCTGACCAAGGTCGCCGCGATGGAGTCGGGCAGGCTCGGCTACGGGGTCCGGGTGAACTGCGTGTACCCCGGTCTGGTGCCGACCGAGATGGGTAATCAGCTGGCGAACGACTGCGCGACCATCGGCCTGTTCCCGACCGCCGCCGACGCGGCGATGGCGGTGGCGGGCCTGACCCCGCTCGGCCGCCTCGGCGAGGTGGCGGAGATCGCCGACGCGGTGGCGTTCCTCGCCTCGGACGGGGCACGGTTCATCACCGGGGCCGGGCTCCCGGTCGACGGCGGCATGGGAATGTGAGGGGGGACCAACCATGAGCGACAAGAAGAAGGTCGTGGTCTACGGCGCCTCCGGCTACACCGGGCGGCTGGTCTGCGAGTACCTGCGCGAGTTCAACGTCCCGTTCATCGCGGCGGGCCGGGACAAGGCACGGATCGCGGAGGCGCTGGAGACGGTGCCCGGCATCGGGACCGTCGAGCACGAGATCGTCGAGGTCGAGCACGCGGTCGGGCCGCTGTCGGAGCTGTTCGACGGCGCCAGCGTGGTCTGCAACATGGTCGGGCCGTTCGCCACCTACGGGGCCGAGGTCGTCGAGGCCTGCCTGGCGACCGGCTGCCATTACCTCGACACCACCGGCGAGCAGGACTGGCTGATCGCGGCCGAGGCCGCCTACGGCGCCCGGATGGCGGCGGCGGGCCTGCTGCTCGCGCCCGGCGTCGCCCAGATGTACACCACCGGGGAGATCGCCGCCCAGCTCTGCCTGGAGCAGCCGGGCCTGGACACGCTCGACATCCTGGTGTTCTGGAAGGGCGCGCCGACGGTCGCCTCGACCCGGACGATCCTCGTCAACGCCGCCCTCGCCAAGGCCTACTACCTGGAGCAGAACGCGTACCAGGAGTGGCCGGCCGACGGCGGCCTCTACTCGGTGACCGTGCCGGGCCAGCACGAGACCGGGCTGGCGCTGCCGTGGGGCGGCACCTCGCACCCGGTCTGGTTCAACCGCGACCCGAGGGTCGCCAACGTCAAGGTGCTCGGCGGCGTCTTCAACCGGCCGCTGATGCTCGGCGTCCCGCAGATCGTCGCGGCCGCCCTCGCGCAGATCGCGGACCTGCCCGAGGCGGACAAGCACCGGGTGCTGGCCGAGCAGGCGGCGGCGGTGATGAACCAGATGCCGCCCCGCGAGTACACGCGGATCAACACCTCGCTCGACTCGGTGCACGCCTCAGGGCCGCTCGGCCGGGCGCACTGCATCATCCACGGGAACTGCAACTACAAGCAGACCGGCCTGCTGCAGGCGTACGCCGCCTACTCGCTGCTTCAGCAGCCGCCGCGGCGGGCCGGGTTCGCGTCCGGCTGCCAGGCGTTCGGCGCCCGCGAACTGCTCGGCGTGCTGCGTAGTTTCGGCCTGGTGATGGAACCCGCGCTCACCAGGTCGAGTTGAGGGAGAGCGGAGCCATGCGGCTCGTCGACTTCCTCGACAAGGGGGCGTCGGTCCACCCCATCGACGCCCCCTGTCTCACGATGGCCGGCCAGGCCAGGAGCTACGCCGAGGTGCAGCGCCTGTCCTGGTCGGTCGGGCGGGCGCTGGCCCGGTCCGGCATCAGGCCGGGCGACAAGGTGGCGGTGCTGTCGGGCAACGACCCGGTGGCGTTCGCCTCGGTCTTCGGCATCAGCCGGGCCGGCGCGGTCTGGTGCCCGGTCAACCCGCGCAACGAGGCGGCCGAGAACCGCGAGCTGCTGGCGCTGCTCGACTGCCGCTGCCTGATCTTCGCCGCTGCGTTCGCGCCGCTGGTGGCCAAGATCGCCCCGGACCTGCCCGAGCTGACCACGCTCGTCTGCCTCGACGCCGACCCCGGCGCTCGCGACGCCGGCGGCGCCGTCGGCGCTCCGGGCGTGGCCGGCGCGGTCGGCTTCGCCGATTGGCTGGCCGGGCTCGACGACGGCCCCTGGCAGGCCGACCCGGTCGACGATGTGGTGATGATCGCCGGGACCGGCGGCACCACCGGCAGGCCCAAGGGGGTGATGCTGACCGGCCGCAACGTCGAGACGATGGCGGCCCTGACGCTGATGAGCTACCCGTTCGAGGGCAGCCCGGTCTACCTCGCGTTCGCCCCGCTCACGCACGCGGCGGGGGTGCTCTGCTTCCCGATCATGGCGCTCGGCGGCGAGATCGTCATCATGCCGCACCCGGACCTGGGGGAGTTCCTCGCGCTCATCGCCGCGCACCGGGTCACCCACGCGTTCCTGCCGCCGACCGTGATCTACTCGCTGCTCGACCACCCGGCGCTCGCGTCGGCCGACCTGGGCTCGCTGCAGTGCCTCTGGTACGGGGCCGCCCCGATGTCGGCCGCCCGGCTGGAGCAGGCGATCGGCGCCCTCGGGCCGGTCCTGGGTCAGCTGTTCGGCCAGACCGAGGCGCCGATGTTCATCTCCGTCCTCCCGCCCAGGGAGCACCTGCACGCGGACGGGACGCTGGCGACCGAGCGGTTCACCTCGGCCGGCCGCCCCACCCCGCTGACCACGGTGGCGATCATGGACGAGGCGGGGCGGACGCTGCCGCCGGGGGAGCGCGGCGAGATCGTGGCCCGCGGCCCGCTGGTGATGGCCGGCTACTGCCGGAACCCGGCCGCCACCGCCGAGGCGTCCAGGCACGGCTGGCACCACACCGGCGACGTCGGGTACCTGGACGCCGACGGCTACCTGTACATCGTCGACCGGCTCAAGGACATGATCATCAGCGGCGGCTTCAACGTCTACTCGGCCGAGGTCGAGCAGGCGGTGCTGGCCCACCCGGCCGTGCTCGACTGCGCGGTCGTCGGCCTGCCGGACGACAAGTGGGGCGAGCGCGTCACCGCGATCATCCAGCCGCTGGACGGTCGCGACGTCACCGCCGAGGAGATCCGGGCCTTCGTCAAGGACCGCCTCGGCAGCGTGAAGGCTCCCAAGCAGGTCGAGATCTGGCCCGAGCTGCCCCGCTCCCGGGTCGGCAAGATCCTCAAGGCCGACGTCAAGGCGCGCCTGCTCGACGGCTGAGGCTCGCGAATTCAAACCCGTCATCTCGAACGGGCCCGGCTGACTCCGGCCGCTTAACCTGAGCCGCTTCAGCGGGCGGGCGCAGAGCCGGCCGGGTCCGTTCGAGATCAGCGATTGCGATCTTTTTCCGCCGTGCGTGGGCCTATTGCTGTTGGCTGGTATGGGATCGGCGCCATCGCTCGTATTCGCGGTGCCTGACGCCGCGGTCGTGCTCGTGGATCACGGCGATGAGCGCTGGCAGGCCATTCTCCCCGGCATAGCACTCGGCGTGGATCAGCCGGGTCGGGGTGCCGCGAAGGTCTTCGACGAACGGCACCCAGAAGCCGCTCGATGGTGCGGCGGAGTCGTCTTTGGCCGGATGGGAGGACACGCCCGGGCCGCTGGGGTCGATCTCAGAGCCGCACGACGGACAGACTGGTCCGTGGTCGCGCATAGCGGCCATCATCTCTTAAGGCGGTAGATGACGGCAAGGCCGCTCATGATCTCAAGCGTCTACTCGGAGATTGCGGCAGATCGTGATGATAACAGCAAGAAGCGCGGGGTAACAGAATTATTGTGCGACGTTTCAATACGTTTTCCGAATGTTTTGTCGCGCAATAACCTAAGGCACGACCAGACGTGGTGGATAACAGCAAGAAGCGCGGGGCGCCGAGGGCTAGAGCCAGTCGTTACGGCGGAAGACGGCGTACAGGCCTACCCCGGAGATGAGCATGATCGCGACCGCGACGATCAGCCCGACGTGGTTGCTGAACCCGGGGTAGGGCACGTTCATGCCGTAGAAGCCGGTGATGAAGGTTGGCACCGCGATGATCGCCGCCCACGACGTGACCTTCTTGGTGATGACGTTCATCCGGTTGCCCTGGATGGTCAGATTGGTCTCCAGGATCGTGGTCACCAGGTCGCGCAGCGACTCGGTCCACTCGGTGGCGCGCAGCACGTGGTCGTACACGTCCTGGTAATACGGCATCAGCTCGCTGTCGACGGTGTGCACATCGCGCCGCATCAGGGTGTTCAGCACCTCGCGCATCGGGAGAACCACCCGGCGAAGGAGCACCAGGGACTTGCGCAGCTCGAACGAGCGCCGATGCACCGACATGTTGGCGGCCGCCTTGTCGTCGAAGAGGTTGTCCTCCAACTCCTCGACCGCGTCGTCGAGTGACTGCACCGCCTCGAAGTGGCCGTCCACGATGAAGTCGAGCAAACCGTGCAGCAGGAAGCCGACGCCGTGCCGGGCCAGGTCGGGGCTGGAGTCCCACCGG
>DATCGA010000332.1:0-32733 GCA_036509215.1 Trebonia sp.
GGTCGCGACGCCAAGGCTGAGCAGGGCGATCAGGGCGAGGTAGAGGACGGTCCCGGCAGTGGCGCGCAACGCCACTGGGTCGGTGAGGGACAGGGCGGGGTAGCCGTGCGCCGGGGTGTAGCCCTGGCCGGGCAGGATCAGCCGCCCGGCGAGCAGCGAGCCGCCGGCGGCGAGGGTGCCGGCGGCCAGTGCCAGGACCGTGACGACGGCGGCCTTGGCGGTCAGCATGACGCTCCGGCGGGGCATCGCGGCCAGGGTGGCGCGGATCATGCCGGTGGCGTACTCCCCGGTGACGGCCAGGACGGCGATGACGGCGACGACCGCCTGGCCCACGTCGGCGCCGGTGAGGCTGAGCTGGGTGATGTCGGGGTGGCAGGCGGCCGAGGACGTGCACGACGTGGCCGCGGAGGCGCCGGCGCTGACGGCCACGGTGACCGCGACTGCGCACAGCAGCAGCCACCCGGTGCCGGGCAGGGTGCGGACCTTGGCCCACTCGGCGCTCAGGGCCCGGGTCACGCGTCCCTCCGGCAGAGCAGGAACCCGGCCAGGCCGAGAGCAGCCGCGGCCCAGGCGCACAGCACCGCCAACCCGGCCCACGGCGGCAGCGGGTAGTAGCCGTACTGGGCTGCGTAGGTATTGCTGACCTGAGGGTAGGCGGGGAGGACCTGCTGGACGGCGAAGGCGGCGGCCGGGGTGACCCGCAGCAGCCAGTCCGCGGCCGTGCCGCGCAGGACCGCCATCGGGCCGGTGAAGAAGAAGGGCACGACCAGCAGCGCGATGGTGGCGGTGACCGGCCCGGCGCCGTTCCGCCAGATCACGCCCAGGGCCAGGGCGAAGACTGCGGCGATGGCGAGCAGCGCCGCGCTGCCGGCTATCACCCGTGCCTCGGTGAGCCCGCCGACCGGGAAGATGACGCGCCCGCTGCCGCGCAGCATGCGCTCGCCGAGCAGCACCGCGGCGGCCGATCCGGTCAGTCCGGCGGCGAAGGTGACCGCAGCGATCACGATCGCCTTGGCGGCCAGGACCTGGCCGCGGCGCGGGGCGGCGGCGAGCGTGGTGCGGATCAGGCCGCGCCGGTACTCGGCGGTGATGAACATCGTTCCTACCACGAGCGCCACGATCAGCCCGGCGAACACCCCGGTGATGCCGGCGTCGGCGGTGCTGCTACCGCCCGCGGCGTTCCGCACGGCGGGCGCGATGTCACCGGATCCCTGGACCGTGAAGAACCCGTCAGTCTGGCGATACCCGCCGCTCAGCGGGTTGTACGCGGCTCCGAGCCCGAAATCCTGGCCGGTCCACTGGCTGCCGGGCCCGCTGCCCGACACCGTGACGTGGTCGAAGACCCCGCTGGCCAGGGTGGAGTCGGCGTTCTCGTCCGTGACCCAGTCTGGTGAGGTAACGAAGATGCCGGCCTGCACGGCCGTGGTCAGCCCGGGCAGGCGGGCGGTGCCCACCAGGGTCCAGTGCGTGCCGTCGGCGGAGTCGTACCCGGTGAGCGTGTCGCCGGAGCGGACCAGCCGCAGCCACCGCGGTGCGGCGGCGGACACGGCGCCGGGCAGGCCGGCGATGTCGCTGGTGTAGTCGTACTGCATCCGCACCCCGTGGCTGCCGGTGACCATCATCGCCGCGTAGGCGGAGCCCTGCCGCAGGCTCGCCTTGATGATGATGCCGGCCTTGGCCCACGACTGGAGCGCTGAGGTACCGCCCGCGATGCCCGGCGTGGCCGAGCTGGCCAGCGACGTCAGCCGCGCGGTTACGGTGCCGTCGCCGGGCAGCGGCTGGCGGACGAAGTAGAAGCTGTCTGTCACCATCTCGCCGGCCGGTCCGAGCGGTGGCGACGCGCAGGCGCCACCGACTGTCTGGCCGTTCGGGAGGATCTCGCCGCACGGCTGGCCGTGGGTGCCGGCCCCGGCCCAGATCCCGATCCCGACGGTCAGCAGCGCGGAGACGACCATGGCGATAACCCAGCCGCGGACCGTCACGAACTTGGTCCACTCGGCGTACAGCAGGCGGCCGAAACCGGCGCTTTCAGTGGCGGGTCGCCGCGGCGTTACGGTGGCGGTAGTCACCGGGCCTCCCCGGCGGCAGCGCGGAACTCCGCCGCGTCGCGGGTGAGCTCCAGGTAGGCCTCCTCGAGGGTGGCGCGGTGCGCCGACACCTCGGAGACCGGCACCGAATGCTCGCTCAGCACCGTGATGACCCGCCCGGCAGGCAGCCCGGACACGGTCAGAACGTCCGGCCCGTCAGCGGCCGCGCTGGCCCCCGCCCGCGCCAGAGCCGTGATCGCTGCCTCCGGCGCGGTCGTGCGGACGGTAACCCGGTCACCAGAAGCGGCCGCCAGCAGCTCGGCCGTGCTGGCGTCGGCGATCACCTTGCCGCGGCCGACGATCACCAGGCGGCCCGCGACATCCTGCAGCTCGCTCATCAGGTGGCTGGACACCAGCACGGCCCGGCCCTGGGCGGCCAGCGAGGCCAGGAACCCGCGCATCCAGATGATCCCCTCGGGGTCCATGCCGTTGAACGGCTCGTCCAGCATCAGGACCGGCGGGTCGCCGAGCAGCGCCGCAGCGATCCCCAGCCGCTGCCGCATGCCGAGGGAGTACCCGCCCGCCTTCCGCCGCGCCGCTTTCTCCAGGCCCACCTGGGCGAGCACGGCATCGGCCCGGCTGCCCGGCAGGCCCTGGGAACGGGCCAGCCACAGCAGGTGGTTGCGGCCGGTCCGGCCGGGCTGCAGCGCGGACGCGTCAAGCAGCGACCCGATCAGGGTCAGCGGGCGGCGCAGCGCCTGGTAGCGCCGCCCGCCGACCAGCGCCCGGCCCGCGTCCGGCGCGTCCAGGCCCAAGATCACCCGCATCGTGGTCGACTTCCCGGCCCCGTTCGGGCCGACGAACCCGGTGACCTGCCCGGGCTGGACGGTAAACGACATCCCGTCCAGCGCCACGGTCCGCCCGAACCGCTTCCGCAGCCCGACAACTTCGATCGTCTCTTCCATCGTCACGGTCCTCGTGAGTAAGTGCGCAACGCTCTGGCGGTGCCTGACAGGGCTCCTGCGACGGCAGGCCGACACCGGCCAAGCCGAAAGCGGGCAGGCCAGAGCTGCTCAATGGGTTGGGGGTACAACAGGATGATTGGGCGGGCGGGCCGCCCCGCGCGGTGCCTGGGCACGCCCGCCCAGGCGCTTGTCACACCCCGCCGACGAACCTTCCGGCGGGAACTATCCGGGTCAGGCCACGGCGGGCGGGTCGGCAGCCCGGATGCCGCGCACGGCGCTGACGACCGCGACGGCAGCGGTCAGCAGCACGGCTGGCAGGTAGACGGCAAGGGGCCAGGTCACGTGGTAGCCCGCGTACGCGGGCGCCCACAGGTACAGGCCGACCGCGGCGACCACGCTGGCCGCTCCCGCCAGGCCTATCGTCACCGCCGCCAGGAACGCCGCCCTGGCGGCCAGGACGAGAACCGGGCCGTGCGGGCTGAGCCTGCGCAGCGCCAGGCCTGGTCCGGCCGCGGACACCGCGGCGGCGGCGAGCCCGAGGACCACCAGCGCCAGGAACCACCGGGGGCCGACCCCGCCGTTCGCCAGGTCCACTGCGGACCTGGACTCCCACGGCACGACCGGACGGCCGGGCCCGCGGACGAGGGCGAAGACCGCGACACTCACCATGAGGTAGGCGGCGGGCACGACGGCTGGCACCAGCAGGCAGGCCACTACCCGCCGGCGCCGGGCCCGGCGGGCACGACGGAACATCACCAGCCACAACGGCACCCCGCCAGCGGCCACGGCCAGCAGGGAAACAGTCAGGCAGGCGTCGAACGCCCAGTACGACCAGGTGATCACCGGGTGCTGTGCCAGCGTCGAGGCCTGTACTTGCCCCTGCGCCTGGGCCAGCTGCGTGAACACGGCCGCCAGCCCGGCCAGCAGCGCCCACGCCATCCCCACTGCGGCCAGGCTCGCCCGCATTCGTCCCCGCCGGTCATACAGGTGACGCGGCGGACAGGCCCATACGGGAACCGCGTGCCAGGCCAGGCTGGCCGCGGCCCGCACGCCGGCCCCGGAATCCTCCAGCAGCGCCCGCACCTCATCCCCGTAACGGGCCCGCCAGGCCGGCGGGTACAGGCCAAGCGCCGCACGGGCCAGGACGTGCGCCCCCCATGCCTGCCGGGGCTGTCCGGCGCTCATGCGCCGGCCCAGCCGTAGTTCACGCGCAGCCGCTGCTGCGCGACGGAGGCCACCTGGTACATCCGCTCCGACTGCTCCGCCAGCTCGCGGGCACCGGCCGCGGTGAGCCGGTACGGGCGCCGCCGGTCGTCCGACTCCAGCGCCTCGATCAGCCCGCGCGCCTCCAGCCGCGAGATCACCGCGTACAGCGTGCCCGCCGACAGCCGAACCCCCATCGTGTCCGCGATGTCCTGCGTGATCGCATACCCGTGCCTGGGCTCCTCTGCCAGGCTGGCCAGTACCAGCAACGGCGGGTCAGCCCACCGGTTCAGCCCCTCTTTCACGTCAACCTCCGCGCCTCGCTCACCGATCTCACTCAGCACACGCTATACCGCGCAACGGTATAGCGCAAGACAGTACAGCGTTGCGCGGCATAGCCGGAGGACGGGACCCGCCGGCGTCCTGGCCGGCCTGAGCGCCGGCGTCGCCAGACGGCCAGGCAGGATGAAGCGTAGGTTCGGGCGCCACGTTCTCCACCATCTACGACACTGCCATCGGCGACATCAACCCGGCCGAGGCCGGCAGCGCCAGCGGCTCGCTCAGCTCGGTCCAGCAGCTGGCCAACGCAACCGGCCCGGCCGTCATCACCACCATCTACTTCGGCGCGCTAGCCGGCGGCCCGGCGCACGCCATGACCCTCAGCCTGCTCACGGTCATCGCCCTCGGCGCGCTGAGCTGGCTGGCCATCCCGCTGCTGCCGCGCCACGCCCCGCCCGCCCGCACTGAACCCGGCCGGTACGACTGGCCGCTCCGTTGCTGCATCCGCCGCCCGTCTCACCGTCCGCCGTCATCACAGGTCAACGGTAAATCCGTTGGAAATTTCTTCAGTACTACCGGGACCCCTTCACCTGGGCCGCCCGCGCGCTCGGCCCGAAGACCGGCTGGTTCGCCGGCGGCTGGGGCACGATCGCCTCCGACCTGCTCGCCATGGCCAGCCAGTCGCAGATCGCGGGCCAGTACTTCTTCCTGCTCATCGGGGCCAAGTCGATCGGCGTCGACGCGACCAGCCCGTGGGTGCTGACCGTCGGCATCGCCTGGATCGTCATCCTCACCTACATCTGCTACCGGGGCATCCAGGTCTCGGCCCGGCTGCAGGTCACCCTGCTCGCGGTCGAGATCTTCATGCTGCTGCTGCTGGCCGTGGTCGCCCTCGTCCGGGTCGGCATCGGGCACGCGCCGACCGGGCACGCCGCCTTCTCGTGGTCCTGGCTCAACCCCGCGCACTCCGCCTCGCCGAGCGTGTTCATGGCGGGCATGCTGCTCATGGTCTTCGTCTACTGGGGCTGGGACACCACCACCTCGATCAACGAGGAGACCGCCGAGCCCGACCGGATCCCCGGCGTGGCCGGCGTCGTCTCCACCCTGATCCTGCTCGGCACCTACTTCGTGGTCATCCTCTCGGTGCAGATGTTCGCCGGGTTCGGCTCCTCCGGCATCGGGCTGAACAACTCGAACAACGTCAACGACGTCCTCTCCCCGATGGGCGAGGCCGTGTTCGGCGGCGGCGCGGTCGGCCAGGTGCTGTCCCGGCTGCTGCTGCTCATGGTGCTGTCGTCGGCCGCCGCGACCACCCAGACCACGATCTTGCCGACCGCCCGAAGGCCGTGCCAGGCCGACAGCGTCAGCAGTTCCCGGTCCGCCTCCGGCAAGGCGGCTAGCGCTCGGAGCACGGCCAGGCGTTCGGATACCTCATCGGCGATGTCCGGGGCAACGCCCGAACCCCACGATGAAAGCTCCGCCGCCAGGGATTCCTGCCGCGCTGCCGCGCGGAACTCACTGCCGATCACGTTCCGTGCCGTCACCAGCAGCCAGGGCAGCGGATCATCGGGCAACTCGTTCAGCCTCCGCCAAGCAACCAGGAACACCTCGCTGACCACCTCGTCGGCCAACTGGCGGCCAGCCCGGCTCACCGCGTAGGCATATACGCGGTTCCGGTATCTGTCATACAGCCCTGAGAACCGCTCGATCGCGTCAAGGTCATCCAAAGGTTCAGCTCCTCCGCATGGCGATCGCTTCGCCTGACACCCTTCAGCCGGTAGTGTCCCGCGCGCCCCCTTTCTTACAGACTCAATGAAACGGCCTCGACAGTGTCCTGCTGCTGCTACCAGGACCCTCACTGAGACCTCTGATACGGCAGGAGTTTCGCTCGACGCCTCTCAGACGCCAACGGCGTGTCCCCGCGTCGTTGCGGGTGCCCGAGACGGCCGGAAAATCTATGCTTACGGCGTGGCCACCGCGATGCCCGCCGATCCTCCCGGGGATCCTCCTCAGCTCGAGGATCTGCTCGGGGAACCGTGGCGGGCCCAGGTCACCGCGCTCCGCCGCTACGTGCGCAAGACCAGGGACGTCCGAGTCGCCGAACTGCTGTCGCTCGCCTTCGAGGCAGCGGCCGGCGGCGATCCCGACGCGGCGGGCCGGCACGTCGCCGCCGCCGCGCGGCTGGGAATCGGGCCGCCCGCCGCACCGGACCCCGTGCCCGCCCGTGGCGGCGCGGTGCCGCTGCCCCGCGCTGGCGCCCTCGCCCCGGCCCAGCGCAGCCCGCTGGCGGAACCGCGCCGGACCGCCACGATCATCCGCAGGCCCCTGACCGGCCAGGCGCGGGTGACCGCGTCCGGTCCGGTGCTGATCGCGACCGACGGGTCAAGCAGCGGCGACGGCAAGCACTGCTCGTGGGCGTTCATCGCCACCTGCGGGCACTGGGGATGCCAGGCCGGCGACTACCGGCACGACAACGTGAACGGGCGCTCGGGCGCGCTGATCGCCGAGCTCCGCGCCGCCTACCTCGCCCTGTGCTGCGTCCCCGGCCCGGTCACCCTGCTGGTCGACTCCGTCATCGCGCTCCGCTACCTGCACGCCTGGCGGCGCGGGGAGACCGGCCGGATGCCCCCGCAGTACGACCTCCACCCCCGGCACGCCGGGGCCGCGCCCGCCCTGGTCACGCTGGCCGAGCGGGTGTCCGACCGGCGCCGCGAGCTCGCCCTGGCGCACGTCAAGGGGCACGCCGGGCACACCCTGAACGAGGGCGCCGACCTGCTCGCCACCATCGCCCGCCGCTGGGTCGCCGCCGCCGAGACCCTGCCGCAGAAGGCCATGCAGGCCGAGGCGGCCGACATCGCCGCCACCTTCCTGGCCCAGTGGCACCACGAGAACCCGCATCCGCTCCCCCCGCCCCCCTGACCGGCCTGGCCGGGTGACGATTAACACCTGGCCGGTGTGGTTCCGCTGGTCACGGCGCCGGGTGATCATAGAGGCGTGAATACCGTCATCGTGGGCACCGGCCCGCTCAGCTTCGCCGAAGTCGTCGCAGTCGCCAGGAACGGCGCCGCCGTGACGATCTCAGCGGAGGCGCAGGCCGAGATCGCCGCCAGCCGCAAGGTCATCGAAGCCCTCGCGGAGGACAGCGCGCCGCACTACGGCGTGTCAACCGGGTTCGGGGCGCTGGCCACCAAGCACATCCCGCCCGAGAGCCGCGCCCAGCTGCAGCGTTCGCTGGTCCGCTCGCACGCCGCCGGGTCAGGACCGGAAGTGGAGCCCGAGGTGACCAGGGCGATGATGCTGCTGCGGCTGTCCACCCTCGCCACCGGCCGGACCGGCGTCCGGCTGGCCACCGCCCAGACCTACGCGCGGATGCTGACGGCCGGCATCACCCCGGTGGTGCGGGAGTACGGGTCGCTCGGCTGCTCAGGCGACCTCGCCCCGCTCGCGCACTGCGCCCTCGCCGCGATGGGCGAGGGCGAGGTCCGGGTGAGCTCCGGGGCGCTGCTGCCCGCCCGCGAGGCGCTGCAGGCGGCCGGCATCGAGCCGGTCGTGCTGGCCGAGAAGGAAGGGCTGGCGCTGATCAACGGCACCGACGGCATGCTCGGCATGCTCGTGCTGGCCGTCACCGACCTGCGCGCGCTGCTGAAGACGGCCGACATCACCGCCGCGATGTCGGTCGAGGCCCTGCTCGGCACCGACGCCCCGTTCGCGGCCGACCTGCAGGCGCTGCGACCGCACCCCGGGCAGGCCGCGTCGGCCGCCAACTTCCGGGCGCTGCTGAACGCCTCGCCGATGGTCGCCAGCCACAAGGGCCCCGACGACACCCGGGTGCAGGACGCCTACAGCCTGCGCTGCTCCCCGCAGGTGCACGGGGCCGCCCGCGACACCCTGGATCACGCGGAGACCGTGGCAGGGCGCGAGCTCGCCAGCGCGATCGACAACCCCGTGGTCACCCTGGACGGCCGGGTGGTGAGCAACGGCAACTTCCACGGCGCCCCGGTCGGCTACGTGCTCGACTTCCTCGCGATCGCCGCCGCCGACCTCGCCTCGATCGCCGAGCGGCGGACCGACCGGATGCTCGACACCCACCGCTCGCACGGCCTGCCGCCGTTCCTGGCCGACGACCCCGGGGTCGACTCCGGGCACATGATCGCCCAGTACACGTCGGCCGGCATCGTCTCCGAGCTGAAGCGGCTGGCCGCGCCCGCGTCGGTCGACTCGATCCCGTCCAGCGCCATGCAGGAGGACCACGTCTCGATGGGCTGGTCGGCCGCGCGCAAGCTCCGCCGCAGCGTCGACGGGCTGACCCGCGTCCTCGCGGTCGAGCTGCTCACCGCCGCCCGCGCCCTCGACCTGCGAGCGCCGCTGGCCCCCTCGGCCGCCACCGGCGCCGTCGTCACCGGGCTCCGCGAGACCGCCGAAGGCCCCGGCGCCGACCGCTATCTCGCCCCCGAGATCGAGGCGGCTGTCCGCTACGTCGCCAGCGGCGACGCCGTCCGCGCCGCCGAAACGGCAACCGGCCCCCTCCAGTAGTCCGACGGCTCCCCGCGTGCGCCGACAGCCTCCCCCGTGCGCCGAATGCGCTTTTGGGTTCGCTCTTGCCGGCCTAAAAGCGCATTTGGCCAATTACGGCTCTGGCTGCGGCCCCGAGCTGCGCCGGGATATGGGCCCGCCCGCGAAGTAGTGTCATGGTGGCGGTGGAGTCACCCCGGTCCGTTCGATCGAAAGGATTTGAATTTTTATGGAAGGCGCCCGCCCCGTCCGCGCTCCGCGCGGCACCTCACTGACCGCGCGGTCGTGGCAGACCGAGGCCCCGCTCCGCATGCTAATGAACAACCTCGACCCCGAGGTCGCCGAGCGCCCCGACGACCTCGTCGTCTACGGCGGGACCGGCCGGGCGGCAAGGTCGTGGAAGGCGTTCGACGCGATGGTGCGCACGCTCACCGAGCTCCGCGAGGACGAGACCATGCTCGTCCAGTCGGGCAAGCCGGTCGGCGTGCTGCGCACCCACGAGTGGGCGCCGCGGGTGCTGATCGCCAACTCGAACCTGGTCGGCGACTGGGCCAACTGGCCCGAGTTCCGCCGCCTCGAGCAGGCCGGTCTGACCATGTACGGGCAGATGACGGCCGGGTCGTGGATCTACATCGGGACCCAGGGCATCCTCCAGGGCACCTACGAGACGTTCGCGGCCGTCGCCGCCAAGCGGTTCGGCGGGACGCTGGCCGGCACGCTCACGGTAACCGGCGGCTGCGGCGGGATGGGCGGCGCGCAGCCGCTCGCGGTCACCCTCAACGACGGCGTCGCGCTGGTCATCGACGTCGACCCGGCCCGGCTGGCCCGGCGGGTCGAGCACCGGTACATGGACGTCGTCGCGACCGACCTCGATGACGCGCTGCGGCTGTGCCTGGCCGCCAAGCGCGACCGGACGCCGCTCTCGGTCGGCCTGGCCGGGAACTGCGCGACCGTGCTGCCTGAACTGCTCCGCCGCGGGGTCGAGGTCGACATCGTGACCGACCAGACGTCGGCCCACGACCCGCTCTCGTACCTCCCTGAGGGCGTCGCGCTCGAGGACTGGCACGACTACGCCGAGGCCAAGCCGGCCGAGTTCACCGACCGGGCCCGGGCCTCGATGGCCAAGCACGTGGCCGCGATGGTGGGGTTCATGGACGCCGGGTCCGAGGTGTTCGACTACGGCAACTCGATCAGGGACGAGGCGCGGATGGGGGGCTTCGACCGCGCGTTCGCGTTCCCCGGGTTCGTGCCCGCCTACATCCGGCCGCTGTTCGCCGAGGGCAAGGGGCCGTTCCGGTGGGCGGCGCTGTCCGGCGACCCGGCCGACATCCACGCCACCGACCAGGCGATCCTGTCGCTCTTCCCCGACAACGACCACCTGCACAAGTGGATCAAGGCGGCGTCGGAGAAGGTCGCGTTCCAGGGCCTGCCCGCCCGGATCTGCTGGCTCGGCTACGGCGAGCGGGACGTCGCCGGGGTCCGGTTCAACGACATGGTCGCCTCGGGCGAGATCTCCGCGCCGATCGTGATCGGCCGCGACCACCTCGACGCCGGCTCGGTCGCCTCCCCGTACCGGGAGACCGAGTCGATGGCGGACGGCTCCGACGCGATCGCCGACTGGCCGATCCTGAACGCGCTGACCTCCACCGCGTCCGGCGCCACCTGGGTGTCGTTCCACCACGGGGGCGGCGTCGGCATCGGCCGCTCGCTGCACGCCGGGCAGGTCTGCGTCGCCGACGGGACCGAGCTGGCCGGGCAGAAGATCGCCCGCGTGCTGTCGAACGACCCCGGGCTGGGCGTGCTGCGGCACATCGACTCCGGCGACGCCCCGGGCGGCCAGGACACGCTGACCGAGCATGCGTCCGGCGGTGTGCGCCTGCCGTCGTAGCCAAGTGTCGGCGGCGCCGCCGGGGGTATTCCGGCGGCGCCGCTTCTTGCTGTTATCTTTCGTTGGGCGAAACGCCGTCATCCCGCCACCGCCGCCTGCGCCTAGCGCGGCGGCACGGGGTAGGAGGATGGGCAGCAGTGACCGCGCCGCGGCCGCCACCCGCCTACCGGAAGGTCCCGCCCTGAACCCGGTCGCCGCCGAGATCGTCTCCGCCGCCCTGCTGGTCGGCGTGCTGGCGTTCGCGGTCGCCCGGCCCCGGGACTGGCCGGAGGCGGTGGCGGCCGTCCCGGCGGCTGGCCTGCTGGTGGCGGTCGGCGCGGTGTCCCCCGCCCAGGCCTGGGCGCAGACCAAGACGCTGCTGCCGGTGGTCGGGTTCCTGGCCGCGGTGCTGACGCTGTCGCAGCTGTGCGCGGACGACGGGCTGTTCACCGCGGCCGGGGATATCGTCGGCCGGGCCTGCGGGGGGCGGCCGGTCCGGCTGCTCGGCGGGGTGTTCGCGGTCGCCGCGCTGACCACCGCGGTGCTCAGCCTGGACGCCACCGTGGTGCTGCTGACCCCGGTGGTGTTCGCCACCGCCGCCCGCGTCGGCCTGCGCGCCCGCCCGCACGTGTACGCCACCGCCCACCTGGCGAACTCCGCCTCGCTGCTGCTGCCGGTCTCCAACCTGACCAACCTGCTCGCGTTCGCCGCCAGCGGGCTGTCGTTCCCCCGCTTCGCCGAGCTGATGGCGCCCGGCTGGCTGCTGGTGATCGCGGTCGAGTACATCGTGTTCCGGCGGTTCTTCCGGGCCGACCTGGCCGCCGACGCGGCCCCGCCGCCGCCGGCCAAGCGCCCGCCGGCGCCCGCGTTCACCCTGGCGGTCCTGGGGCTGACCCTGGCCGGCTTCGTCGTCGCCTCCCTGGCCGGGGTCAACCCGGCCTGGGCGGCGCTGGGCGGCGCGCTGGTGCTGGGCGTCCGGGCGCTCGTCCGCCGCAAGGCCACCCCGCGCACCCTGGCGACGGCCGCCAGCCCGCTGTTCTGCCTGTTCGTCCTCGCGCTCGGGATCGTGGTCAAGGGCGTGGTCGACAACGGGCTCGGCAGCGGCGCGGGCCGGGTGCTGCCGCACGGCGCGAGCCTGCCAGCGCTGCTGGCGGTGGCGGCCGTCGCCGCCGTGCTGGCCTGTTTGATCAACAACCTGCCGGCGATCCTGGCGCTGCTGCCGATCGTCGCCGTCGGCGGCCCCGGGCCGGTGCTGGCCGCCCTGATCGGGGTCAACCTGGGCCCCAACCTCACCTACGCCGGATCGCTGGCCACCCTGCTGTGGCGGCGGATCCTGCGCGAGCACGACACCGACGCCGACCTGGGCGACTTCACCCGGCTCGGCCTGCTGACCGTTCCCGTCGCCCTGATCGCCGCCACCGTGGCGCTGTGGGCGATGCTGCAGGCAACCGGAGGCTGACCGCCATGACCGTCATCATCTGGATCACCGAGGGCACCTGGCAGGCGACGGTCGACGCCGCCCGCGAGCACGCGCCCGCCGCCGCCGACCTGGTGCTGCTGCACGTCACCAGTGGCGACGTCACCGAGGCAGCCCGCGGCGCGTTCGCCGGGCTGCTCGGTCGCGACCGGCCCGGCCGCGACCCGGGCGCCCAGGTGGAGGCCCTTGCTCAGGGCGCCGCCACCGCGCTCCTCGACGACGCGGCTCGTCGGCTGGGACGCCCGGCCGACCGAGTCGAGCGCCGCGGCCGGGTCGAGCGCGAGGTCGTGCGCGCCGCCGACGGGGCCGACCTGCTCATCTGCGCCCGCGACGGCGACCGCGCTCACCTCGGGCCCCGCAGCCTGGGGCCGGCCACCCGCTTCGTCATCGACCACGCGCCGTGCCCGGTCCTGCTGGTGTGGCCAGGGCAGCCGCCCGGCGCCGACTCGCTGCCGCCTCCGCCACCCGGTCCGCCTCCGCGCCATCGGCCCCCTCCCCCGCATCAGTGACGGCGGCGAGTTCGTCGCCGCGCCGGCGCGCGGTCTAGCCGGCCGATCCGACGGTTGCGGCCATGGTGCCGATGAGCCGCCGGAATCGCCGGACCGGCTCGTCCTCGCCGACGATGTCGATGCCGTCGTCGGACCCGGTGAAGATGAGGGCGGCCAGCGCCCGGGCGGTCGCGGTGATCGTGACGTCGGTCGGCCCGGACGGGGCCTTCGCGGCCAGCGACCACCGGCGGCCGTCGCTTTCGGCCAGGTAGTCGGCGCCGTCGAGCCGGAAGTGCCAGCGGGCCGGCCCCTGGTCGGCGTCGTCGGCGGCGTGCTCGATGGCGCGGACGGCGCTCCGCAGCAGGTGCTCGGCGTGCAGCGGCTCGCCTGGCTCGGGCCGCCGCCAGGCGTGCCGCAGCCCCCACCAGCTGAGCCCGTCGATCACCGGCCCGAGGTCCTGGCCGGCCGGCGTGAGGCGGTACCAGACCTCCCGCCTGCCCGGCTCCCGGTCGGCGGCGACGATCCCGGCCTCCTCGAGCTCGCGCAGCCGCAGGGTGAGGGTCTTCGGGGTGATCCCGCCGAGGCGGTCCATCAGGTCGGTGAACCTCTTGTCGCCGGTGAGGAGATCACGGATCACCAGCAGGCTCCACCGGTCGCCGACGCGTTCCAGCGCGCGGGCGACCATGCAGAAGTGGTCGTAAGTGCGAACGTTCCTGGTCACGCTTCCGATAATACTAGTTGACAGATACTTTCTTCAACCTACTATCTTGTAGATAGTAGATCA
The DNA here is from genome assembly GCA_036509215.1 of Trebonia sp. Classification (GTDB taxonomy): domain Bacteria; phylum Actinomycetota; class Actinomycetes; order Streptosporangiales; family Streptosporangiaceae; genus Trebonia. The sequence continues at coordinate 13,603 of DATCGA010000332.1, forward strand.
ATCGACGAAGGAGGCTGTCATGTATGACCCGCCTGGCTATGTGTGGGCGATCACTCTCGCCGGTGTCATCGCGGTCCCGGCCGCTACCAGCGTCTTGCTGTACGGCGGCGGGGTTCGGTCCGGCCTGAGCCGAGGGCGCGCCGCGTTGCTCGCCGGCGGCGCGGCCGCCGTGTTCGGCGCCTGGTTCACCGCCAGCGCGGTGATCGCGGATCACGGCTGGTACCACACCCGGCTCGGCCACGGGGTGCCGTGGCTGCCGGTCGCGGTGTTCGGCTTCCTCGGCCTGCTGCTGGCGCTGCGCAAGATCCCGGTGGTGGCGCGGGCGCTGACGGCGCCGGGCATGGTGAGCCGGCTGGAGCTTCCGCACACGTTCCGCGTGGCCGGGGTGGCCTTCCTGATCACCATGGCCCTCGGGCACCTGCCCGCGCTGTTCGCGCTGCCGGCCGGCCTGGGCGACATCGCCACCGGCCTGGCTGCGCTGCTGATCGCGCCCCGGCTCGCGCAGGGCACCGGACGCCGCGCCGCCCGCTGGCTGAACGCGTTCGGCCTGACCGATCTCGTGGTCGCCCTGACCCTCGGCGCTCTCACCGCCTACCAGCTGGTCAGCGTCTCCCCGCCCGGTTCGGCGATCAGCCTGCTGCCGCTCGCGCTGGTTCCTACGGCCGAGGTGCCGCTGCTGATGACCCTGCACTTCACGTCGCTGGCGGCGCTGGCGCGGGCGCCGCGAACGGCGCGGCGAGCGGCGGCAACGCTCACCGTCGCCTAGCGCGCGGAACCCGCGGTCACCCCGCCCGTCGTCGGCTTCGCCACCAGCGGCGCCGCCCGGTCGTGCCCGCCGCCTGGCTGGCGCTTCGGTCGGGCACGGGGACGACGGGCGGCGGAGGGCCTGCCGCCAGGCGGGCCTTGGTGGCGGCGCGCCAGCGGCTGACCAGGTCGTCGGCGTTCACGAGGCGGACGTGGATGGGCGGGCCGACGGGGATGCGCCGCCACTCGACGATCCGCCGGTTGATGTCGGCGGCGACCTCGCGGACCTCCGCCTCCAAACGGAACTCGCCGACGTCCTCGGTCAGCCGCTCGATCTCCCGCCGCAGCCGCAGCGGGGTCGGCAGGAACTCGTCCGGCTGCACGCCCTCGCGCCGCGCGTAGTCGCGGACCCAGGCGTCGCCGTAGTCGCCGCCGGCCGGCTTCAGGTTGAGCGGCTTGCCCTTGCCCGGCAGGTCATCGAACACGCCGCGCTGCTCGGCATCAGCGATCTGCTGGTCGATCCACGTGCGGAACGACATCCCTTGCGGCTTCCGTTCAGTCATCACCCCCATGATAGCCAACCCGCTCGCGACGCTTCTTGCTGTTATCCCACGAGTGCGGCGATCGCGATCACGATCAGGGAAGAAGCTTGATCGCGCTCGCCCAGTCCAGGCCGAGGGGACCCTGCAGGGTCATGTGCAGCAACTGGAACGCCTCCAGCTCGCGGGCCCGCCGGAGCGGGCCGGTGTCGATCGGGCGCATGCCGCCGTCGGCGATCAGGGCGGTGACCCGGGCCTTGGCCCGGGCGTCGTCCCCGGCCAGGAACACGTCCAGCGGCAGCCCGCCGACCCAACCGGCGATCAGCGCGGACGCGAACGTGGTGTTGAACGCCTTGACCACCCGGGCGCGCGGGTTCGCGTCCGCGATCTCCTCCGCGGCCGACATCCCCGGGCTGGTGAGCAGCGAGTCGAAAGTCGAGAAGTCAACCGGGTTGCAGGTGTCGACGACGGTAACGCCGGACAGCGCGGCCCCCTGGTCGCGGACGATGAGCCGGCCCTGCGGGTAGGGGACCGCGAGAACCACCACGTCGGCCCCGGCGATCGCCTCCGGAACGCCGGAGACCATCACGAATGGTGACGCGCGCCCGGTGTCCCGGCCGACCCGCGCGGACAGCCCGGCCGCCAGCGCGTCCGCCTTCCCTGGTTCCGCGTCGGCTAGCCTGACCCGGTGCTCACCAGCCATAACGCGCACAGCGATGCCCTCAGCGAGCCTCCCGGCCCCCACGATGGTCACGATCATCAAGTCCCCCCAGCGAGATTCTCCCTACCCAGAGGACCCCGCGTCCACGCTACGGACAGTGACCTAAATCACTATGTGTGACTGTCCGTTACAGTGGGTGTCGATCGTCTAATAACGGACCGCGTGCACCCCGCGCTTCTTGCTGTTATCTCGATAGCGCTGCCTGAAGCGGAAATGGGGCAAACCGGCGGCGAGGTGTGCCAGCATGGGCAAATGCAAATCCTCGTCCTCGGCGGCACCAAGTTCGCGGGCCGCGCCATCGTCGAAGCCGCGCTCGGCCGCGGCGACGCGGTCACGCTGTTCAACCGCGGCAAGACCAACCCCGACCTCTACCCAGGCGTGGAGACCGTCATCGGCGACCGGACCGAGGACCTGTCCCCGCTCGACGGCCGCCAGTTCGACGTCGTCATGGACGTGGCCTGCTACGACCCGGCGGTCGCGCGGCGCTCGGCCGAGGCGTTCCGCGACCGGGCCGGCCGCTACGTGTTCGTCTCCAGCGTCTCCGTCTACGCCAGCCAGTCGACCACCGAGTCCCAGCTCGAAGACGCGCCGCTGGCCGAGCTCAAGCCCGGCGTGCCGGACTACCCCGACAACTACGGCGCCAACAAGGCGCTGTCCGAGGCCGTCGTCCAGGAGGTGTTCGGCGACCGCGCGCTGATCGGCCGGCCGGGGCTGATCACCGGGCCGCACGACCCGACCGACCGCTTCCCCTACTGGCCCCGCCGGATCGCGGCCGGCGGCCGGGTGCTCGCGCCCGGCGACGCCGGCGACCTCACCCAGGTGATCGACGTCCGGGACCTGGCGGCGTTCCTGCTCGACGCCTGCCACCGCGACCGAGGCGGCGTGTACAACCTCACCGGCGCCCCGCGTCCGTTCGGGATACTGCTTGATCTCTGCCGGACGGCGACGTACAGCGACGCGGAGCTGACCTGGATCCCCACCCCGCGGCTGATCGAGGCGGGCGTGAACCCCGACGAGGGCATTCCGCTCTGGTACGCCGAGGAAGGCTACGAGGCGTACTGCGACGTGGACTCCTCGCACGCCGTCGGGGCCGGCCTCAACTGCCGGTCGATGACCGAGACGATCCGCGACACCCTCTCCTGGGACCTGGCCCGCGGCGGCCCCGAGACCTGGGGCCTCACCCCGGCTGAGGAAGCCCGCCTGCTGCGCGAGTTCGCCGGCGAATAGCGAAAGCCCAAGCCAGTCATCTCGAACGGACCGAGGCGCCTCTATCATCGCGCCGCATTCCCAGAAGCGCCGCCTAGACGGAGCGTGCCCGGGTCGCCTGCCAGCCCGTTGCCAGCGCCGCCGCGGCGAGCGCGAGCAGGACGGCGAGCAGCGCGAGCTCTAGCAGCCAGTACTGGCCAACGGGGTGATAAGAGACCGGAACGCCGGCCCCGGAGCCGAGGATCCAGCTGCCAGCCGGGGAGCTCGCGCTGCAGCCACGCGTTGGCCGTTCCCGCGGCTAGGCCGGCCACCGCCAGCCCGGCCGCGAGGACCGAGATTTTGGCGAGGTACCAGCGGCGCCGGGACACCGACTGGGTCCAGGCGGCCAGGTGGGTGCGCTGCTCGACCTCCCGGGCGACCAGCGGCGCGCCGACGATGGCGCCCATGATCGCGAACACGGCGGTCAGCCCGTACTGGGACAGCAGGATCGCGAAGTTGTAGCGGGACGCGAAGGCGGCTTGCATGCTGCCCGGATAGCGGCCCTTGAGGGCAAGGCAGACGCCCGGGTTAGTGACGTGGAAGTCGCCGCTGCGCGCGTCGGGCGGCGGGCATCCGGCCGCTGCCAGCTGGCGAAGCCAGCCGTGGTACCCCGCCAGCCAGTGCTCCGCGCTGAGGCCGAAGCTCACGACGACCACGCACAAGAGCGTCACTGCCGGCCACGCTGCGCTGGCTGATCACCGGCCAGCCGCCGCCGCCGGGCCAGCCGACCGGCCCCCGGATGACCCGATGCCGCTGACGGAGCTCGTCGATATCCCCGCTGAGGCATACCCGGCCGGCGCGCAGCAGGATCAGGTAATCGCAGACGCGTTCAAGCTCGGACACAGCGTGGGACGAGTACAAGACGGTCGCCCCGTCTGCTGGCAGGCGTCGAACATCGAGCCGAGGAATTCCCGCCGGGCCAGCGGATCAAGGTTGGCCATCGGCTCGTCGAGCAAGAACAGCTCCGGCCTCTTGGCCAGCACCAAGGTGAGGGCCACCTGCACCCGCTCGCCGCCGGACAGGGCGCCGATCCGCGCCCGAGGCCTGACGCCCAGCCGCCGGATCCGCTCCGCGGCCATCACCGCGTCGAACCCGCGGTTCATGCAGCGGCCGATGTCCAGGACATCGGCTACCCGCAGCCGCGGCCACAGCGGCGCGTCCTGGGCGACGAACCCGATCCGGTCCAGCCGTTGCGCCGGGGCGCCGCCAGCCGACTCGACTACCCCCTCGGTGACGGGAAGCAGGCCCGCCGCCATGCTCATCAGGGTGGTCTTGCCCGACCCGTTCGGCCCGACCAGGGCCACCACCCGCCCGGCGGGCACGTCCAGATCACAGTCGCGCAGGCCCCAGAAACGACGGCCATAGCGGTGGCCAAGGCCTGCGCACCTCAGCGCGGCGCTCACGCCGCGCCGCCTGCGGCGGCGCGGCCGGCCTGGCCGGCGGCCGGCTCGTCCAGCGCCACCTCGAGCAGCATCCGGATCTGCTCGGCCGACAGCCCGTCCGCCCTGGCCCGGTCCACCCAGCGGGCCAGCGCGCTTTGCAGCTTCGGCGCCACGGCGAGCGACGCCAGCGGCGGCGCCGCCGCCACGAACGTCCCTACGCCCTGCCGGCGCACCAGCACCCCCTGGTGTTCCAGCTCGCCGAACGCCTTGACCACGGTGTTCGGATTGACCGACAGCGCGTCCACGACGTCCTTCACGCTGGGCAGCTGATCGCCCGGCCGCAGCCGGCCCAGCATCACATCCCGGCGCACCTGCTGAACCAGCTGACGGTAGATAGGGACATCAGATCCGTCCTCGATACGGAACACGGCCACCTCCAAGACTGTCTGTCTATCGGTAGACTAGTAGAGTGACAGCCTCAAGCGCAAACCGGCAACGGCCAGCGCTGCGGCGGCGCTGCGGCGCTTCTTGCTGTTATCCGCCAGGAATATAGTGGCTCGAATTATTGTGCGACAAACGTCACGGAAAACAGCTACAAACGTCGCACAATAATTCGCAGATGGCCCGCGCTAGCGCCCTTCTTGCTGTTATCCCCCGACTGAGGGGTGGCCGGGCTGTGGTCAGCGAAGCGGGACGTCGGATCAGGCGGCCCCGCGCCGCTAGACCGCTGATCCGGCAGAAGCGCCGGCCTCGGCCGGGACGCGGCTGTCGGCGCTCTCGATCAGCTCGGCGGCCCGGGCGGCGCTCGCCCGGCCGGCCCGGCCGGTGGTGGCCAGCGCGAGCGCGAGCACGACCGCGCCCATGATGGCCACCAGCCACCAGGCGGGCCGGGTGGCGGACGAGAACCCGGTCGCGAACGAGCCGTGCAGGTTGGCCGCCAGGACCGAGCCGACCACGGCGACGCCGAGCGACGAGCCGACCTGGCGGCTGGTGGAGGCGATGCCCGCCGCGGTGCCGGCCCGCGCCCGGGGCATCCCGGCCACCGCGCTGTTGGTGATCGGCGCGTTCACCCAGCCCATTCCGATGCCGAGCACCAGGCAGCTGAGCAGCACGTACCAGACCGGGGAGGCGCCGGTGATGAAGACGAGCATGATCCCGCCGACGGTGATGCCGACGCCCGCGATCAGCAGCGGCGTTCGGGGCCCGCTGCGGGCGAGCAGTCGCCCGCACAGCGGCGCGGAGACCGCCATCGCCACCGCCATCGGGAGCAGGAACAGGCCGGCCACCAGCGGCCGGTAGCCGCGCACTTCCTGCAGGTAGAGCGTGATCAGGAACAGGAAGCCGGAGAACGCCGCCATCGCCGTGATCGCCGTCGCGGCCGCCCCCGAGAACGGCAGGGATCGGAAGAACCGCAGGTCGATCAGCGGCTCGGCCCGCCTCGGCTCCCAGGCCAGCAGGGCCGCGAGGGCGGCCACCGCGATCGCGAAGCAGCCCAGGATCAGCGCCGACGTCCAGCCGCGGGACGGCCCCTCGATGATCCCGTAGGTGAGCGTCACCAGCGTGAGCATGACCAGGATCTGCCCGACCGGGTCGAGCTTGCGCTTGACCGCCGCCCGCGACTCCGGCACGTACAGGGCGGTCAGGATGATCGCGGCCACGCCGACCGGGACGTTCACCCAGAACACGCCGCGCCAGCCGACCGAGTCGACCAGGGCGCCGCCGATGACCGGGCCCGCCGCGACCGAGACGCCGAACGTCGACCCCCAGAAGCCGATCGCCTTGGCCCGCTCTTTCGGGTCGGTGAACGTGTTGGTGACGATCGACATCGCGACCGGGTTGAGCATCGAGCCGCCGACCGCCTGCAGCGCGCGGAACGCGACCAGGGCGCCCAGACTAGGCGCGACGCTGCAGGCGAGGGAGCCGAGGGTGAACACCGCCAGGCCGATCTGGAAGACCATCCGGCGGCCCACCCGGTCGGCCACCGAGCCCGACAGCATCAGCAGCGACGCGATCACCAGCAGGTACGAGTCGACCGTCCACTGCAGGCCGGAGACGGGCGCGTGGAAGTCCCGTCCGATCGACGGCAGCGCCACGTTCACGATCGTGGCGTCCATGCCGACGATGAACAGGCTCATGCAGCAGATGGCCAGCACGAGGTACCGGCGCCGGCTGCTCATCTCAGGCAAAGTACGTCCCCAGGCAAAAGAATCATTAGTTGTCACCCTACAACTAATGATTCGCCCGTCTTATGCCCCCCTCGTCAGCGCGGCGGCGGCGGTGAGGACCTCCAGCGCCGACGACTGCCTGCTCGCGTCGGCCCGGTCGAACGGGCCGGCCCAGCGGAGCCCGAACTGGCCGGCCGAGTTCCGGGCGCGGTCCCAGGCCGAGTCCGCGTTGGCGAGCAGGAACTCCCGGTAGGCGCGCTTGCCGCTGCGGGCGTAGAAGTCGTGCAGGTAGCGGACGAAGATGCCCTTGAACTGGGTCCCGTCGCCGTTGCAGCCGTCGGCGGCGAGCTCGCAGGGCTCGGTCAAGATGCCGCCCGCGTCGGTCAGCCCGCTCAGCGCGGCGTCGGCGATGAACTCCCCGTGCCTGAGGTAATCCCGGTCGCCGGTGATGTCGTAGAGGGCGGCCAGCCCGCCCAGGATGACGCCCTGGTTGTAGGTCCAGGCGGTGCCGCCGTTGTTGGCGCAGTCAGCCGTGAGGCCGTCGTTGACCAGGCCGCCGCGCCCGATCAGGGCCCGCCCGGTCAGCCATTCCCAGTCCCGCAGCGCCCAGGACAGGTACTCCTGGTCGCCCGGTGTCCGCTCGTGCAGTTGCGCGGCGAGGGTGATGAACAGCTCGTTGGTGATCGCGTTCTTGTAGGTCCGCTTGGTGTTCCACCACAGCCCGCCGCCGCACACGCTGTCCCAGCCGGCCAGGTTGCGGGCGAAGATCGTCCGGGCCGCGTCCAGGTACCCGCGCTCGCCGGTCAGGTCGTAGGCGGCCACCCACGCCAGCCCCCACCAACCGTTATCGTCGAAGAACATGTTCACGAAGTCGGAGTGCCGACGCCGGGCGCGCCGGAACGTGGTCGGCAGCACCTGCGCATGAGTGCCGTCGCCGCTGCACTGGGCGTACCTGATCACGGCGGTGAGCGCGTTGGCCGCGTTCCACCAGCCGGTGCTCTTCCACAGCCCGGTATGCGGCACGTACCAGCGCTGCAGCGCGCCGGTGGCGGCCGCCGCCCGTGCCTGGTAGTCCGGCACCGTCATGGCTCTAACCTTAGCGAGGGGGACCTGTATGGACATGGCAACCGCGCTGGCCCAGCTCGGCGTCACCGAGCGCACGCTTGACCAGGCGACCAGGGAGCGGCTCGACCGCGACGGCTACGCGCCGCTGCCCGGGGTGCTGACCGACGAGCAGCTGGCCCGGGCACGGACCCGGGTCGGCGAGCTCGCGGCGGCCGAGGGCGACGCGGCCGGCCGGGAGGTGCACCAGGAGGCCGGGACCGACCGGCTGGCCGACCTGGTCAACAAGGACCCGTTGTTCGAGGTCTGCTTCACCGACCCGCGGCTGCTGGCCTGCATCGCCCACGTGCTCGGCGACTTCAAGCTCTCCTCGCTCAACAGCCGCGCCGCCCTCCCCGGCGCGGGTCTGCAGGCGCTGCACCAGGAGGGCGGGCCGGTCGGCCTCGGCCCCTACCAGGTCTGCAACTCGATCTGGCTGCTGGACGACTTCACCGAGGAGAACGGGGCGACCCGGGTGGTGCCGGGCTCGCACCGCCTGACCGTGTCGCCACGCGACTCGGTGCCCGATCCGCACGCGCCGCACCCCGACCAGGTCACGCTCACCGCCCCGGCCGGCACCGTCATCGTGTTCAACAGCCACCTGTGGCACGGCGGCACCCGCAACAACACCGACCGCCCGCGCCGCGCGGTGCACTCCTACTTCACCCGCCGCGGCAACGGCCAGCAGCTCAACCAGCGCGAGTACATCCGCCCGGAGACCCGCGCCCGGCTCAGCCCGGCCGCCGCCTACATTCTCGACGTCTAGCGCCCGCTACCCTCGTCCCTGGAAACCGTCGAAAGGGGCGTTAACGGTGCGAGTCCTGATCGCAGGGGCCGGGATCGCGGGCCTGACCACCGCCCTCAGCCTGCACGCGGTCGGCATCGAGGCGCAGCTGGTGGACTCCGCGACTACGCTGAGGCCGCTCGGAGTCGGCATCAACCTGCTGCCGCACGCGGTCCGCGAGCTCACCGAGCTCGGCCTCGGCCCGCAGCTGGCCGCCACCGGCATCGCCACCTCCGAGCAGGCGCACTTCGACCGCCACGGCAGCCTCATCTGGAGCGAGCCGCGCGGCCGGGGCCTCGGCTACGCGTGGCCCCAGTACTCCATCCACCGCGGCGAGCTGCAGATGACGCTGCTGGCGGCGGTCCGCGAACGGCTCGGGGAAAAAGCGGTAACCACCGGTGCGACGGTGACGGAATTCACGGACCGTGACGGCAGCGTCGAGGTACTTCTCTCTGATCGCTCGAACGGTCGCGTCGTCCCCTGCACGGCCGATGTCTTCATCGGCGCGGACGGCCTCTACTCGGCCGTCCGCGCTCAGCTGCACCCGGATGAGCCGCCGCCGCGGTGGAGCGGCGTGATGATGTGGCGCGGCACCGCCGAGGGCCGCCCGTTCCTGTCCGGCGCCACCCTCGCCATCACCGGCAGCACCTCGACGGTCAAGTTCGTCGCCTACCCGATCGCCGCCCGCGGCGACGGGGCGGCGCTGATCAACTGGGTGGCCGAGGTGATGACCGGCGGGGCCGAGCCGCCGCGCCGGCCGGACTGGAACTCCGAGGGGCGGCTGGCCGAGGCGCTGCCGTACTTCGCCGACTGGACGTTCGACTGGCTGGACGTGCCCGGCCTGATGTCCCGCACGCCCGAGATCCTCGAGTACCCGATGGTCGACCGGGACCCGCTGGCGTTCTGGGGACGCGGCCGGGTGACGCTGGTCGGCGACGCCGCGCACCCGGTCTACCCGATCGGCTCCAACGGCGGCTCGCAGGCGATCATCGACGCGCGGGTGCTGGCCCGCGAGCTGGCCTCGGCCGCGTCGGTGTCCGAGGGCCTGGCCGCCTACGAGGCCGAGCGGCTGCCCGCCGCCAACACGATCGTCGCCGCGACCAGGAGCATGCCGGTCGACCAGGTGCTCGACATGGTGGCCGCCCGCGCCCCCGACGGCTTCGACCGGATCGAGGACGTGCTGACCCCGGCCGAGCTGGCGGCGCTCAAGGACGCCTACCGGTCGACCTCGCTGCAGGACGTCGCCGCGCTCAACGCGCGCGCCTCGTTCCTGCCGCAGCGGGCCGGGTAGGTAACGGCCATGGATAAGGACACACGCGGATCGGTACGGGTCGAGCAGGGCGCCAAGCGGGTCCGCGCCTACCTGGCGGGCCGTCTGGTCGCCGACACCAGGCGCCCCTTTCTGGTCTGGGAGATCCCGTACTACCCGGCCTACTACCTGCCGCTGGCGGACGTGCTGGCCGACCTCGAGCCCACCGGCAAGACCGAGCACTCGCCCAGCCGGGGCGAGGCGCAGCTGTTCAACGTCCGGGTCGACGGGGCGATCGCGGAGGCGGCCGCCAAGCGCTACCCGGACTCCCCGCTGACCTCGCTGCGCGAACTGGTCCGGCTCGACTGGGCGCTGATGGACGAGTGGCTGGAGGAGGACGAGCCGGTCTACACCCACCCCCGGGACCCCTACACCCGGGTGGACATCCTCGCCAGCTCCCGTCACGTCCGGGTCGAGATCGACGGCGTCACGGTCGCCGACTCGGTCCGGCCGCACATCCTGTACGAGACTCACCTGCCGCCGCGGTACTACCTGCCGCTGCCCGACGTCCGCACCGACCTGCTCATCCGCTCCGACACCAACAGCCACTGCCCGTACAAGGGGACGGCCGGCTACTGGTCGGTCGACGCCGGCCACGGCGCCCACCCCGACCTGGTCTGGATCTACCGCACCCCGCTGCCGGAGAGCCAGAAGGTGGCCGGGATGGCCTGCTTCTACAACGAGAAGGTCGACCTCTACCTCGACGGCGAGCTCCAGGACCGCCCCCGCACGCACTTCAGCTGAGCGCGGTTTCCCTCGCTAGGCGCCCGACGGGTTCATCAGCCTGTGGTGACGGCGGCCGGCGCGGTGTCCCGAGGTCGGCATCGTCGGCGCCGCGACTGCGCGCGCCGTCTGCACCGAGGTGTTGAAGGTGGCCGCGGTCGCCGCGCCGGCTCCGTCCAGGGTGACCGTGACCGGGTCGGTGAGGCCGAAGTCCTGGCACGAGAGGTTGGCGAAGGACATGCCGAGCCGGTTGGCCATGAAGGTGAACAGGTTGTCGCCGACCGACGGCACCGGCGACGAGCCGGTCGCGAGCAGGGCCTGGTTGGCGGCCAGGAACGGCGTCTGGATGTCGACCATGTCCTGGCAGAACATCTCCGGGCTGCTGGTGCGGTTGTTCGCGGCGGAGATCGGGGCCTGGCCGATTTCCGCCCGGTAGAGGTTGGTCTTCGGCGCGTCGACGTGGCCGGCGCTGTTCAGCACCATCTCGTCGTTCTCCGGCACCAGGGCCGCGATCTTCGGCTGGTTCTTGGCCGCCAGCAGCTCGTCGAGCGCCTGGGAGGTGGCCGGCATGTGGTTGTTGGACAGGTCGGGCGCCTCGAATGGGGTGCAGGCAAGAAGCGGGTCCATGAACGTGTCGAGCAGCGTGTTGTCGCTGCCGTTCAGCAGCAGCACGGAGCCGGGGATGCTCCCGGCGTTGGACGCGGTGTCCTGGGCGGTCTGGCCGGTCACCGGGTTCAGCAGGTATTCCGTGGTGACGTTGTCGGACGGGTCCTGGTCGACCATGTCGAAGTTGCGCGTGACCGGGCAATCGTCGCCGGTCCCGGCGGCGCCGCCCGACGCGACGATCTTCGAGGACGTGCCCTCGGACGGCACGACCAGCTTCCCCGCCCGTTCTGCCTTGAAGGCCGCGTTGAAGAAGTTGATGCCGTTGCAGAACGACACCTGCCCGAAGATCGACCCGGACTGGCCGTCGACGCAGTTGGCGTTCCTGAGGGTGCCGGGCCTCGCGCCCACCTGGATCAGGTCGGTGCCGTTGAACCCGAAGTCGATGGTGACGACGGCGCCCCTCGGCAGAACCGGCACTGGCGGCGTCACCGCCGGCGTGGTGCCCGCCGTGACGACCAGCGGATTGTAGACGGAGAGCTTCCCTGTGGCCGGGTTCAGGATCGTGGCCTGGACGAACGCCCCCAGGCTAGCCGCGTTGGCCATCGTGCAGCCGGACTGGGCCGGGGACATCCCGCCGGTGCCGGTCAGCTGGTACGGGGTCGCGAGTCCGCGCGCCGTCAGGGGGCTCGCCGGGACGATGATGTCGCAGTTCACGTTGGCCGCCGTGCTGACGACCGGAGTGCTCGCGCTGGCGGTCGGACTGGCCGCCGCGCTGCCGCTGGGCTGCGCGCTGCCACTGGCTGACGGGCTCGCCGAGGCGCCGAGGGCCGACTCTCGAAGGCTCGTGTTATGCGAGCCTCCGTAGAACGCGACTATCGCAGCGACAACCAGCCCGAGTGCCACCGGTATAGCGAGCGGAGCCGCGATACGGACCACGCGCATCCTCTGCGCGCGACGCCGCCTCACCCACGGATGCCTGCTGCTCATCGAATTCTCCTCCGTGTTCACGGGAACGCCCCAAGAGAGGAGGGTAGACCAGGGAGGCGGCGAGATACGGGCAAATCTCGAATGTTAAAACTTCCTTCCGCCTGACGCCGCTGGCATCGGCCGAGATGAATTTCTTACATAAATCTAACGTCCCTGATAACGGGCACGTTACCGTTGCGAGATCGCTGCGTGATAGCGATGATTCGCTCGGCAGGCGTTATTAAAGCCGCCGCTTCCTGCGCAATCCTTAAGGGATGGTGTCGGTCCGGTGATCGCCCGCCGCCGGACCACCGCGGCTGGCTAGTCTTTGCGTCGTGTCCGCTCCGTCAGCCGCGCCGCCGCTCGCGCCCGTCGCCGCGCGCCATCAGGCGCGACCCGGCTACGGCATCGCTTCTCTGCGCCTGCCGGGGCTCTACTACCTGGTCGCGGCGGTGGCGGTGACCATGTGGCTGTGGCGGGACCCGGCCTCCCGCCTGGTCGCGGCCAACCCCTACGACAGCGACCAGTTCGCCTGGTTCTTCCGCTACGACGCGGCGGCGGTCGCGCACCTGCACCTGCCCGCCCTCAGCACCGCCGGCATGAACGCCCCGCAGGGCGTCAACCTCATGTGGAACACGCCGATGCTGCTGCCCGGGGTCCTGCTGGCGCCGCTGACCCTGCTGGCCGGACCGCAGGCCAGCATCACCGTGCTGCTGACGGCGGGCTTCGCCGGGTCCGCGCTCGCGATGTTCGCCGTGGCTCGCCGTTGGGGTGCGAGCGGGCAGGCGGCCGCGGCGGCCGGTCTGGTCTACGGGTTCTCGCCCGCCCTGATCCAGTCCGCCCAGGGCCACTACGATCTGCAGTTCGCGATGCTGCCGCCCCTTGTCATTGACGCCGTTCTGCGTCTGGCCACCGGGCGCTGCGGGCCTGGGCGGCGCGCGGCGGCGCGCGGCGGCGCCTGGCTCGGCTTCCTCGCCGCCGCCCAGATCTTCATCGCCGAGGAGCTGCTGTTCGACTCGGCCGTCGCGGTGGTGATCGCGCTCACAGTGCTCGCCGCGGGTGGCCGGCCCGGCCACCGGGTCGCCGGCCGGGCTGGCGACATCGTCGCAGGCGCCGCCGCTGCCGTCGGCGCCTGCGCGCTAATCGCCGGCTATCCGCTGTGGGAGCAGTTCCTCGGACCCATCCGGCAGCGCGGCAGCCCGTTCCCAGCGGACTACTACAAGAACGATCTGGCCGGGTTCGTGCGGCCCTCCGCCGCCCTGCTGCTGCACACCCGCGGCAGCGCGGCGTTCGCGGCGGCCTTCCAAGGCGGCCCTCCGGAGTATCTGGCTTACCTGGGCTGGACGATGCTCATCACCCTCGCGGCGGTGACGGCGCTGTTCTGGCGGCTGCCGCCGGTCCGCACCGCGGCGGTCACGTTCGCGCTGCTCGAGGTGCTCTCGCTGGGCGGGACCCTGCTGGCCGGCGGGCACGAGCATCCCTGGGTCACGCTGCCCTGGTACTGGCTGCAGACGCTCCCGATCGCCGGCTCGGTAGTCCCTGACCGGTTCTCGATCCTGGCGGACGGCGCGGCCGCCGCGTTGCTCGCGTTCGGCATTGACGCGGCTCGCGCGCGATGGCCCGGCCAGCGCTGGCCGAATGCGCGGCGCGTCATCGCCGTGGTCGTGGTCGTCGCCATCGCGCCGCTCGTCCCGCGCCCGCTGCCGGCCGGCTCCGACCCGCCAGTGCCGGCCGGGTGGACGGCAACCTTCTCTGCGCTGCGGCTTCCGGCCGACGCGCACGTTCTCGTGCTGCCCATCCCGGTGTCGACGTTCACGGAGCCGCTGCGGTGGGAGGCGGACACCGGTGTGCCGTCCTCCATGTACGGCGGCTACTTCATGGGGCCGACCGGAAGCGGCCAGGCTGCCACCGATGGCAGCGGACTGTCGCCGGAGGGCCTGTATCTTAACCTGCTGTGGGCGGTGTCGCCGGCCGGCGACGCCGCAGCGGCCCCCTCCCGGCCAGGCCTCGCCACCGCTCCGACCGTCATCCAGATGAAAGCCCAGTTCGCGACCTGGAACCCGGCCGCGGTCGTCGCCGTCACCGGCGATCATTCTGCCCTCGGCCGGTACCTGACCAGCCTGCTCGGCCCGCCGACCGTCAGCGCGGGCAGGATGCTCGGCTGGCGCCTCGACCTGACCCGCCCGTCGCCTCCGCGAACGGATGCTCCTGGCCGGTGAGGGTCGTCGTCACATGCCGGACGGGTTCATCAGCTGGTGCTGCTTGCGGCCCGTCCGCTGCGTCATCCCCGGCATCGCCGTCACCTTGATGTTGTGGGCGGTCTGCATCGCGGTGTTAAACGTGGCCCCGATCGCGACGCCCTGCCCGTTCAGCGTCACCGTGACCGGGTTCGTGAGGCCGAAGTCCTGGCACGCCAGGTTGGTGAAGGACATGTTGAGCCGGTTGGCCAGAAACGTGAGCAGGTTGCTGCCCACCCCAACCACCGGCGGCTGCCCCTGCGCGAGCAGCGTCTGGTTGGCGGCCAGGAACGGCGTCTGGATGTCGATCATGTTCTGGCAGTACATCTCCGGGCTGCTGGCGGCGTTGGTCGCCGCGTCGACCGGCGCCTGGCCCATTTCCGCCCGGTACATATCGGTCTTGGCGGCGTCGAACGTGTTGTTCGCGTCCAGCACCATCTCGTCGTTCTCCGGGATCAGGGCCGCGGTCTTCGGCTGGTTCGCGGCCGCCAGCAGCTCGTCGAGCGGCTGCGAGGTGGCGGGCATGTCGTTGTTGGCCAGATCCGGAGCCATGAACGGGGTGCAGCCGAGGACCGGGTCGATGAACGCATCGAGCAGCGTGTTATCGCTGCCGTTGAGCAGCAGGGTCGCGCCCTGCAGGTTGCCCGCGTTGGACGCGCTGTCCTGCGCGGTCTGGCCGGTCGCCGGGTTGAGCAGGTACTCGGTGGTCACGTTGTCCGACGGGTCCTGGTCGACCATGTCGAAGTTGCGGGTGACCGGGCACGCCTTGCCGCTCCCGATGGCGCCGTCCGTCACCGCCATGCCCGCCGACGCCCCGGCGGACGGCACCTTCAGCTTTCCTTCGCGCTCGTCCTGGAAGGCCGCGTTGAAGAAGCTGACCCCGTTGCAGAACGACACCTGCCCGAAGATCGACCCGGTCTGGCCGTTCATGCAGTTGCCTTCTTTGAGCGCGTTCGGGGTGGCGCCGACCTGGAAGAGATCGGTGCCGTTGAACCCGAAGTCGATCGTGACCATCGCGTCGCCCGGGAGGTTGGGCGCGGTGGGCTGCACGGCCGGCGCGGTGCCCTTGGTGATCACCAGCGGGTCATAGACCGAAAGCTTCCCTGTGGCCGGGTCCAGGATCGTAGCCTGGACGAACGCCCCCAGGGCGGTGGCGTTGCTCATCTCGCAACCGGACTGGGCCGGAGACATCCCGCCCGGGCCGGTGAGCAGG
This sequence comes from Trebonia sp., assembly GCA_036509215.1. Taxonomy (GTDB): domain Bacteria; phylum Actinomycetota; class Actinomycetes; order Streptosporangiales; family Streptosporangiaceae; genus Trebonia. Next base: position 29,338 of record DATCGA010000332.1, read on the forward strand.
TAGGGCGTCGCCAGACCCTGGGCCGTGAGCGGGTTCGCCGGGACGATGACGTCGCAGTTCACATTGGCCGCGTCGGTGATGATCGGGGCGCCCCCGGTCGCGGCCGGGTTGGCCGCCGTGCCGCTGTCCGAGGGGGCCTGCGTGGCACCGAGCGGCGCCACCGAAATGGCCGGACGCTGCGTGCCTCCTGGGTTAAACGCGACCAGCGCGCCGATGACCAGTCCCAGCACCACCGGTACGGCGAAGATAATCGCCAACCGGGCCGTGCGCCTGCTGTCCCTGCGACGGCGCCACGCGGACCGGTGTCTGCTTGCCATCAATCCACCTCCACGTGCGCGGCGCCCCCCCAGTGGAGCAGGCTAGACCAGGCGCCTACGCAGATGCGGCAAATCACGAATATCAATTCCCTATACCGTTAAAGCTTGCAGAAATTTAACGCGGCCCGGCTAGCGGGCGAGGCGGAGGCGGAGGGGGAGCGACGCGAGGGCGCGCAGCGTGTTGTTGGGGTGACGGCGGGGCGGGGCGGTCAGCTCGATGGACTCGACCCGGCGGGCGAGCGCGGTCAGCAGGGCCTCACCCTCGAGGCGGGCGATGTGCTGGCCGACGCACTGGTGCAGGCCCATGCCGAAGCCGACGTGGCCGGAGGGGTCGCGGGTTAGGTCGAACGCGTCGGGGTCGGGCCAGCGCCGCGGGTCGCGGTTGGCGGCGGACAGGAACATGAGGATCTTCTTGCCGTCGGGGATCAGGGCGCCGCCGATCGGCACGTCCCCGTCGGCGGTGCGGAAGAACGTCTGCACGGGCGATTCCAGCCGGACCGCCTCGTCGAACGCGGTCCGCGCCAGCTCCGGCTGGGCTTTGAGCAGACGCCACTGGGTCGGGTTGGCCGCGAGCGCCCAGAGCACGGCCCCGAGGCCGTGCACGGTCGTGTCGACCCCGGCGGTGAGCAGCGAGCGGACGATGAGGGGGGCCTGCTGCGGGGTGATCTCGCCCCGGTCGGCCGCCGCCCAGATGTCCGCCCCGAAGCCGACCGGGGCAAGCGCTTCCCGCTCGCACTGGGCGCCGACCCACGCCGACAGCTCGGCCACCCGCGGCGCCCCCTGGGCGACCAGGTCGTTGCCGGGCCCGAAGGCGTTGAAGGCGTGATCGCCGTAGGGCAGCAGGTGCTCCCGGCCCGCCTGGCCGAGGCCGACCGCGTCCGGGAAGACGCGGAGCGGGAACGCCTCCGCGAGCGCGGGGACCGCGTCGAGCTCGACCTCGCCGCCGGCTGACGCCCCCGCCAGCAGCTCGTCCACCAGCCGCTCGGCGTCGGTGAACCACTGCTCGCGCAGCCGCCGCAGCGCGCGCGGCCCGAGGATCTTGGCCAGCAGGCGGCGGGGTGCGTCGTGCCGCGGCGGGTCCGACTCGAGCAGCAGGCTCGGCGGCCGCCACGGCCGCTCGTACCGGAAGTTGGACAGGCCGACGCCGTAGCCGGACGGGAACTGCTGCCAGTTGACCAGCGCCGCCTGCACGTCGTCGTAACGGGCCAGCGCGTAGGTGTCGTACCTGGTCAGGTACACGACCGGGCCCGCGTCGCGGAGCTCGGCGTGCAGCGCGGACGGGTCTTCGATCACCGCGCGGCTGAAGGGGTCGCTGTCGCTGGCCGGAACCGTGCGGGTGTGGGGGGCGGGAAGGGCAGGAGGGGTGGGAGGGTCGGGATGAGAGGAAGCGATGGTCACGGCGTTCTCCGTCAGTTCTCGATGTTCGTCGCGGTGTCAGAGGTCAAGGACGAGGCGGCTTCCCGCCGCCGCCCTGGAGACGCAGATGTACATGCAGTCGCCCCGGGACCGTTCGTCGTCGTCGAGCAGCGAATCGCGGTGGTCGGGCCGCCCGGCCACGACGGCGGTCTCGCAGGTGCCGCAGACGCCGCGCTCGCAGGAGGAGAGCACGGTCGCGCCCGCCCGCCGGGCGGCGTCGAGCACGCTGACGCCGGGTGCCACCGTGACCTGCGCGCCCGAGCGGCGCAGTTCGACCTCGAAGGCGGCGTCGCCCGCGTTCGAGGCGGCCGCCCTCGGCTCGAACCGCTCGGTCCGCAGCGAGTACCTCGGCCACCCGGCGCAGATCCCGGCCACCGCGTCAAGCAGCCGCGACGGCCCGCAGCAGTAGACCTTGACGCCCGGCCGCGGCGCGCCGAGCCATGGGTTGAGGTCGAGCCGGCCGCCGGCGTCGCCGGGCGTCAGGCGGACCCGGTCCCCGTATCCGGACAGCTCGTCGAGGAAGGCCATCGACGCCAGGGAACGGCCCGCGTACAGCAGCGTCCAGTCCGCGTCGAGCAGGTCGGCCTGGGCGATCATCGGCAGCAGCGGGGTGATCCCGATCCCGCCCGCGATGAACAGGTACGCCTGCGACGGGACGAGCGGAAAGCCGTTCCTCGGCCCGCCCCATCCGACGAGGTCGCCGACCTGCAGCTGGTCATGGACGTAGCCGGAGCCGCCCCTGCCCGCGGGCTCGCGGAGCACCGCGACCCGGTAGCGATAGGCGTCCCAGCGATCCCCGCAGAGCGAGTACTGCCTGGTCAGCCCGCCGGGAAGCACCAGGTCAAGGTGCGCGCCCGGGGTCCAGTCAGGGAGCCGTCGGCCGGACGGACGGGCGAGCGTGAGGACCGCAACGCCGTCTGCGGCCGCCGTCTTACCCGCGATGACCAGCGAACGGGCGTCGGGCCGACCGGGTGCCTGCGCCATTGCGGCCTCCACATCAACAAAATGCAAACCGTGTTCTGTGGATCATGCGATCAGGGCGGTCGTGCGGGCTATCGGGATCTCAATCATTGAGAGGGTTTTGCCGGCACATCGCCGAGCATCCGGCCGATGCCGCGGGCCGCCGTGGCCAGGATCCCCACCACGGTCCTGGCCTCGGTGCCGACCGGCACGATCGCGGCCAGCGCCGCCACCGCGTTGGACCGAGAATCCCGCTGCGCGGCCACTTGAATGGGCACTGCCACGCCGAGCGCGTCCTCGTGCACGTGCCCGGGCAGGTACGCGTATCCCTGTCGCCGCACCTCCGCCAGCGCGGCGCGGAGCGTGGCGTCGTCGGTGATGGTGCTCGCGGTGTACCGGCGGAGCGGCTCCGCCAGGATTCGCTCCTGGAGCTCCCGGCTGCCGAACGCGAGCAGCACCAGGCCGGAGGAGGACACGTGCAGCGGCAGCCGCCCGGCGATCCGGGTGTAGTTGATCACCGCCCCGGGCGCGGACAGCCGCTCCACGAACAGCACCTCGTCCCCGTCGAGCACGCCGAGCTGGACGTGGTGGCCGAGCACCGCGTGCGCGTCCTCCATGAACGGCATGCTGGCGTTGCGCAGGCCCAGCGTCGGCGACGCCCGCAGCGCCAGCTCCCACATCCGCACGCCCACCCGCACCCGCC
>DATCGA010000333.1:0-7825 GCA_036509215.1 Trebonia sp.
TCCGCGGGCTGGCCCTGGACCTGCCGCTGCGCGTCCATTTCGGCAGCGAGCTGACCGGCAGGCCGCCCGCACCGATCGAGTCCGCCGCCTACTTCGCGGTCAGCGAGCTGCTCGCCAACGTGGCCAAGCACGCCGGCGCCCAGTCGGCCGAGGTCGACCTGCGGCACTCGCTCGGCGCGCTGCGGATCAGCGTCCGCGACGACGGCGCCGGCGGCGCCGACCCCGGCCGGGGCACCGGCCTGCGCGGCGTCGAGCGCCGGATCGCCGCCTTCGACGGCGTGCTCGCCATCAACAGCCCGGTCGGCGGCCCTACGCTCATCACCATGGAAATCCCGTGCGTGTTGTCATAGCCGAGGACCAGTTCCTGCTTCGCGATGGCCTGATCCGGCTGCTCGAGGCGTACGGGTTCGAGGTCGGCGCCGCCGTCGACAACGGCGCGGACCTCCTCACCGAGCTGCGCGCGAGCCGGCCCGACGTCGCGGTGGTCGACGTCCGGCTGCCGCCGACGTTCACCGACGAGGGGCTGCGGGCGGCGCTGCAGGCCCGCAGCGAGCTGCCCGGCCTGCCGGTCCTGGTGCTGTCGCAGTACGTCGAGCAGCTCTACGCCCGCGAACTGCTGGCCGACGGCGCGGGCGCCGTCGGCTACCTGCTCAAGGACCGCGTGCTGGACGGCGGGCAGTTCACCGACGCGGTGAAGCGGGTGGCAGACGGCGGCACGGTGATGGACCCGGAGGTGATCGCCCGGCTGCTCGCCCGCACGGCCGGCGCCCAGAGCCCGCTCACCCGGCTCAGTCCCCGCGAGCGCGAGGTGCTTGAGGCGATGGCCGAGGGCCGCTCCAACGCCGCCATCGCCCAGCGGCTGGTCGTCACCGAGCGCGCCATCGCCAAGCACACCGCCGCGATCTTCACCAAGCTCGACCTGCAGCAGTCCGACGACGACAACCGCCGCGTGCTCGCCGTCCTCGCCTACCTGGGCGACCAGTAGGGCAGTATTCACCCGGGGTTTCCCGACCCGGCGCGTGACACCAGACGGCGAATGGGACAATCAGGACATGGCGTGGATTGATCTAGAGGGCGCAGTCAATGTCCGCGACGTGGGCGGCATGCCCACCGCCGACGGCGGCGAGACCGTGTACCGCAGGCTGCTCCGCTCGGAGAACCTCCAGGAGCTGACCGCGCAGGACATCGAGCTGCTGGTCGACGAGCTCGGCGTGACCACGGTGGTGGACCTGCGCTCGACCCGGGAGCTGATGACCGAGGGGCCGGCCCCGCTCGACACGGTGGACGGCGTCCAGCACGCGCACCACCCGGTGCTCAAGGAGTTCCTCGACGCCTCCGACACCGTCGCGGCCGCGCTCCTGCTCACCGCCCAGCAGGAGGACGCCGAGCGGTACCCCGACGACCTGATGGCCGGGCATTACCTCGGCTACCTGGATAACCGGCCCGAGGAGGTGGTGGGCGCGCTGCGCTCGATCATCACCGCCCCCGGGGCGGCCATCGTGCACTGCGCGGCGGGCAAGGACCGGACCGGCGTCGTGGTCGCGCTCGCGCTCACCATCGCCGGGGTCGAGCCCGAGGTCATCGTGGCCGACTACGTCGCCACCAACGAGCGGATCGAGGCGATCATCGAGCGGCTGAGCCGCTCCAAGATGTACGGCCGCGACGTGACCACCAGGCCGGTCCGCGCGCACGAGGCGCGCGCGGAGACTATGCGGGCGTTCCTCGAGCAGCTCGACGCCCGCTACGGCGGCCTGCCGAAGTGGCTGGCCGACAACGGCTACACCGCCGGCGAGATCGCGCAGCTGCACGCCCGGCTGAGGCAGCCGTGACCGCCGTGGCCCGGGCCTGCCTGGTCGACGTGTACGACACGATCTTCCGCTCGGTCTTCGTGGAGCGGGTCACGGCGGTGGCCGAGTCGCTCGGCGTCAGCGTCGGGGACTGGCTGGCCGAGCTGGAGAAGACCCGGCTCGACCGGGACCGGGGCAAGCTGGCCACCGCCGCCGCCTACGATCAGGCCCTGCGGGGCCTCGGGATCGAGTCGGCCGTCGGCCTGGTGGACGACCTCATGCGGCGCGACGCGGAGTTCTCCCGCACGCGCACCCGGCTGTTCGACGACACGGTCCCGTTCTTCGAGTGGCTGCGCTCCGAGGGGATCCTCATCGCCCTGGTCAGCAACTGCGCCGACACCACCCGCGGGCTGCTCGACTCCCTCGGGGTCATACCGCTGGTGGACGCGGTGGTGCTGTCGTGCGAGATCGGCTCGGCCAAGCCGTCACCGGAGATCTACGTCACCGCGCTGGCCGACCTCGGCGTCGCCGCCGCCGACGCGGTCTTCATCGACGACCAGCCGACGTTCTGCCTCGGGGCCGAGGCGGTCGGCGTCCGCCCGATCCAGATCGTCCGCGACGGCGTCACCGCCGTCGACGCCATCAACGCCATCAACGGCGCGGCCGTCGCCACCGGCTGGGACTTCCCGGTCGTCCACTCCCTGCTCGACGCGAAGTCGCTGCTCTGACCGCCCGGCCGGCTGTGGCAGGCTTGAGGACTATGACGACAGCGACAACCCCGCACGTGGTGGTGATCGGGGGCGGGATCGCCGGGCTGGCGGCCGCCTTCTACCTCAGGGACGAGCCGGTCCGGGTCACGGTGCTCGAGGGGTCGCCGCGGCTGGGCGGGAAGCTGTCGGCGTCGGAGGTCGCGGGCGTGTCGATGGACGAGGGGGCCGAGGCGCTGCTCGCCCGCCGGCCGGAGGGCACCGGGCTGATCAAGGCGGCCGGGCTGGCCGCCGACCTGGTGCCGGCCGGCGTCACCTCGTCCGCGATCTACACCCGGGGCGTGCTCCGCTCGCTGCCGCGCAGGCAGTTCATGGGCGTCCCGGCCGACATCGACGAGCTCGCCGCCAGCGGGGTCGTCTCGGCCGAGGCGGTCGCCCGGGCCCGGGCCGAGTCGGTGCCGCCGGCCGACGGAGCTGACGCGTCGGTCACCGCGTACATCGGCGCCAGGCTCGGGGTCGAGGTCGTCGACCGGCTGGTCGACCCGCTGCTCGGCGGCGTCTACGCGGGCCGTTCGGAGGACCTGTCGTTCCAGGCCACGCTGGCCCCGCTGGCCGCCGCCAGCCGCGCCCACCCGACGCTGACCGAGGCCGCCGCCGCCCTGCTGCCGCCCGCCCCGGCCCTCGCCGCGACCCCCAAGCCGGATGACGGCAAGAAGCCGGCGCCGATCTTCGTCACCCTCACCACCGGGCTCGGCGCGCTGCCGGAGACCGTGGCCAAGGCCTCCGGGGCCGACGTCCGCGTCAACGCGATGGTCCGCGAGCTGGCCCGCACCGCCTCCGGCTGGCGGCTCACGATCGGGTCGGCCGCCGACCCGGAGTACCTGGACGCCGACGCGGTGATCCTCGCCACCCCGGCCGCGCCCGCCGCCCGGCTGCTGAAGCGGCCCGCGGCCGAGGCGGCGGCCGGGCTCGAGCAGATCCCGTACGCGTCCATGGCCATCATCACGCTGGCCTTCCGGGCCGCGGACTTCCCGGCCCAGCAGCGCAGCGGCTACCTGGTGCCGGCGGTGGACGGCCGCGCGGTCAAGGCCGCTACCTTCTCCACGATCAAGTGGCCGCACCTGTTCCGAGCGGCTGGCCCCGGGAACCCGGTGCACATCGTCCGCTGCTCGGTCGGCCGCAGCGGTGACGTCGCGGTTCTGCAGCGCGACGATGCCGACCTCGCCGACCTCGCCGCCGCCGAGCTGGCCGAGTCGATCGGCCTGACCGCGCAGCCGGTCGCGCACCGGGTCACCCGCTGGGGCGGCGGCCTGCCCCAGTACAACGTCGGCCACCTGGACCGGGTCGCCCGGATCAGGGCCGCCGTCGCCGCCCAGCCGGGCCTCGCGGTGGCGGGCGCCGCCTACGACGGGGTCGGCATCCCGGCCTGCGTCGCCACCGCCCGCTCGGCCGCCGACCAGGTGATCGCCTATCTGGCCAGCGCTCACCGCGACCAGCCAGTTACCTGAAACCCGGCTGTCACCCGCCTCGGCCAGCCGCTTCCTATCCGTTCTGACCCCACGTCAACAGACGCCTATCCTCGGGATAACAGCAAGAAGCGAGCGTCGTCAACCACCTGAGAGCCACATCACCGGACCAGGCGGAGCAACGGTCCGTTCGACCTCACTAAGATTTTGAATTATGACTGACACCGCAGACGAGAAGCAGCGGCTCAAGGCGCGGGAGCTCAACGAGCTGATCAGGTACACCATGTGGGCGGTGTTCACGGTTACCGACCGCGACGCGCTCGACGCCGGCCGCGGCGACGCCGCCAGCGAGCTGACCGACCTGCTCGACCAGGCCAACGGCAAGGGCATCGTCACCCGCGGCTGCTACGACCTGCAGGGGATGCGCGCCGACGCCGACTACATGCTCTGGTGGGTGGCGCCGACCAGCGACGAGCTGCAGGAGATGTACGTCAACTTCCGGCGCAGCAAGCTCGGCCGGGCGTCCGAGCCGGTGTGGAGCGCGATGGCGCTGCACCGCCCGGCCGAGTTCAACAAGAGCCACATCCCCGCCTTCCTGGCCGGGGAAGAGCCGAAGAACTACGTCTGCGTCTACCCCTTCGTCAGGGACTACGAGTGGTACCTGATCGAGGAGCCGGAGCGACGCCGGATGCTGGCCGAGCACGGCATGATGGCCAGGGAGTACCCGGACGTGCGGGCCAACACGGTCTCCAGCTTCGCGCTGGGCGACTACGAGTGGATGCTCGCGTTCGAGGCCGATGAGCTGTACCGGATCGTCGACCTGATGCGCCACCTGCGGGGCGCGGACGCACGGCGGCACACCCGGGTCGAGATCCCGTTCTACACCGGCCGCCGCAAGCCGGTCGCCGAGCTCGTCGCCGCCCTCGTCTAGCCGCTACCGCCCGGGCCGGCCATGCGGCCAGGGGAAGCGGCCGCGCGGCGGCGGGATCGTGACGCGGTAGTTCTTGAGGGCGTCGTTGAGCCAGGCGATGCCGTCCTCGGTGTCTAGATCGACGGTGAGCTCGGTTACCTCGTGCAGCAGCACGCGCTCGTAACCGGGGCCGAAGTCCTTTTCGCAGCGGTCGCCGAAGAGCACGACGGCCAGTCCGGTTCGGTTGCGGAGCGAGTCCCAGATGAAACCGTGCGCCCACCCGGCCTGCTGCCGGAGCCAGTGCGCCCACTTTCTCGTGTATTCGTAATCGGTCCCCTGGCTGGTCACCAGCCAGGCGTCCTGGCCGATCGAGGCGAGGTCCTCCCCGCTGATCAGGTTGATCAGGTTCAGGTCCCTGGTCAGCGTGAGGCCGGAGATCTGACGCGCGGCCAGGGCCGCCCGCGGCACCAGCCGCTTACCGCGGTCGTCTGGGTCGAGGTTGCGGAGCAGGGTCTCGGCCAGGGCGGTCTTCTCCTGCAGGGCCGCGTAGTAGAACGCGTACGGATCGTCAGCCGAGCCGTCGAACCGGGCGCCGGCCGTCGGCCCGGCCGGCGTGGGTTTGAAGGCCCGGGCGCTGTACGGCCGCGAGCTCACCCGCCACAGGCAGCTCCCGCGCCTGAGCAGATAGCGGTTCGGCTGCCCGTCGAAGCGGGTCGGGGGTTCCGCGATCGGCACGTCAGACCTCCTCGATGACGGCGCGGGCCGCGCGCAGCACGACCTCATCGGGAACGTCGCCGATGAGGTCGCTCGGCCGCCCGTCGAGCCACGGGTTGGCGCCGAGCCACCAGTCGGCCACGCCCAGCGGGTCGGTCTCGGCGCCGAGCAGGGTGTTGACGGTGCGGACGACGCTCAGCGGGCCGCCGTCGGCCGCGAATTGGAAGCTTGGCCACTGCTGGCCGCCGTCCGGGCGATCCAGTCGGAGCAGGCCCGGATCGGCCGGGTCGGCGCCGCGGAGCCGGACGTCCCGTTCGGTCAGCGCGGGCGCCCGCAGCAGCCGGGCGGTGACCTCGGCGAGGATGCCCGCGGGGGTCTCATCGACGGTGCCAGCCGGGGCGGATGCGTCGTCCTGCCCGGCGACCGGCTCGGCGTCCGGCGTCCGGGCCACGACGACCAGCAGATCCCGGAGCGCCGCCCAGTCGGTCGGCGCGCCCACGTAGAGATCGTCCTCGGCCAGCGCGCGCCGCACCGGATGTTCGGGTGGCAGTTCGCTGACCAGCAGCTGTGTGATCCGGATGACCGCGCCGGTGCCCTCGGCGCCGCCGATCTGCGTGATCAGGCCGCGCAGCTCCTGCCCGCGCGCGCCGTCGAGCCGGGCGATGACGTCGTCCCACTGCTCGGTCAGCAACACCATGGCGTCCTCGACGGCCATTCCTATCCCCTTACCCGGTAGCCCGCGACGGACCGCCGTGCCTGGTCGAACTGGGCATGGTCGAGGCCGCCGATCTGGAGGTCGAACCGCACCTCGCGACCGGACCGAGGCTCTTTCGCGTGCACCGTGAGCAGGCCCGTCTCCGACATGAAGAAGGTGACCTCGAAGGGCGTTCCGGCCGGCAGCCTGGCCGGCAGGTGGCGCAGCAGGCCCTCGCCAACCTTGCGATTGTCGGCCGGGTCCTCTGACTCATCGGGCCCGGCCTGTTCCCAGACCTCGATCCCCAGCATCCGCTGGTTCTCGATGGCGGTCTGGAAGGTGTACGGCCCGGTGTCCTCGGGCAGCGGGGTGTTCGCCGGGAGCAGGTGCAGGATGATCTGCCTGGCGTGGGTCGGGTCGGTCAGCGCGAGCGGATCGCGCCCGTCGACGGCCTTGACGCCGAAGGCGCGCGGCACCACGGCGGCCACCTTGGCGGCGGCGAGCCGTCTGATCTCCGGCGCGGGCGCGGCGGCCGACGGAGAGCCCGCGCCCGCGCGAGCGCCGCGCGCCTGCGCGAACAGCGCCGCGCCCTTGGCGACCGCGAGTTCCGGTTCATGCAGCCGGGCGTTCACCCCGAGCCGCGCCTTCAGCGCCCCGGCGACGGCCGGGAACCGGGACATGCCCCCGACCAGGAGCACCTCATCGAAACGGGGGACGCCCTTGTCCCGCGCGGTGGCGATGGCGCGGTCGATCACGGCGACCGTGCGGTCGAGCAGGCCGGCCGTGAGCTCCTCGACCGCGCTCCGGGTGAGCTCCACTGCCGTCGTCGTGCCGTCAAGCCGCATCAGATGACGCCGCGTCTGAACCGAGCTCAGCTCCTTCTTCAGCCGTTCGGCGGAGATCCGCAGATCCTGCATGAACTGCGGATTCTGCTCCGGCCGGAGCTCCGGGTGCGCGGCGGCGACCTGGCCGAGCAGGTACCCGGCGATCGCCTGGTCCCAGTCCGCGCCGCCGAGTCGGGCATCCCCGTCGGTGCAGACCACGATCGTGTCGTCGCCCGCCAGCCGGATCACGGTCGTGTCAAACGTGCCGCCGCCCAGGTCGTACACCAGGGCGTGCTTCGGCTCCCCGGCCGGGACGTGCGTCGCCTGGTAGTGCACGGCGGCCGCGACCGGCTCGTCGAGCACGTCGAGCACTTCCAGCCCGGCCAGCTCGCCCGCCCGCCGGGTGGCCTCCCGCTCGGCGATGCCGAAGTAGGCCGGGACGGTGATCACCACGTCCCTGACCTGCTGGCCGGTCTGCTCGGCGGCGAGCCGGGCGAGCTCGCGCAGGATCAGCGCGGACACCGTCTCCGGGGTGTGGCGCTGGCCGTGGAAGTCATAGGCCGCGTTCGTTCCCATCTCGCGCTTCACCAGCTGCGCGACGAGGTGCGGGGACAGCAGCGCCTCCTCGCGGGCGGCCCGGCCGACGACGACGTTCTGGCTCGACTCGAAGAACACGGCTGACGGCGTGGTGTCCTCGCCGAGCGCGCTCTTGATGATCACCGG
>DATCGA010000334.1:0-7270 GCA_036509215.1 Trebonia sp.
CCACGGCGGCCGCGGACGCGCCGAAGGAGTCACCCGCACCCACTCCCGCCGCACCGTCCTCCGGCGTATCCAGCCGCCCCCGCAGGAACAGCGTGAACAGCAGCCCCAGCGACGGCACCAACACCACCGCCCCGCAGCCGACCGCGATGATCAGCGCGACCAGCGTCGGCCGGCTGGCGGCGGCCTGCTCGACGGTCAGCCCGGGCAGGAACCGGGGCGCCTGCCCGGCCGCCCACCCGACCACCACGGCCGCCACCGCGAGCGCCGCCGTCACCCGGGCCAGCCCGAACCGGTACCGCCAGCACAGCAGCATCGTCGCCACGCCCGCCACAGCCGAAACGAAGACCAGGGCCAACGCCACCCCGTGGGTCAGGTTCAGCCCCGACCGTCGCATCACCAGCAGCCCCGCCAGCGCCAGCCCGCCGGACACCAGGCCCGCCCCCAGCGCCCGCCGCCGGAAGGCGGCAGCCAGCGCCGAAGAACCAGAGCCGGCAGCCGCGCCGTCAAGCCGCCCCATCGAGTCCGCCGCCAGGTAAACCGCCGCCAGGTACCCGGAGAACACCACCGCCAGCGCCCCGATCAGCACGCAGGCCGGGTTCAGCCACGACGTAACCGGGTTGCCGAGCGCGTTCCCCACCGGCACCCGGCCAATAGCGATCGCCCCGATCGCCGTCCCCAGCGCGAACGGGGTCAGCACCGACGACAGCGCGAACAGGTACTCAGCGAACCGGGACTCGTCGAGCGCGCCGCGCAGCGCGTAGGCGGCGCCGCGGAAGATGATCCCGATCGCGGCGATCAGCAGCGGGGCGGCCAGCGTGGAGGTGATCGAGCCGTACGCGACGGGGTACGCGGTCCACGCGATCACCAGCACGAAGATCAGCCAGACATGGTTCGCCTCCCACACCGGCCCCATCGCGTGCCGCGCCTCGTCACGCAGACGCCGCGCCGACGCCGACCGCCCGACGGCGAGCAGCGTCCACAGCCCGGCCCCGAAGTCGGCCCCCGCCAGCACGGTGTACGCGGTCATCCCGGCCAGGATGAACGCGACCGGCACGTAAGCCACCGAGGCCCTCCTCAGAAACGACAGCCACCTCAGCCGGCAGCGGCACCCGCGCCAGCCGCCGCAAGATCACGTACACGATCACCCCGAGAACCACGTAGACCACCGACAGCGTCCCGTACCCGATGGGGATGTCGCTCGCCCCGGTCACCGCGGCGTCGACCCGCATCACGTCGTAGACGATCCACGGCTGCCGTCCGACCTCGGTCGTGATCCAGCCCGCGATCAGCGCGACCACCGACAGCGGCCCGGCCGCCACCACGCCGAGAAGCAAAAGTCGCGGCAAAGACGACCGCCGCCTGAACAACCGCAGGAACAAATACACCAGCCCAAGAAGCGCGAGCAGGGTGCCGATCCCGACCATGGTCTGGAACGAGAACCGCACCACGTTGACCGGCGGCTGGTCCGACAGCGGCACGATCGCCAGCCCCTTCACGACCGCGTTCGGATTATGGAAGGCGAGCAGCGACAGCAGCCGAGGGATCTCGACGCCCCACACCACCGCGTGCCCGTTGTACCAGCCGAGCAGATGCTCGGCCGCGCCCTTGGTCGTCGTCGCCAGCCCCTCCATCGCGGCCAGCTTGACCGGCTGGTAGACGGCGACGTCGCGGGCGGCCCAGTCGCCCACGATCACCTGCAGCGGCGAGGCGACGGCGGCGGCGGTCATCGAGATGCCGAACGCGGTCTTTTCGTACCGGCCCCGCCGCCCCCGCAGCAGCGCCCACGCGTACGCCGCGGCGAGCACGAACCCGCAGACGATGTAGGCCGCGAAGTACATGTGCGTGTACTCGCTCCAGAACATCGGGTTGTCAAACAGCGCCCGCCACGGGTGCACGTCGGTCGCCCGGCCGTCCACCAGCGTGAATCCGGTCGGGTGGTTCATCCAGCCGTTGACCGCGATGACGAAGAACGAGCCCGCGACCCCCGCGATCGCGATCGGCACGCCGCACCAGAAGTGCGCCCACGGCCGCAGCCGGTCCCACCCGTAGGCGTAGATCCCGATGAAGATGGCCTCGATGAAGAACGAGAAGCCCTCGAGCGTGAACCCGAGCCCGAACACGTTCCCGAAGTCCTGCATCCACACCGGCCACAGCAGCCCCAGCTCGAACGAAAGGATCGTGCCGGTAACCACCCCCACCGCGAACAGCGCGAGCATAATCCGCGACCACCGGCGCGCCAGCGTCCGGTAAAGCTCGTCGCCGGTGCGCAGGTACCGGTACTCCGCGAACAGCACCAGCACCGGGAACGCGATGCCGAAGCAGACGAGCGGGATATGCACGCTCAGCGACAGCGCCTGCATCTGCCGCGCTTCGTACAGATAATGCTGATTTACACCCACAACGGCAAGCCTACGCGTGTACTACAAGCCGTAGTAGCCGGGGTCGCGCCAATCAAAAAACCAAAGGTCAAAGGCGCAAATCCGTCTTATCGAACGGACCGTTGCTCCGCCCCTACGCGAGATGCCAGCGGACAATGGCGAACCCGTGGTCAATGGCGGCCGCCAGCGGAGCCGGCTCGAGCCGGCCGTCGGCCGTCCGGGGGAGTGGGATGAACCTGGCCGCAGACGGGTTCCCGGCCACGATGACGTCGAGCAGTCGCTCCACCTCGCCCGGCTCGCGCACGAGCTCCGGGCGGGCGGCCACATCCCGCCCGCGCAGCCGGATCCGGACCGGCCGGCCTCCCTCCATGTTCAGCGTCCACCGCCCGCCGCCGGGCGTGAGCAGCGCCTCGCCGTCGCGGGCGTAGCTCAGCGGCTGCCGGTAGCTCCGCCCGCTCTTCCGCCCGGTGTAGCTGACGAGCATGAGGTTCCTGCTCAGCGGAGTCGGGAACGGCAGCGAGAGCACCGCCCGCATTGGCACGTTGACGAAGCGGAAGATCCTCGAGCGCCGGGCCATCGCCGCCTGGTCGACCCTGTTGTTCTCGGTCATGCGTCAATATTAGATATCTAAGAATTAGATGTCAAACGATTCGACATCGATGCGTGATGCTAGACTGAGGCCCGTGCCTGAACCGTTCCCCGTGCCGATCGGCCTGCGTCTGGCCCAGGCGTCCCGCACGGTCGAGCGCGCCTTCGACGCGGCGCTGGCGGAGGCGGGCGGTTCCCTCCCGGTCTGGCTCGTCCTGCTCAACCTGAAGGTCCGTCGCCCCGGCAACCAGCGCGAGCTAGCCGAGGCGGTCGGGATAACCGGGGCCACGCTCACCCATCACCTGAACGCGATGCACGCCCAGGGGCTGGTCGACCGCGCCCGCGACGACGCCAACCGGCGGGTCCAGGTGGTCACGCTGACCGAGGCGGGCGAGGCGGCGTTCCTGCGCCTGCGCGAGGCCGCGATCACCTTCGACGCCAGGCTCCGAGCCGGATTCGCCGAGCCCGACCTGGCCGCGCTCGCGGCCGGCCTCGACCGCCTAGCCGCCAACGCCGATCGCGTATAGGGCGAAGGGAGCGGCGTCATGCACGCCGCTCCTCCCCTCGATCAGCCGGCAGGCCCTGATCTCCCCGGCCATCCGCATACCCAGCCGCTCCATGACCTTCCTGGACGGCAACAAGATCGGCCACCTGCCCCGGGCCAATGGGAACCAGCCGAAGCCTTTCGGTCAAAACTTCACCGCTCACAAGCTCCATGGCGATTCCGGGATCAGGGCACCGGAAACGCCATGGGCTGCCAACGTCCCCGGTCTGATCACCGTCTGAGCACGGTGACCGAGAACGGCGAGTCGGATCGCCATGGCCGCAGATCCCAGGTCGCGAAGCGCTGCTCAGTCACCAGCCCGGCCGCGGTGGCGTGCCGATCGAAATCGGGCAGCTGGTAACCGCGGTCGGCGGCGAAGCCGATCACCGCGAAACCGTCCGGGCGCAGGTGCGCCGCCACTCGCCGCAGAACCTGCTCCTCGGTCGCCTCGGCGACGAACAGCATGACGTTGCCGGCCATGACGGCGGCGTCGAACGGACCCGGATCGCCGTGCGCAGCCAGATCCAGGTCGGCCAGATCGGCCACGACCCACCGCTGACCCGGATGGTCCGCCCGCGCCGCGAGGACAAGCCCCTCGTCAGCGTCGACTCCGGTGACCTGATGCCCGCGCGCGGCGAGCTCGGCCCCGACGCGCCCCTGCCCGCAGCCGGCGTCAAGCACCCGCGAACCCCGGGGCAGCATGGTGTCCACCATGCGCGCCTCGCCCGCCAGATCGGCGCCCTCGCTCGCCAGCCGGCGGAACCGCTCGATGTACAGCTGCGAGTGCTCCGCGCTGTTCTGCGTGACCCATCGGGTAGCCCTGTTCACGGTGACACGATAAGCCCCAGCGCGAACCCCGGCGGCAGCCCGCCTCCGGTCAGACCCTGGGCCGGTGCTCAGCCATCCAGGCGGTCGCGAAATCGACCAGCGCCCGCTGCGGCGTCAGCCGCGCTTCAGCGTCGCCGACCTGGCCGATGGACGACCCGACCGCGACCTCGAAGGCCGCGCCGATCTGCTCGAAGTCATTGGTGTTGTCGATGACGTCGGTCCAGCTGATCCACTCGCCGGCACAGTCGGGCCGCCGCACGGACGAACCGCGGACGCCCCGCGGCGGTGACTTCTGCCGCCACTCGGCCAGGTGCAGGGAGGTGTTCGAGTCGTGCCCGCAGCCGAGCAGCAGGACTTTGCCGTCGAGCCGGTAGACCGCCCCGAGCGGAGAGCGCTCGCCCAGCGCGTCGTCGAGCTGATGCGCGTCGGTGACCGAAGCGGCGTGCCGTCCAACCGCGGCGAACGACACCTGCGGGTGATCGCTGCGCAGGGTGCCCGGCCACGTCCGGACGGCCTCGGCGATGACGCCCATCCACCGGCTCGGGGTGCGGCACCGGTCGAACCCGGGCGCCTGCGAGCGGATCGCCTGCCACCAGGACTCGGGAACCGGCGGATTGCTCCAGTCGGCCGGGTCGGTGTTGTCGGGCGTGTGGGTCGGCACCACGAGCGTGCCGCCTGGCCCGAGGACGTCAAGCAGCGCCTGCACGACTGCCTGGCTGCCGCCCGCCACGAAGCCAAGGCTGCTGGCCGAGGAGTGGACCAGCACCGTGTCGCCCGCCACCAGGCCGAGCGCACGCAGGTTCGAGGCCAGCGACTGCACGGTGTAGGGGGCAAGCTGATCCACTCCAACGACCATACTCAGTCAGGGAGAGGCTCCGTTTACCGGCTCGGCGGAAGGTCCCCGAGCATCGACGCCGGGTCGATGATCTGGTCGAACTCCGCCGCGCTGACGTACCCGAGCGACAGCGCCGCCTCCCGCAGGGTCGACCCGGTGTGGCTGGCCCGATGCGCGATCTCGGCCGCCCGGTCGTAGCCGATGACCGGCGACAGCGCGGTGACCAGCATCAGCGAACGGTCGACGTAGTCAGCGATGCGCGCGGTGTTCAGCGTCGCGCCCTCCACGCAGAACACCCGGAAAGCGCGACACGCGCCCGCCAGCAGCGTCGCCGAGTGCAGGACGTTGGCGATGATCACCGGCCGCATGGTGTTCAGTTCCAGGTTCCCCGACGAGGCGGCGAACGCAACCACCGCGTCATTGCCGAGCACCTGGGCGCAGACCATCAGCATGGCCTCGCACTGGGTCGGGTTCACCTTGCCGGGCATGATCGAAGACCCCGGCTCGTTCTCCGGCAGGATCAGCTCGCCGAGCCCGGCCCGCGGACCGGACCCGAGCCAGCGGACGTCGTTGGCGATCTTCGCCAGCGGCACCGCCAGCCCCCGCAGCCCGCCCGACGCCGCCGCGACCGCGTCCGAGCCGCCGAGCGCGGCGAACTTGTTCGGCGCGGTCACGAACGGGTACCCGGTCGCCTCCGCAATCAGCGACGCCACCTCGGCCCCGAACCCGGGCGGCGCGTTCAGCCCGGTGCCGACCGCAGTCCCGCCCACCGCGAGCTCGTACAGCCCCGGGCAGGACCGCGAAAGCCCGTCAAGAGCGGCAGAGAGCTGCGCCGCGTACCCGGACCACTCCTGCCCGACCGTGAGCGGGACCGCGTCCTGCAGGTGAGTCCGCCCGATCTTGACCACGTCCCGCCACAGCGCCGCCTTATCGGCGATGGCGTCCCGCAGCGCGGTCACCTCGGGGATGACGCGCTGCTGCACCACCGAAACGGCCGCGACGTGCATGGCGGTCGGGAACGTGTCGTTCGACGACTGCCCCATGTTCACGTGATCGTTGGGGTGCACCGGCGTCTTGGACCCGATGACCCCGCCCACGAGCTGGATCGCCCGGTTGGCGACGACCTCGTTGACGTTCATGTTCGACTGGGTGCCGGACCCGGTCTGCCAGACGCGGAGCGGGAAGTGCCCGTCGAGCTCGCCGTCGATCACCTCGTCGCAGACGCGGGCGATGAGCGACGCCTGCCACGAGGGCAGTCTCCCCGCCTTCCCGTTGGCGAGCGCGGCCGCCTTCTTCACGTAGCCGAACGCGTGGTACACCTCGCGCGGCAGCAGGTCCGGGCCGATGTCGCCGAAGTGGATCAGGGACCGCTCGGTCTGCGCCCCCCAGTACCGGTCGGCGGGCACGTCCATGGCCCCCATCGAGTCCGACTCTCGCCGGTGGGCGGCACCGCTGGCCGGGATCCCGACCGGAAGATCAAGCACCGCGGGCACGTCATCGTCCATGTGCCCAGACTCCCATAGCCGCCCCCGGCGCCGATCCCAGCCCCGGCCGCAATCCCACCCGACCGGGGCAGGCCGGGTACCATCGGACGCCATCGGAGGTTGCCGCACCATGAGCCTGTCCGCCGACAAGGTCGTCGCCGCCAGCAACGCCTGGGTATGGATCCCCGACAACGCCACCACCGAGGCGACGCCGGAGTACCTGCTCGCCCGCTTCCCCGACTACTTCGACCACCCGCTCGAGCTGCTGCGGTTCAGCCCGGCGGAGACGTCAGAGGCCGCTCTGGCGGCCGCCGTCGAAACCGTGCTTGACCGGGGCCGCCAGTTCGGCCAACCCGACCTGTACTGGTGGGTCAGGCCGGACAGCCCGCCGGAGATCGTCGGGCTGCTGCTGGCGCGCGGCGCGACGGTGGACGTGGCGCTGGACGTGCTCGCAATCGACCTGCGCCAGGGCCAGCCCGAACTCCCGCCGCCGGTCAAGGAGGTGACGCTGCGCTGGGCGACCGACGTGGCCACGTACCGGGACGGCATCGGCGTCGGCGTCGCCTCGTTCGGCCTGTCCATGCCGCCGGAAGAGCGCCTCGCGGAGGATGCC
>DATCGA010000335.1:0-2603 GCA_036509215.1 Trebonia sp.
GGCTGCTGGTGTGCATGACCAGCACCGCCGCCCACGAGGCGGCCGAGCGGGAGTACGTCGCGCTGATGCGCGCCCAGCGGGCGCGGGCGGTGGTGCTGGTGGGCAGCCGGTCGGACAGCCCCGCCGCCCGGGAGGCGCTGCGGGCGGAGCTTGACGCGTTCACCCGGTCCGGCGGACGGGCCTGCTGCATCGGGCAGGACCTGCTCGGCATCGACACGGTGCAGCCGGAGAACCGGGCCGGCGCCGGCGCCCTCGCCCGGGCGCTGGCCGCCCTCGGGCACCGCCGGTTCGCCGTGCTCGGCGGGCCGCGGGCGCTGCTGACCGCCCAAGACCGGGTAACCGGATTCTCCGACGGGCTGCGGGCCTGGTCGGTGCCGCTTGAGCCCGCCCGGGTGGTGCACTGCGAGCTGTCTCGGGACGGCGGCTACCAGGCGATGAGCGAGATCCTGGCGGCCGGCCCGCCGCGGCCGGACTGCGTCTTCGCGGTCAGCGACATCATGGCGGTGGGGGCGCTGGCCCGGCTGCGCGCGGCCGGGCTCGACGTCCCCGGCGACATCGCCCTGGCCGGCTTCGACGACATCCCGACCCTGCGCGACGTCTACCCGCCGCTCACCACGGTGCGGCTGCCGTTGCGGCAGCTGGGCGAGATCGCCGCCCGGCTTGTGCTCGGCGGCGACACCCCTGACCAGCCGCGAGTGGTCCCGGTGCCGGGCGAGGTGGTGCTGCGCGACAGCACCCAGCCACGGCCGCCGAGCGCTCGCTGATGACCCGAGATGCCTGGTCGTGACGGCCAGAGTCTTGCGCAGTTCTCCCTGGATTAGGTAAGTTCTCCGAAAACCGGAAAGCGCTTGCCAAGATGACGAGCGTACCGGGAGTGCGAACTCTCCGGGAGTGACACTATGAGCGAAGCGGCATCCATTCCGTTCTCGGAAACCAAGGCGCCTGAATCGCCGGACCGCCTCAACAAGGGCGCGTTGCGGCTGGTTGACATCTCCGCCTCGACGATGGCGAACATCGGCCCGGCGTACAGCTTTTACTTCGGCGCCGGCTTCCTGTTCCTGACCGCAGGGGTAGCCGCGCCGCTGACGATCATCGTGGCCGGCATCGCGATTGCGCTGCTCGGCAACACGCTGTCGCAGTTCTCCCGGGTGCACCCGTCGACCGGCGGTTTCATCTCGTATGTGGGCAAGACGTTCGGCGGCACCAGCGCCGTGACCACCGCGCTGCTGTGCGGGGCCGGGTACATCATCGCGATCTCGTCGGTGCTCGCCATCTGCGGCGGCTACCTGTCGATCGTGCTGCAGTACTACTTCAACTGGAACGTGCCGTGGGTCATCTTCTCGGTGATCCTCACCGCCGGGGCGATCATGATGATGGTCCGCGGCGTGGCCGTGTCGACCAAGCTGGCCGGGCTCTTCTTCGGCTTCGAGATGCTGGTGCTGGTCGTGGTGTCGGTCGCGGCGCTGATCAAGCACGGCGGCCACCTGTCGGCGGTGCCGTTCGAGCCCAGCCACATTACCCACGGCTTCAGCGGCCTGGCGGCCGGGTTCCCGCTCGCCATCTACCTGTTCATCGGCTGGGAGAACTCGGCCGCGCTGGCCGAGGAGACCGGCAACCCGCGGCGGAACGTGCCGCGGGCGGTGTTCCTGTCGATCGCGCTGATGCTGGTCGGCTACATCCTGTACGCGTACGCCACCGCCACCGGATTCGGCTACAACGTCACCGCGCTCGGCGGCGCCGCCATCCCGTTCATCAACGTGTCCCATGACATCGCCTCGTGGCTGGCGCTCCTCGCCTACATCGCCGGCATCACCTCCACCCTCGGGGTGCTGATCTCGGCGGTGAACTCGCAGTCCCGGCTGATCTTCAACGCGGGCCGGGAGGGGCTGCTGCCGCGCTGGCTGGGCAAGGTGCACCCGGTGCGCCGGACGCCGGTCAACGCGATCTACGCGTTCGTGGCCATCGCCTCGGTGATCATCGGGGTCTGGGCGCTGCTGCACCTGATCGGCGGGGACAGCGGCTCGATGAGCGCGCTGAACTTCTTCGTGGAGTCGTCCACCATGGGCACGATCCTGGTGCTGGTGGTGTACTTCCTGTCCAACCTGGCGCTGCCGTTCTACTACCGTCGGTTCTGCCCGCAGGACTTCAATATCGTCAAGCACGTGGTGCTCCCGGTGCTGGGCATGATCGCGATCGCCGTCCCGGTGTACTACCTCGTCAAGCCCGGGCAGGCCGCGCCGTACGACTGGTTCCCGTACGCCGCGCTCGGCGTGATCGTGGTGTCGGTCATCTACGCGATCGTGGTCAGCCGGCGCGACCCGGGGCTGGGCGAGCGGGTCGGCTCTATCATCGCCGACGAGTAGCGGCTGCCCCGGCTCAGCTGCTAGTTCAACAACGAGTAACGGCTCCGGACGAGGCGCAGTGTCCCGTCCGGAGCCTGACCAAACAGGAGACCCCATGACCGACCGTCCGCATCCGCTCGACCCGGCCACCGCCGATGAGTTCCTGGCCGGCAGAAAGATCATGGCGGACGCCGGGCTGCTCGCGGACCCGGTCCGGTTCGCCTACTACGGCCTCGAGGAGCCGCCGAAGCCGGAGGTGCT
>DATCGA010000336.1:0-7678 GCA_036509215.1 Trebonia sp.
AGGCGGAGGCGACCGACGCCAGGACCCGGTCGCCGGGCTTGACCCTTCTGACGTCGCGGCCGGTCTCCTCGACGATGCCGCACGCCTCGTGGCCGGGGACGATCGGCAGCGGCAGGGCGGACTTGCCCTCGATCACGTTGAGGTCGGTGTGGCAGATGCCGCTCGCGCTGATCCGGACGAGGACGTCGCGGGGGCCGATGTCGGGGACCGGGAGGTCTTCGACCACCAGCGGGTGGCCGGCCTGGTAGGCGACGGCTACTTTCATGGGAACCTCATCTACCGGGGCCGGATCTCTATAAGCGAGCGAAGACTTACTTATTATGGCAGACCGGGGGGCGGTCTCGCCATCGCCTTGACACCGGCCTGCCCTGAGGGGACGATAAATAACTGTGCGTTCACTTTCTTCTCCGGTCGGGTACCCGCTGATCGATGCCGACGAGCACTACTACGAGGCCGACGACTGCTTCTCCCGGCACATCGAGTCGCGTTTCGCCGACGACACCATCCGGGTCAGCCGCGGCGGCGACGGGCTGGGACGGATCTACCTGGGGAGCCGGCGGACGTTCATGAGCGTCATGCCCGGCGACTACGCGTCCGCGCCGGGCGCGCTGCAGGGGCTGTTCGTCGGCGGGGTCGCGGACGGGTTCACCCACCGCGAGGTGATCACGGTGCGCGAGCACCCCGAGTTCATCGAGAAGTCGGCCCGGCTGGCGCTGATGGACGCCCAGGGGGTCGAGGCCGCGATCATGCTGCCGACCCTCGGCGTCTCGGTCGAGTACGACATGCGCTCCGATCCCGGCTTGCTCTACGCGAGCCTGCGGGCGTTCAACCGCTGGCTCGAGGAGGACTGGGGGTACGGGGCGGACGGGCGGATCTTCGGCGTGCCGATGCTGTCTCTGATCGACCTGGACCAGGCGATGGCCGAGCTGCATCGCGTTCTTGCGGCGGGTGCGCGGATGGTGCACCTGTGCCCGGGGCCGGTGGCATCCGGGCCGGCGTCCGGGCGCTCCCCCGCCGACCCGGACTTCGACCCGTTCTGGGCGACGGTGGCCGCGGCCGGGATTCCCGTCGTGTTCCACGTGTCGAATAGTGGCTACAACCACTTCTACGGGCCTTTGTGGTCGGAGAACGCGGATAACCCGTCGCATCAGCAGTCCCCGTTGCAGTGGGCGCTGTGCAACACCGAGCGGCCGGTGGTCGACACGCTGATCGCGCTGACGCTGCACAACCTGTTCGGACGGCATCCTTCGGTGCGAATCGTGTCGATCGAGAACGGCTCGAACTGGCTTCGACCGTTGTTCAAGAGCATCGACAAGGCGGCCGCGCTCGGGCGGCGGGGGCCGATGATCGGCGGACCGCTTCCGTCCTCGCCGAGTTCGGAGCTCGCCTCGCACCTGTGGGTGTGCCCGTTCCCTGAGGACGACGTGGACGCGCTGATCGAAGCGATCGGGCCGGACCACGTGCTGTTCGGGTCGGACTGGCCGCATCCGGAGGGGCTGCGGGAGCCGTCGGACTACGTGGGGCGGCTGGCCGGGCGGGATGCCGCGGTCACGCGCAAGGTGCTGCGGGGGAACACCGCCCGGCTGCTGGGGCTGGCCGGCTAGTCGGTCTTCCTGGTGTTCGTGTTCCGGGTGTTCCGGCGGAGGGCTTCGATGATGAAGTCCGCCTTGGCCTCGGTGTAGGCCTCCCGGTCGTTCGGGTGCGCGGCCGTCAGCCGTCGTTTCAGGTTCGCGTAGGTGGCCGCGAGCTCGTCGTCGCGGCGGAGCGCGTCGCGGAACTCGAGCTGCTGCGCCCATCTTGGGTGGCCGGCCTGGATCAGGTGCAGGTGAGCGTAGCGGCGCTGCCCGGTCGGGTCGGGCTTGACGAAGAACCGGCGCCAGGGGCGGCCGTCGAGGTCGGGCGGGACGTAGTGCCAGCCGTCGGCGTTGAGTTCCTCGCCGGCCTGGTCGACCACGGCGTCGAGGTCGGCTACCTGCGCCATCAGGTCGATGATGGGCTTGGCGGCGAGGCCGGGCACGGAGGTGGAGCCGACGTGCTCTACTACCCCGTCCACGAGCCACGGGCCTAGGAGCTTTTTGAGGCGGGCTCTCTCGATCTCGGCCTGCTCGAGGAGGCGGGGATCGTGCGGGTGAACCTCTGGCTGCTCATAGGCCCAGGGCGGGGTGTTGTCGCTCACCGGTTTTACGCTAGTCCGCTCGAGCGCGCCTGGCGAGGACCGACCCAAAGCTGACATTTAGGACGTTTTCCTCGATCCCGGAAATTACTGTGCGACGTTTCAATACATTTTCCGAATGATTTGTCGCACAATAATTTGACTTGCGGTAGCTGCGGCGTCGCGCGAGCATGGCGGGGTGGAGTCCCGGGTGATTGAGCTTGCTCGGCCTCGGTACGGGCACTTTGATCTGGGGACCGGGTATCACGGGGATGTCTGGCTGGACCTTGATGCGCTGTTCCTGCGGCCTGCGGTGTTGCGGCCGCATGTACGGGTGCTGGCTGACCGGCTGCGGGAACATCGGGTGGACGCGGTGTGCGGGCCGATGGAGGGGGGCGCGTTCCTGGCCTATGCCCTCGCCGAGTTGATGGAGGCGGCGTTCCTGCCCGCCTATCGCGCGCCCGCCTCCGAGGCGGGAGCGGTGACGGACTTCCGCCTGGCCTGGACGGGGGGCGCGGGGGGAAGGGATCGGCGGGTGGCGGTCGGCCCGGCCAATGAGACCATGGCGGCGGCGCTGTCGGTGCCGTTCTATGCGGTCGACGCGGTGCAGAGCAGTGCGTGGCTGCCTGCGAACTGCCCGCTGTGCGCGGACGCTGTTCCGCTGACGGACCCGGCTTCGGTCGACTGATGGCAAGTCCCTCCCCCGCCGACTGGGACGCGGGGGGATTGGGTCGAGAATGTGGTCATGACGTTGGCTACGGCGTTCACGGAGATGTTCGGCATCACGCATCCGATCGCGCTGGCGCCGATGGGGGGATCGGCGGGCGGGGCGCTGGCGGCGGCGGTCTCCAACGGGGGCGGGCTCGGGCTGCTGGGCAGCGGAAACGGGGACCGGGAGTGGCTGGCGCGCGAACTGCCGCTCGTCGCCGAGGGCACCGGCGAGCCGTGGGGGGTCGGGTTCCAGAGCTGGGCGATCGATCCGGCTGCGGTGGAGTACGCGCTGCGGTACCAGCCCCGGGCGGTCATGCTGTCGTTCGGCGACCCGCGCCCGTTCGCGGAGCTGGTCCGCCGGTCTGGGGCCGTGCTGATCATCCAGGTCACCGACCTGGCGGAGGCGCGGCAGGCGATGGAGGTCGGCGCCGACCTGATCGTGGCGCAGGGCACCGAGGCGGGCGGGCACGGCGCCCGGCGCGGGTGGTCGACGCTGGCGTTCGTGCCGGCCGTGGTGGACCTGGTCGGGCCGACGCCGGTGCTGGCGGCCGGGGGGATCGCGGACGGGCGGGGGGTGGCCGCGGCGCTCGCGCTGGGCGCGGCCGGGGCGCTGATCGGCACCCGGTTCCTGGCGACGGCCGAGGCGCTGTCCGACCCCGAGGCCAAGAAGGCCATCGTCGACGGCGACGGGGAGGAGACCGAGCGCAGCAGCGTGCTCGACATCGCCCGCGGCTCACGCTGGCCGCTTGAGTACACCGGGCGCACGCTCGGGCATCCCTTCCTCGACCAGTGGCGAGACGCCGAGGCCGAGCTGGTCGCCAACCCCGACGACGTCCGGCGCGCGTACCGGGAGAGCATCGCGCGCGGCGAGATTCCGGCCGAGCCGGTCTGGGCGAGCCAGGCCATCGGGCTCATCCGCGACCTGCCGCCTGCAGCCGAACTGGTCGGCGTCCTCGCCGGGCAGGCTGAGCAGGCTCTCGGCCGGGCGTTGGCGGGCTAGCCTCAAGGCATGGTCGAACGGCGGGGGTTGGTGATCAGGCGGCGGTCGGCGCGGGCGGTCCTGATCGATGACGACGGGTATCTGGTGCTGATCAGGCGGACCAGGCCGGGGCGGGCGCCGTACTGGACGACGGCGGGCGGCGGCGTGGAGGACGGCGACGCGTCGATCGAGAGCGCCATGCACCGGGAGCTGGCCGAGGAGCTCGGCGCGAAGGCGACCGGGGCGTCGCAGGTGTTCCTGGACAGCTGGTCCAGGGAGGACGGGCTGTACGTCCAGCATTTCTTCGTCACCCGGCTGGCGAGCATGGACCTGTCGGCCAGGAACGGGCCGGAGTTCGATGACCCGTCCCGCGGCGCCTACGACCCCGACCGGTTCGATCTGCGCGGAGAAGAGCTGAGGGAGATCGACCTCCAGCCGGCCGCCTTGAAGGCGTTCATCCTTGCCAATCGCGAAGCCCTGCTGGCTGAGGCCGGACTCGCTGCCTTTCCGATACCCGACTGATACGCGCTTCGCGCCATACTGTGCGCGTGGGGCCGAGATGGCAGTTATCCCGGAGACGGCACCGGCGCCTGCAGCAGGAAAACCAGGCTGGCGCCGCTTCCTGACGCCGTGGCGCTCGCCCGCCGATCAGCCCGCCTGGGCGCGACCGGCGCTGCTTGCCATCGCCGTCCTCGCGGCGGTCGCCTACGGCTGGGGGATGGCCGGCGCCAGCGTCGAGCCGTTCTACGGCGCGGCCGCCCGGAGCATGTCGGAGAGCTGGCACGACTTCATCTTCGGGGCGTTCGATCCAGCCGGGACCGTCACCGTCGACAAGCTGCCGGGCGCGCTGTGGATGCAGGCCCTGTCGCTGCGGATCTTCGGCTTCCACATCTGGGCCCTGGTCCTGCCGCAGGTGATCGAGGGCGTGCTCACGATCCTGGTGCTCTACCGGGCGGTCCGCCGGCTGGCCGGGCCCGCGGCCGGCCTGACGGCAGCGGCGGTGCTCGCGGTCACGCCGATCGCGGTGCTGCTGAGCCGGGGCAACGTGTCCGACTCGCTGCTGATCCTGCTGCTGGTGCTGGCCGCCGACGCCACGTCGGCGGCGCTTCTTACTGGGTCGCTGCGGCCGCTGCTGATCGCGGGCGTCTGGGTGGGCCTGGCGTTCCAGGCGAAGATGATCCAGGCCTGGCTGGCGCTGCCCGCGCTGGCGGCCGCTTACCTGCTGGCCGCGCCGGCGGCGCGGCTGCGGACCCGGTGCGCCCATGTCGCGCTGGCCGGGCTGGTCACGGTGGTGATCTCACTGTCGTGGATGACGGCGGTCTCGCTGGTCCCGGCTCAGGACCGCCCGTATGTCGACGGCAGCTCCAACGATTCCGTGTACGCGCAGGTCTTCGACTACAACGGCCTGGGCCGGCTCTCCGGGACCTGGGCGACCCTGGCCGGGCCGCCCTCGCCGGTTATCGTCGCGGCGGTGGAGAGCGGGAAGTTGCTCAACGCCCAGACGATGGCCGTCAAGCCGGGCTGGCACCGGCTGCTGTCCGGCCCGTTCGCGGCCGACGGCGGCTGGCTGCTGCCGGCCGCCCTGGCCGGCGCGCTGGGGGTGCTCATCTCCCGGCGGCGTAAGGACCGCCGGGACCCGCTGCGCGCCGCCGTCGTGCTGTGGGGCGGCTGGTGGCTGATCCTGGCGGTCTTCTTCAGCGCCGGCACGTACCTGAACTCGTACTACGTGGCAGCGCTGGTCCCGGCGGTGGCGGCGCTGTGCGGGGTCGGCCTGGCCGCCTGCGGGCCCCGGCCCTGGTCGGACCGGGTGCGGCTGATCGTCGCGGCGACCGTGCTCGGCTGCGCCGGCTACGGCGCCTACCTGATGTCGGGGACGGCAACCGGCCCGCTGGTGCTCACCGTGGTGGCGCTGGTGGTGGCAGCGGCCGCGGTCGGCCAGCTGCTGCTGCGCGCGTCGGGCCGGGGCGGGCATCTGACCGCGCTGGCGTTCGCGGGCGCGGCGGTGCTGCTGCTGCCCGCGGCGGCGTCCGTGACCTCGGTGGCCCAGGGGCTTGGGCCGTTTGACAGCCCGTTCGAGTCGTCGAAGATCGCGCGCAATAACCAGCTGCTGGCGACCAGCGCGCCGATCTTGACCAGGGCGATCCAGCGGCTGGAACTCGAGGCACCGCCGGGCGACGCTTTCTTCGGCACCGACACCTCCGGCCTCGCCCAGGATTACATTCTCTACAGCGGCCGGGAAGTGCTGCCGATCGGCGGCTATCTCGGCAACGTGCCGGCCCCGACGCTGGCGACCTTGCAGGGCGACATCAGCCGCGGCTACGTGCGGGGTATTCGTGCTGCCGGTGGCGCCGTCGGGCTCGGACCCGCGGGTGCTGTGGCTCGAGTCGCATTGCACCAGGCAGCCGCTGCAACCGAGCAACCAACCGCGGCCGTACGCGAACTTCATCTGCGGACTCGCCGCCGGCCAGTCAACCGCCCCGTCCCCGGTCACCCGGCCGGCGCCGGCCAGCGAGCCAGTCAGCGTGCCGGCTGGCGCAGTAACGGACACGGGGACGAGCGACATCCCCTAGGCAGGCGGGGCTGTCAGTCGGCGAGCTGGCGGGCGATCTTCGCGTCGAGGAGAGCGTCGATCTCGGCCGGGGGCAGGCCGAGCTCGGCCAGGACCTCCGTGGTGTGCTCGCCGACGCCGGGGAGCATCAGCCTCGGGGTTGCGTCCGCGTCGGGTCCGCAGCGGACCAGCGGGCCGACCTGCTCGAAGCGGCCCCAGTCGGGGGTGGGGTAGCTGGCCACCCGGCCGAGCTGGCGGTTGACCGGGTCGTCGAGGATCGCGCGGCGGAAGTCGTCGCGGTGCAGGGGCTCGATGGGCTCGGCCGGCAGGCCGAGACTGCGCAGCCGGGTGACCCAGGTGGCGGCGGAGGTCTGTTTGAATGCGCCGTCGAGGACGGCTTCGGCCCGGCGGGCGGCGGCGTCGTGGGTTCCGCCGCGCAGCGGGGCGTAGGTCTCGGGGAGAGCGGGCTCATCCAGGAGCGAGGCCAGCCGACGCCAGGCGTCGGGCGAGGGGACGACGAGCGCGAACCAGTTGCCGTCGCCGCCTTGGTAGATGCGGTAGCCGGGGCCGTAGCCGGTCTGCTCTCGGTCCAGGGACGGGCCTCGGAGCAGCTCGCCGTCACGGTAGAACACGCCGCTGTGCAGCAGGATGCCGGCGCCGAGGAGGCTGGTCTCGACCTTTTGCCCGCCGCCGCCCGCTGCCCGCGCGTAGAGGCCGGCCAGGACGCCTGCGGCGGCGATCCAGCCGCCGGTCATGTCGATCGGGATCCAGGTGGCGGCGACCGGGTGGTTGCCGTCGCCGCCGATCGCGCGCTCGAACCCGGTGACCGCCTGCATCAGCGCGTCGTTGCCGGGGAACATCGCCCGTGGGCCGGCCGGGCCGAAGGCGCTGGCGTGGCAGTGCACGGCGTCGGGGTTGAGCCGGGCGAGGGTGGCGGCGTCGATGCCGAGGCGTTCGGCTACGCCGACCCGGAAGTTGTGCAGGACGACGTCGGCCTCCGTCAGCAGGCGGTCGAGGACCGGTCTGGCCTGGGGCGACGTGATGTCGAGGGCGAGGCTACGCTTGCCCCGCTGGCAGGCGGCGACCGCGTAGGCGGCGGCGCGCATGGCCTCGCCGCCGGGGGGCTCGACCTTGATGACGTCGGCGCCGAGGTCGGCCAGGATCTCGGCCGCTAGGGGGCCGGCCACGAAGGCGGAGAAGTCGACCACGCGGATGCCGGCGAGCAGCCCAGTCGTGGGCGCCCCACTGGTGAGGGTCGGGGTGGGGGTCGGGGTCGGGGTCGGGGTCG
>DATCGA010000337.1:0-8672 GCA_036509215.1 Trebonia sp.
TGCGCAGCAGGTGGCGGACGATCGCGCCCGGCGCGGCCAGGTACAGCGCGCAGCTCACCCAGGCCACGATCGCGTCGGTGTGGAACTGGTGGTCGACGATCAGGCTCACGATCGCCGCCAGCGCGGCCATCCCGAGCGCGATGTTGGCGAACACCAGCGCCGAGCGCCGCGCTCGGGCTGCCCGGAGCGTCACCCAGACGACGCCGATCTGGACGGCCACGATCAGCGAGGTCGCCCACGCCTCGGTCAGCGCGGTCGACAGGGCGTAGGTCACCAGGATGAGCAGCAGCACCAGGGCGTAGCTATCCGGCGCGTACAGGGCCCTCAGCAGCCGCCAGGAAAACATCCTGACATGGTAGACCGGGGTCAGGCCGGCACGGAGAGCGACAGCCCGAACCGCTCGTTCGGGTCAGTCCACCAGGCCCGCATGGCCAGGCCGGCCGCCGCCAGCTCGGCCTCGACCCCGGATCGCCGGAACTTGGCCGACACCTCGGTGCGCATCTCCTCGCCGACCGCAAACCGCACGTCCAGGTCAAGGTCCCGCACCCGCGCCCGCTGCTGCGCGGTCGAGCGCAGCCGCATCTCGATCCACTCGTTGGCCGGGTCCCAGACCGCCACATGCTCGAACGCGTCCAGGTCGAAGTCCGCGCCGAGCTCGGCGTTGAGGACCGCGAGCACGTTCTTGTTGAACGCGGCGGTCACCCCGGCCGAGTCGTCGTAGGCGGCTACTAGCACCCGGACGTCCTTGACGAGGTCGGTGCCGAGCAGGAAGGAGTCGCCCGGCCGGAGGCTCGCGCGGACCCGCCGCAGGAAGGCGGCGCGCTCGGCGGGCACCATGTTGCCGATCGTAGAGCCGAGGAACGCCACCAGTCGCGGCCCGGCCCCGGCGTCGTTCGCGCCCGCGGACCCCGCGCCCGCCTCAGCCGACGGCTCGAGCCCGAGGTACTTCTCGAAGTCCGATACGACCGCGTGCACCGCGAGCCCGGGGTAGTCGACGGCCAGCGCCTCCTCGGCCAGCGCCAGCGCCGACTCGCTGACGTCGACCGGCACGTAGGCCTCGAGCGTGCCCGCTGCGCGCAGCGCCGACAGCAGCAGCCGGGTCTTCTCTGACGACCCGGAGCCGAGCTCGACCAGCACCCGCGCCCGGGACAGCTCGGCGATCTCGGTCGCCGCCGCGCGCAGGATCGACCGCTCGGCGCGGGTCGGGTAGTACTCGGGCAGCTCGGTGATCTTCTCGAACAGCGCGCTCCCCTGCGCGTCGTAGAACCACTTCGGCGGCAGTGACTTCGGCGTCGCGGTCAGCCCGGCCAGCGCGTCGGCGCGGAGCGACGCGGCGCGGTAGTCGGGCGGCAGCCGGTATTCGATGGAGGTCATCGGGTCACGATCCTTTCGTTACTGACGTCGTTGTCGGTACGGCCGACGCGGTCGGCGCGGTTGGCGTGATGAGCATGGTGCGCCCGGTGGGCGCGGTTGGCGGCGGTGAAGACGGGGATGTCGGCCGCCAGCGGGCGCACGCTGACCAGGGACGGGGTCGCCGTCAGCGAGTGCCGGTCCGGGACCTCGGTCCACCCCGGCTGGTCGTCGCCCGGCTCGGACGCGACCACCACGGACCGGCCGGACCGGCGGTACCAGAGAGTCTCGCCCCAGGCGGTGGCCGCGATCGACGTTCCGTCGGTGACCAGGAAGTTGAACCGGCCGGTGCCGCCGCCCGCCTCGATGGCGGTGATGACCGCGGCCAGGGCGGTGTCCATGGTGGCCCCGGCCTGGAGCCACTCAAGCACCAGCTGCCACAGGAAGGCGGAATCGACCATGGCCTCGAGCGAGAGCAGCGTCCGGGCGGCCGGCGCGTGCGCGGCGGCCGAGTCCGGCCAGCCGTCCAGCCGGCCGTTATGGCTGAAGAGCCACTGATCGGAGGCGAACGGCGCCGCCGCCTGGTCGCCCGCCGCCGTGCGCGGGCTGGCGTCGCGGACCGACGCCAGCACCGCGGTCGACCGGGTGACCCGGGCGAGGTCCGGCAGCGACGGGTCGCCCCAGATCGGAAGCCCGCGCCGGTACCGGGCCGGCACCGGGTCGCCCTCGGCGTACCAGCCGATGCCGAACCCGTCGGCGTTGACCGTCCCGTGCCGCTGCCGCCTCGGCTCCCACGCCTGCCGGTAGAGCCCGTGCGGCGGGTCGATCAGCACCGACCGCAGCGTGGCGGGCGGCCCGAGGTAGGCCAGGTGACGGCACATCAGGCGGTCTCCGGCGCGAAGCCGGCGGAGTCGTGCCGCGCCGAGCGCGCGGTGTCCGCAGGGGCGGACCGCGCGGTCCGGAAGCCGGCGAAGATCTGCCGCCTGATCGGGTAGTCCCAGTTCCTGAACGTGCCCCGGCAGGCGACCGTGGAGACGCCGAACGCGCCGCCGCGTAGCACCTTGTACTCGGGCCCGAAGAACACTTCCGAGTACTCCTTGTACGGCCACGCCACGAACCCCGGGTAGGGCCGGAAGTCCGAGCTCGTCCACTCCCACACGTCGCCGATCAGCTGGCGCGCCCCACTCGGGGCGGCGCCGGCCGGGTAGCTGCCCGCCGGGGCCGGCCGCAGATGGCGCTGGCCGAGGTTGGCCAGCTCGGGCGACCAGGGCGCGTCGCCCCAGGGGTAGCGCCGGGAGCGCCCGGCGGCCGGGTCATGGCGGGCCGCCTTCTCCCACTCCGCCTCGGTCGGCAGCCGCCGCCCGGCCCACCGCGCGTAGGCGTCGGCCTCGTACCAGCAGACGTGCATGACCGGCTCGTCCGGCGCGATCGGCTCCGCCCGGCCGAACGCGACCCGAACCCACTGGCCCTCCCAGCGCCAGAACAGCGGCGCCGTCAGCTCCGCCCGCTGCCGGTGGGCCCAGCCCTCGGCGGTCCAGAAGCGTGGGTCGTCGTAGCCGCCGTCGGCGATGAACTCGGCGTAGGCCGCGTTGATGACCGGCGCGGTGTCCAGGTAGAACCCGGCCACCTCGACCTCGTGCGCGGGCCGCTCGTTGTCGAGCGCCCACGGCTCGCTCGAGGTGCCCATCGTGAACGGGCCGCCCGGCACGAGCACCTCGGCCGGCAGCGCGGCCGCGTCGGCCGGCGCGGGCGGCGGCGGCGGCGCCGACAGCACCGGCGGGCCGACCCGGAGCTGGTGGGTGGCGAGCATGGTCTCGTCGTGCTGCACCTCGTGCTGGGCGACCATCCCGAACGCGAACGCGTTGGCGGTCAGCGACTCGCCGAACGGGGCGGGCGGGCCGCCCAGCCGGGTCCGGTCGATGAGGTCGAGTACCCGGCCCCGGACCTCATGCCCGTAGTCGCGCGCCTCCTCCGGCGCGAGCAGCGGAAGCGCGGGCCGCGCCGCCCGCGGGTGCTCGAACGCGTCGTAGAGCGGGTCGATCTCCGGGTGCAGCGGGTCGCGCCCGCCGACCTCCCGCAGCAGCCACAGCTCCTCCTGGTTGGCGATGTGGGCCAGGTCCCAGACCAGCGGCGACATCAGCGGCGAGTGCTGCTTGACCAGGTCCGCCTCGTCGACCGCGCTGGTCAGGGCGGTGGTGCGAGCGCGGGCCGCGATCAGCTCGGCGGCGATGCGCTCCTGCAGCGCGTCGTTCTCGGTCACGGGGATTCCTCCAGTAGGTCGTCCGCTGGACATCGGTTCCTGCCGACATAGTGTTCGATGAAGTCGTCAACCGCCGCGGTGATCGGCGCCGGGACCGCCATTCGGCCGAGCGCCGACCTGGCCGCCGCGAAGCACTCCCGGCTGGCCTCGGCGATGGCTGGGTCAGCCGGCCCGAGCCGGGCCGCGCGCGGCCACGGGTTCCCGTCCGGCTGGCCAGCCGGCCACTCGCCAGCCGGCGAATGGCCCGCCCACAGCCGCTCGACCGCCGCCAGCGCATCGTCGCCCGCCCGCTCGTCGCCGAACAGCGCGCTGACCACCGCCAGCGGCACGATCCAGCCATCGCCGGGCTGCGCGTCGATCATCCGCAGCTCGAGGTGCCCGTGCGGCCGAACCGGCGGGAACAGCGTGGACAGGTGATAATCCAGGTCGCCGGTGGTGGGCGGTCGCATCCGGTCGGCGGCGTCGCCGCGGACCCAGTCCCTGAGCGTCAGCCCGGCCGGCGCCGACCAGTCGGCCGATCCCTCGCTGCGGACGCACATCAGCTGGGCGTCGAGCGCGTACCGAGCCCACGCCTCGCGCAGGTCTGGAACGAGCGTCGGCGGCCGGGTCCGGCCGGGGTCCATCCGCGACCAGACCTGCTGTCTGGACGACAGCCAGCCGGTCGGCCGCCCGGCCCGGAGCGGTGAGTTCGCGAACGCGGCGACGAGCACCGGGCCGATGGCGTGCAGCAGCCGCCACCGGTGACGGTAGCCGCCGGTGCCGTCGGAGTCATCGCCCGCGTCCAGGCAGACCTGGATCGAGGCGGTGGTGCACATCATCTGGCGGCCCCACGGGCCGCTCCGGTCGAAGAACGCCTCCATGGCCGCGTATCTCGGCAATTCGAGCACGCGGCGCGGCGGGCGCAGCGGGTCGAGGCCGAATCCGGCGAGCTCAAGGCCGGCTGCGCCGGCTGCCGCGCGCAGCGCGGCGAGGTCGTCGACGGTGGCGCGCACACAGTCGGCGATCGAGTCGGCCGGCAGCGAGCTGAGCTCAAGCTGCCCGCCGGGCTCGGTGGTCAGCGGGGCCCCGGACGGCAGCACCCCCGGGTAGGAGCTGGTCGGAAGCCCGGGCGAGGCGGCGAAGCCGGACATGGCATCCGTGATCCGTTCCGCCGACACGCCAATGGCGGGATCGCGCGCGTCGCGTACCAGCCATTCAATCTCGATGCCGACCCGCCGCGGCGGCCCGGTCTTCAGGCAGATGCCGTGGATGTGCTCGGCCGCCGCCTGCTCATCGATCTTTCCCTCATAGACGATCGTCATGGTTTCACCATATTCACGGCCACTGACATTCCGGCCGCCGAGCCGGCCGAGGCGGCCGCGCGGGCCAGCGTCTCGAGGGCGGCCCAGGCAACGCCGACCCTGCCGGACGACGACCTCTCGTCCGGCCTGCGAAGATCCCCGTTCGGGTCATCGACACACATTTGTTACACGCCACTCTATGACACGCTCGCGCGGCACCCCACCGGCCCCGCCCCTACGTCCGTAGAGTCCCCGTGCCGCCCCCCGGCGTTACACCTGCCAACGGAGTTACGGTCGGACGTCGATGTGACCGGCCTCACCGGCGACGACCCGGCCGACCACCGCCGCCAGCACGTCGCGGCGGCCGAGCTCGGCCACCAGCGCGTCCGGGGCAGCGGTCGCGAGCAGCAGCCCGCCGGACGTCTGCGCGTCCTGCAGCAGCACCGCCACGTCGACCGGCACGGCGTCGTCCACCGACGCCCACTTCTCCAGGTAGGCCATGTTGTTGCGGGTGCCGCCGGAGACGTAGCCGGCCGAGGTGAGCTCGAGCGCGCCCGGCAGCAGCGGCACCGACGAGGCGTCGATGACCGCCGCGCAGCCGCTGGCGCGCAGCATCCGATGCAGGTGCCCGAGGAGGGAGAAGCCGGTCACATCCGTCGCCGCCGTCACACCGCAGGCGAGCGCCGCCTCGCTGGCGGCGGCGTTCAACGTTGTCATGGACAAAACGGCCGCCGCCAAGTCCGCATCGCAGGCGCCGCCGCGCTTGTGGGCGGTCGCGACCACCCCGGTGCCGATCGCCTTGGTCAGCACCAGGGTGTCTCCGGGCCGGGCGGCGTCGATGGTGAAGATCCGGCCGGGCGCGGCCAGCCCGACGACCGCCATCCCGTACTTCGGCTCCGGGTCGTCGATCGTGTGCCCGCCCACCACCAGGCAGCCGGCCGCGGCGGCGACCGAGGCCCCGCCCCGCAGCACGTCGGCCAGCAGCGACAGCGGCAGCGTCTCGCCCGGCCAGGCGGCCAGGTTTAGCGCCATCAGCGGCCGCCCGCCCATCGCGTAGACGTCCGAAAGCGCGTTGGCGGCGGCGATCCGGCCCCAGTCGGTCGCGTCATCGACGATCGGCGTGAAGAAGTCCGTCGTGAGCACCAGCGCCCGTTCGTCGTCGAGCCGGAACACGGCCGCGTCGTCGCCCTCGGCCGCTCCAACCAGCAGGTCGCCGCCGGCGGCGCCCGCCGCCGCACCGCCGAAAACGCCCGGACCTAGCGAGACCATCAGCTCATCCAGGGCGGAAAGTGGTAGCTTGCACGCACAGCCAGCGCCGTGTGACAGAGAGGTAAGCCTAATCGGAGCGGTCACGGGTTACACCGTAGCCCGGCGTGCCACCGGATACCAGGGCCGCATGTGTGCCAGGATGAAGAGCGATGAGAGTGCCACCCATTAAGTTTGCGCACGTCAGGCGGGGTAGGGTAGATGCGCCGCCCGGCCTCGTCGGCGTGGCCAGGGTGGACCTGCGGACGAAGGTTCTGGTCAAGCGGCTGGCGCCGGGCGATATCGCCGTCATCGACCACGCCGACCTGGACCGCGTGTCGGCCGACGAGCTGATCGCCTGCCGCCCGGCCGCCGTCGTCAACGCGGCCAAGTCGATCACCGGCCGGTACCCCAACCTGGGGCCCCGGCTGCTACTCGAGGCGGGCATCCCGCTGGTCGATGACGTCGGCCGGGAGGTGCTCGCCCGGATCGCCGACGGCGCCCTGGTGCGGCTCGACGGCGACGTCCTCTACAAGGGCGACACGGTCGTCGCCAAGGGCGTGCTGCAGACCGAGGAGACCCTCGACGAGTCGATGGACGAGGCGACCGCCGGGGTGCCGAGCCAGATCGACGCGTTCGCCGCCAACACCCTGGAGTTCCTGCGCCGAGAGCACGGCCTGCTCACCAACGGCATCGACAACATGCCGCCGCTGGCGACCGACATGGACGGCAGGCACGTGCTCGTCGTCGTCCGCGGCTTCCGCTACCGCGAGGACCTGCGGGCGCTGCGGCCCTATATCCGCGAGTACCGGCCGGTGCTGCTGGCGGTCGACGGCGGGGCGGACGCGCTGATGGACGTCGGCTACCGGCCCAACGTGATCATCGGCGACATGGACTCGGTCTCCGACGAGTCGCTGCAGGCCGGCGCCGAGCTGATCGTGCACGCCTATCCCGACGGCCGCGCCCCCGGCATGGCCCGGGTCAGGTCGCTCGGCCTCGACGCGGTAACGCTGCCGGCCCCCGGCACCAGCGAGGACATCGCGCTGCTGGTCGCCGACCAGTGCGGCGCGAGCCTGATCGCGGTCGTCGGCACCCACTCGACGGTGGAGGAGTTCCTCGACAAGGGCCGGCCCGGCATGGCCTCGACGTTCCTGACCCAGCTGCGGGTCGGCGGTAAGCTCGTCAACGCCCGGGGGGTGCACCAGCTCTACCAGAGCAGGATCTCCGGGTGGGCGCTGGTCGCGCTGGTCCTCGCCGCCGCATTCACCATCTCGATCGCGATCGCCTACTCGCCCGTCGGCCCGATCCTGGGCGACTGGATCATCGGCACCTGGCACACCTTCGCCTACTGGTTCACTGGACTGTTCAAGTGATTGACTTCCGCTATCACCTGGTCTCCATCGTCGCCGTGTTCCTGGCGCTGGCGATCGGCATCGTGCTCGGCTCGACCGAGCTCCAGGGCAACACCATCGACGTGCTCCGCACGTCGTCGAACCTGCTGAAGAACGAGCTCGACCAGTCCAACGCGGAGCGCAATACCGCCACCCAGCAATACAACACCGGCCAGACGTTCATCACCACGGCCGAGCCGAGGCTGCTCGCCAACGAGCTCCCGGGCCACCGCATCGTGCTCGTCACCGAGCCCGGCGCCTCCTCGTCGGTGATCACGGGGATCACCAAGGCGGCCAAGCTGGCGGGCGCGACCGTGACCGGCGAGGTGGCGATCCAGCCGAAGTTCAACGACCTGTCCGGCACCACCCAGTCGAGCCTGTCCCAGATCAACTCCGACCTGGCGTCGACCGACGGCACGTCGCTGGCCACGCCCTCCAACCAGCAGACGTTGAACCAGCAGCAGGCCGCCCAGTTGATCGGCACCGCGATCCTGGCCACCACCACGGCGGGCGAGACCACCGGCCTCTCCACCGCCGACGCGACCACCCTGCTCGGGGCCTACGCGCAGGCCGGCTACATCACGATCACCCCCGCCGTCACCGACCGGGCCACGCTGGCGGTCATCGTCACCCCGGACACCGCGCCCGCCGACGGCCAGAACGACCCGGGCACCCAGGTGCTGCTGGCGATGGCCCAGGAGTTCGCGGGCGAGAGCGCGGCGACGGTCGTGGTCGGCTCGACGGCCGGCTCGTCCTCGGCCGGCAGCCCGATCGGGGTGCTGCGCGCGAGAAGCGTCGCCAGCCTGGTGTCGACGGTGGACAACGCCGACGCGATCATCGGGCAGGTGTCGACAATTTGGGCACTTGCGGAGCAACTACGCGGCCAGAAGCCGAATAGCTACGGTATTTCGGGTGCGTCCGCTGTCAGCCCGGTACCGTTGCCTATGCCGAGTGCGACGCCGACGATCTCCCCCTCGCCGCACGCGACGCAGACGGGAAAGGGCGACAAGTCCGTGAAGAAGAAGTGAGCCACGCCGGACGCGCGGCGGCCGGCCCGACGGTCACGGGCACCGTGGCCACCGGCGCCGCGGGCGCGGCCGCGGCCCGCGTCGCCTACCGGACGCTGCGGCAGCGCCCGCCGGCCGG
>DATCGA010000338.1:0-3449 GCA_036509215.1 Trebonia sp.
GACCGCGACGTCGAGGCACTTGCCCGACTGCTGGTTGAGGAGCTGGCCGTCGGTGGAGGCCTGCCACACCTGGGAGCCGTCGTCGGAGTTGCACGGCTCAAGCTCGGTCTTAGCGCCGTTGGCGGTGCTGTTGCCGGCCACCTGCAGGCACTTGCCGCCGTTCCTGAGGGTGCCGTCCTGGACCAGGGTCCAGCGCATGTACGAATTGCCGGTGCAGGTCGACAGGTTGACGATGGTGCCGTTGGCGGTGTTGCCGGCCGGGTCCTCGAGGCACTTGCCGCTGCCGCCGACCTGCCTGACCTGCCCCCCGCTGCCGGCGTCAGCGGCCGCCTTGACGGTCCAGGTGAACGACGCGGACCCGGATCCGCCGACGGCGTCGGAGGCGGTGACGGTGACCTTATAGGTGCCGTACCGCGTAGGCCAGCCGGTGATCACGCCGGCCGTGCTCATCGACACGCCGCTGGGCAGGCCGCTCGCCTTGAGGGTGGGGGCGTAGCCGGCGTTCTGGTCCAGGCCGGTGGTGGTCTCCCTGAACGAGACCGGGGTGCCCGCCGTGGACGAACGGGCCGTGTTGGTGATCGCGATGGCGCCGTGCACCCGGACGGTGAGCGACAGCGAGGAGGGGATCACGGTCGCGGGGGTGGCGGCCGTGCTGGTCGGGGTGGCCGCCACCGAGTACGTCCCCACCGAGGCGGACGACCAGCTGAGCTTGCCGGCCGCGCTGAGCGCGAAGTGCGACGGCAGCGACCCGGCCGGGGCGTAGGAGACGGGCTGGCCGGCCAGCGAGTTCAGCGTCTCGAGCTGGATCGACCCGGTGGTGCTGACGGTGGCGGTCGACGGAGCGCCGAGCATGTTGTCGAGGTCGGCCGCGCCGCTGATCCCGTTGACGGAGCCGCTGTCCGACGACTGCCAGAACGTGTAGCCGGCCCAGCCGGGCGGGATGGCGGGGCTGGTGACGCCGTAGTCGGCGATCCAGAGCGGGTCGCCCGCGAAGGCGGTGGTGTTGCCGGTGCAGGCCTGCCACCAGTTCGGGTTCGAGTAGACGACCGGGCTCAGGCCCGTCTTGGACTTCGCGGCCGCGATGAACTGGCCGATCCAGGTCACCATCTGCGCCTGGGTGAGGCCGTAGCAGGCCTCGGGGGTGACCAGCGGCTGGCTCTCCAGGTCGAGCACGATCGGCAGGTACTGGCCGCCGGCCTTGTACGCCTCGCCGGGAACCGAGGAGATGGCCGGCCACGCCTTCTCGGTGAACTGATCCGCGCCGGTCGCGACCTTGAGCGGGTCGGCGACGACGTAGGGCATGACGTAGAGCCCCTGGCCCAGCGCCCCGGTGACCTGCGCGTTGTAGCTCGGATTGGAAACGGACGCGCCGTCGTAGGCGAGAATGCCCACGAAGGACATCCCGGCGCCCTTCACATCCGGCCAGCTCGACACCGTCGTCAGGTTGGAGACATCGGTGCCCTCGACGGCCGGCTGCGTTGTTGCCGCCAGGGCCGCCGGCCCCCTGACCGCTGCCTGGGTTGCCGCCGCGAGCGCGAGCCCGGCGACGAGGATGATCATGGTTCCCGCGATACCGCGGCGACGCCTGAGCCGAGTCACCGGCGGAGCCTATCAACGGGCCTAGTGCGGATGCGCATGGAACTGATGATTTGTGACCGTTTAATGCTTGGCCTTATGGATGGGCTTGGATCGCTTCTTCTGCTTCGGCTTCGGCTTCGGCTTGCGCTTTGATATGTGCTTCTTGGGTTTCCTGTGTTCTTTGAGCTTCTTGTGCTTCGGCTTGTGCTTGGAGCGGCGCTTGTGGCGGTGCCTGGGCTTCGGGTTCGACGCCGGGTGGAGCGACGGGAGGGCGCCCTCCGACTGGAAATAGTCGAGGTCGGTCCAGCCGATGCCGGGCAGGTAGCCGTTCTCGCTGTACTGCCAGAACGACCACCGGGTCCACGGCGAGGGGGAAGCCGGCCGCCCGCCGTCGTAGTCAGCCAGCCAGAGCGGGTCGTGCCCGAACCGGCCGGTCGACCCGGTGCACTCCTGCCACCAGGCGGCGGTCGTGTAGAGGATCGGCCACTGACCGGTCAGCGTCCTGACCCGGCTGGTGAAGCCGGCGATCCAGGCGATCATCCGGCCCCGGCCGAACCAGTAGCAGTCGCTGGTCGAGTACGGGTCGTTCTCCAGATCGACGACCAGGGGCAGCGCGCTGCGGCCCCGTCGGTAGTGCGCGGCCCGGACGGCGAAGCTCGCGGCGGCCGGGCCGCCCGCCCGGTCGGGGTTGGCGAACGCGTACGCGAGCACCGCCAGCCCCGCGCGCGACGCCGCCCGTGTGTCCGGCAGGTAGTACGGGTTGGTGTAGTAGGTGTCTTCCGAGGCCTTGACCGCGACGAACTTGATGCCGTGGCCGACCAGCCCGCGCCAGTTGATCGGGCCGTTGGCGTGCTGGTAGGCCGAGATGTCAATCCCGCGCTCGGGATCGCCGCCGGATCTTGCGACCGCCGCGGCGAGGGCCGGGGTCGCGGTCAGCGTGACCGCCACCGCCATGCCCCCGGCGGTGGCGGCGCACCAGGCTCGGCGCCCACTCCGGCCTGGCCGG
Source organism: Trebonia sp. (assembly GCA_036509215.1). Classification (GTDB taxonomy): domain Bacteria; phylum Actinomycetota; class Actinomycetes; order Streptosporangiales; family Streptosporangiaceae; genus Trebonia. Next base: position 2,585 of record DATCGA010000338.1, read on the forward strand.
CGGCGCTGAACAGTTACTCTCCGCAACATGTTCATGTGCGGAGAGTAATCATCAAAGTTCGGCCGCTTCAAGCAGAAACGCCGACGACACGACGAAGAACGGACCCGGCTAACGGTTGAGAGTCAGCCGGGACCGTTCGGGATAACTGGTTGTGAATTTAAACCGCTAGGAGCGGGTTAATTCTGCTCGCGGGAGACCCGCCCGCGCATCCGGCCGCGCTCCTTGCCGTCGAGGACGACCTTCCTGAGCCGGACCGCCGTGGGGGTCACCTCGACGCACTCGTCGTCGGCGCAGAACTCGAGCGCCTGCTCGAGGCTGAGCAGCCGCGGCGGGACCAGCCGCTCGAGCTCCTCGGCGTTGGACTGGCGGATGTTGGTCACCTTCTTCTCCTTGGTGATGTTCACATCCATCTCGTCCATCCGCGAGTTCTCGCCGACGATCATGCCCTCGTAGACCTCGGTGGCGGGCGACAGGAACAGCGACCCGCGCTCCTGGATGTTGAACATCGCGTAGGCGGCAGAGTTGCCTGCCCGGTCGGCGACCAGCGAGCCGTTCTGGCGACCGCGGATCACCCCGGCCCACGGCTCGTAGCCCTCGAAGACGTGGTGCGCGATGCCGGTGCCCCTGGTCTCGGTCAGGAAGATCGTGCGGAACCCGATCAGGCCGCGGGACGGGATGACGAAGGTGAGCCTGACCCAGCCGGTGCCGTGGTTGGTCATCGTCTCCATCCGGCCCCGGCGGACCGAGACCAGCTGGGTGACCGCTCCGAGGAACTCCTCGGGAACGTCGATGGACAGGCGCTCGACCGGCTCGTGCACCTTGCCGTTGATCTCCTTGGTCACCGCCGACGGGCGGCCCACGGTCA
>DATCGA010000339.1:0-5391 GCA_036509215.1 Trebonia sp.
GACCGGGCGGCCGCGCTGCTCGGGTTCCCGGCCGGGTACGCCACCGGCAAGCCGCTCACCTCCTTCGTCGACCTGCCGTTCCGGGCCGCGCTGCAGACGCAGCTGGCCGCGGTCGCCCGGACCGGCGCCGACCGGAAGGCCAACTGCCGGATGCTGACGTCGACCGGCCCGCTCGACGCCACCCTGACCGCGGCCGCGGTCGAGCTCCCGGGCGACCCGCCGCTGTTCATGGTCACCGTCGCCCCGGTCGGGGCCGACTCCGGCGCCAGCGCCGACGGGGCCGTCCGGGCGGCCGACGCGGCCGCGATCGACGACTCGGCCGACCCCGCCATCATCGCGATGACCAAGCGGCTCGACATGGTGACGTCGCTGACCAGGCTGCTGCTCGACAACAGCACGTTCAGCGAGGCCGTCACCCTGCAGCGGTGCGCGCGGCTGCTGGCGGGCGAGCTCGCGGACTGGGTGATCATCGACATCGACCGCGGCGGGCAGCTTCGCCGCCAGTTCGCGGCGGGCCAGCGCGACGGCCAGGCCGACAAGCTCGTGCGGGCCGTCCGTTCGGTCGATCCCGACCCGGAATCGGCCCCCTGGCAGGTGCACTCGACCGGCAAGTCGGTCCTGCTCGCGCACCCCGACGACCCTGCCGTCCTCGGCGCAGGCCCCAGCGGCACGCCGCTGCTGATGACGCTGGGCGCCACCTCGCTGATCTGCGTCCCGATCTCCGACGGGAGCACCGGCTTCGGCGCGCTGACGCTGGCGCGGCAGGCCGCCAACGGCCCGTTCTCGGTCGCCGACCTCGGCCTGGCCGAGGATCTGGGCCAGCACCTGGCCAACGCGATCCGGGTCGACCGGATGTTCCGCCGCAAGTCCGAGGCGGCCGAGTCGCTGCAGGCGAGCCTGATGCCGGCCAGCCTGCCGACGGTGCCGGGGCTCGAGTTCGCGGCGGCCTACATCGGCGCCATGCAGTGGCAGGAGACGAGCGGGGACTTCTACGACGTGTTCCCGACCGGGGACGGCTGGGCGATCGCGATCGGCGACGTCTGCGGCAAGGGCCAGGACGCGGCCGCGATGACCGCCGCCGCCCGGCACTCGATCCGCGCCCTCTCGCACGTGCACGACGCCCCCGCGGACGTGCTCACCGCCGCCAACCAGGTGCTGCTGGCCGGGGACTACGGCGAGCGGTTCGTCACCGCCTCGCTCGCCTTCCTGCGCCAGCGCGGCCGCCGGGTGCAGGTCCGGCTGGGCGGCTGCGGCCACCCGGGCCCGGCCGTGGTCCGGGCCGACGGGCGGGTGGAGATCCTGGAGGCCGACGGGATGCCGCTTGGGCTGTTCGGCGACTTGCAGGCGGGCCGGGCGGAGGTGGAACTGCGGGCGGGCGACCTGCTGTTCTTCTACACCGACGGGGTGACCGAGGCGCGCAGCGCCGACCTCGACTTCCTCGAGGACCGGCTGGCGGACGAGCTGGCGTCGGTCGCCGGGCGCTCGGCGGCGGACACCGTGCGCGCGGTCCAGGAGCTGGTGACCTCGTTCTCCGACGGCGAGCTGCGCGACGACGTGACGATGCTCGCGGTCAGGGTAGCCCCCTGACCCGCGAGCATCGGGAGACCGGGTCCGGCGGCCGGCGTCGGCCGCCCTGGTTACGGCTGCTCGTAGAGGTCCTCGATCACCTCGGTGTCGCGGGCCGCGGGACGCAGGGTCTCGTACGGCTCGCCGTTGAGCCGGGTCCCGTCGATCAGGTCGTCCTGCTCGAGCAGGGTCGGCTCGGGCGGAAGGCCCGCGTCCTCGCGCGCGGTGCCGGGGTTAAGGCTGACGTGGGGCGGCACCGCCCGCTGCTCGACCCGGCCGCTCGGGTAGCTCCGCCGCACCGTCATCCGGCGGCCGAGCCAGCCGTAGGTGCGGCGCGGGAGCAGCATCCCGACCAGGCCGACCAGCATCAGCACCCAGCCGACCGTGTGCAGGTCTACGAACCCGGGGCTGCCCTTGACGGCGAACGCGAAGATCGCGCCCACGGCGATGAACGCCAGGCCTACGCCTGTTTTCATGGGGGATTGTCCTTCCTAGGGGGGTCGTTGGGTACGTCAGGCGGCCGCGTCGAGCAGGCGGCTGCGCAGGTGCGCCAGCGCGCGGGAGAGCAGCCGGGACACGTGCATCTGGGAGATGCCGAGGGTCGCGCCGATCTCGGCCTGGGTCAGGTTCCCGTAGAAGCGCATGGTCAGGATCCGCTGCTCGCGCTCGGGGAGCTCGTCCCAGTGGGTCGCCACCGCCTCCATGTCGATCGCGCGCTCGACGTCGGCGTCCTCGTCGCCGAGCATGTCGGCCAGCTGGCCGGGGTCGTCCCCGTCCGACAGCGGGGCGTCGAGGGAGTAGGAGGTGAACACCATGTCCGCCTGCTGCGCCTCGAGCAGGTCCTCGGCGCTGACCCCGAGCCGCTCCGCCAGCTCCTCGTTGGTCGGCCCGCGGCCGAGCTTGTGGGTCAGGTCCTCGGTCGCCTTGCGCATCTCGAGCAGCAGTTCCTGGGCGGCCCGGCGGACGTGCACCTGCCACCGCTTGTCGCGGAAGTGCCGCTTGATCTCGCCGCTCACGCACGGGGCGGCGTAGGCGGTCAGGCTGTTGCCGAACGCCGGGTCGAAGTTGTTGATGGCCTTGAGCAGGCCGACGTAGCCGACCTGCATCAGGTCCTCGACCGGCTCGGGGCTGCCGCGGTACTGCCTGACGCAGGAGCGGACCAGCTTCTCGTGCCGCTCCACGATCAGCTCGCACAGGGCCGCGCGCTCGTCGCTGTCTCGCGGCAGCGCGCGCAGCCGGATGAGGAGCTCGTCGTCGGACAGGCCCCTGAGTTCCGCTCGGTGGCCGAGCGCGGGCTGGTCATTCGTTGTCTTCATCATGGCCATCTCCGGATCTGCGGGGGACGAATCCCGGACGTTCGCTGTTGTGCCCGCACCAGAGCTTCTAAACTTGGCCTTCTGTGATCTTCATCACACCGGACGATCCGGCCGTGAACGGCGGGCGAATGAATCGCGGGCCGCTGGAAACACTGTCCGCGGGGCGCGGGGCGCGGGGCGATGACAGGGGGACCACGATGAGCACCACCACCGGCGACGAGCAGGTCATCAGCGGCGTGATGGACCGGTGGAAGGCGCGGGTCGACGGGCACGAGCCGGACCAGGTCGCCGCCTGCTTCACCGAGGACGCGATCTTCCAGGGGATGCGCCCCTACACGGTCGGACGGCAGGGGTGGCCGAGTACTACGCGTCCCAGCCGACGGGGATGAAGGCCGCCTACAAGATCCTCGAGTCCAGGCGGCTGGCCGAGGGGCTGGTGCTCGGCTACCTCGGCGTTGACTTCTCCTACACCGACCGGCCGACCCTCGGGGTCCGCCTGAGCGTGCTCGCGACCCGGACCGCCGACGGCTGGCGGCTGGCGCACTACCAGGTCTCGCATTTGGGGTGAATAGTTTGGTTTCGCCCGGGAAGCGGAGTGGCTGGGCGACGACGCCGCCCAGCCACCCGCCTTCCGTGAGGACGCCCGATGACCGACTACGCCACCGAGTGGCGCGCCGCGAGTGCCTGCCTGTCCGCCGATCCCGAGCTGTTCTTCCCCATCGCCGAGGGCTCGGCCGCCGACCGCCAGACCCCGGCCGCGCTGCGGGTCTGCGCGGGCTGCGCGGTGCGGCAGCAGTGCCTCGACTTCGCGATGGCGACCGGCGAGGCGCACGGCATCTGGGGCGGCACCACGGCCGACGAGCGGATCCGCGCCCGGCGCGGGAACACGCGCCGCCGACGGGAACGCCAGTTGCGTCAGCGGACGTCGGACGTGCGCGCCAGCTGACCGGTGCGGCGGGCGGGCCTGGACGCAGCCCCGGCGCCGGCGGCTAGACCGGCCCGGTACCCCGTTAGGCCCGTCTGGCGGGCCGCGCGCCGCCCGCGCCTGGCGCGGGGACGGGGCCGCCGGGGGCGTAGGTCGCGATGACCCGGGCGGCGACGTCGGTGACCTTGATGTGGCGGCGCTGCGACTCGCGGCGCAGGTACTTGAGCGCCTCGTCGGCGTCGCAGCCGAGCGCGTGCATCAAGATGCCCTTGGCCTGGTCGGTGACCGCGCGGGCGGCGACCGAGTCCTTCAGCTGGGTCGCGGTCCGCTGCGCCTCGCCGTAGGCGAGGCTGTTGGCGAAGACGGTCGACCCGAACCGGGCGAGCATCTCGGCCATCGGCACCCCGTCGGCGTCCAGGCTCCCAGGCCGCACCCCGAACAGGGCCAGGACCAGGGTCATGGGCGGGAACTGGGTCACCAGATGGACCGAGGAGCGCAGCCCGCGGCGGAGCGCCTCCTGCGCCCAGCGGGGCCAGCGCTCCTCGGTCAGCGAGTCGGCGCTGCTGACCGGCACGCCCTCGCGCGCGGCGAGCAGCAGCGGCCCGACGCCCATCCGCAGCTGCAGGTCGACCAGCTCGGCCGGATCGGGGTGGCTGGCCGCCACCGCCGCCACCTCGCCGTCGCGCCAGATGGTGACGTGCGCCGCGGCGCAGCCGGGTACCTGCTTGACCGTCATCTCGGCGAGCTTGCTGAGCGACCTGGCCTCTCCGTTGGAGAGGCTGACCAGGTCCGTGGCCCCGTGTCCGAGATCCCCGACTGTCACGTCATGCCTCCGTCCTACCGGCCCCCAACCGATGGACGGTAAGCAGCGGTCGTCTTGCTTGCAGGGTAATAGTGCCAGGCCCGCGCGCCGTCGGCCAGGCCGCCCTCGGCCGGCCAGGCCCGGCGGCGCGCAGAGCCGGCATCTAGGATCGGGCCCGGCAGGTGACCTTCGGGTTGATGCCGGCGTAGTTGAGCGGGCCGGCCAGGATCGTGACGGCAATGGTGCCCGCGCCGCCGCAGTCCGGGGTGCTCTTGTAGTAACCGCGCTGACCACCGGCAATCGCCCCGATGATCAGCCAGATGACGAGGATGATAAAGCCGAGTCGCATGATCATTCCTTATCCAGGTATCGCGCCTTCGGCGGCGCGTGGGGGTGCTCTCGGCAACTACCCCGGGGCGGAAGTCGAAACTAGGTAGTAAGATCCTTCGAGTTGTGCATACGCGGCAGGATCGGGATAATGCTGCCTGCGGTTGCGCCATTGCGTGCATGACCGTTCTCTTGGGTCCGGAGACGCGGCCCGCCCTAAGCCTGAAAGCGGCGGTGTTTTCTCGTGCCCGATGATCGTTTTCCCGTGACCTGGTCCGGCCGGGCCGCCGTGGTGGCGGTCCCGGTGGAACTCGACCTGACGATTGCCGACGGCCTGCGCGAGGCGCTGCTCGGGGTGCTCAACGCGGGCGCACTCGGACTGGTGGTCGACATGACCACGACGACGTTCTGCGACTCGGCGGGCATCTCCGCCATCACCAGGGCGATGCGGCGGG
>DATCGA010000340.1:0-3020 GCA_036509215.1 Trebonia sp.
CGATATCCCCGAGCCGCCGCCGATGGACTGGAACTGCTCGATGAACAGCATGATGGCCGAGGCGAGGACCCAGGTGGCGATCGCGAAGTACCCGGTCCGCAGCCGCGACACCAGCCACCACAACGGCAGTGCGCAGACCGCCGCCCCGACCGCGGCGACGAAAAGCCCGAGCCACGGCGTGACCCCGTGCATCGCCGGGATCAGCACGAAGTACGCGCCGAGCCCGAAGAACGCCTGCTGCCCGACCGAGACCAGACCGGCGTAGCCGGCCAGCAGGTTCCACATCGAGGCGAGCGTGAGCACGATCAGGGCCTGCACCATGATGCCGGTGGTGCCCGGGCCGATGTAGTAAGGGAACAGGAACAGCACGACGACCACGACGATCGCGCCGAGGCCGCTCCACGCCACGTTCCTGCGCGACCGGGTGACTCTCAATTCATTTTCTCCCGAACGGACCCTGGTCTTCGCCATCTCGGTCACGACTGAGTCCTCCGGCCGGTAAGCCCCTGCGGCCAGACCACCAGCACCAGCAGGAAGATGACGTACCCGCCGAGCTGCTCGTAGGAGATGTTGATCTGCGCGCCGATCTGCTGAGCGACGCCGAGGACGATGCCGCCGAGGAGGGTGCCCCACAGCGAGCCGAGGCCGCCGATCACGACCGCGGCGAACGCGAACAGCAGGATCGTGTCGGTGCCGGTGGTCGGGTCGATCGTCGTGGTCAGGCCGTAGGACATCCCGGCCAGCGCCACCGTGCCGAACGCGATCGCGGCCGCGATGCCGAACACGTGCCGGTAGTTCGCGCCCGACAGCTGGGCGGCCTCCCGGTCGTCGGCGACGGCGCGGATGAGCCGCCCGTACTTGGAGCCGGAGAGGAAGTACTGCAGGGCCAGCAGCACCACGACGGCGAGGATGAAGATGTACACGTCGAGCCAGGCGATCGTGATCTGCGACCCGATCGAGAACGAGGCGGTGGTGAAGCTGTCGCCCACCGCCAGCCCGCGGCTGTCGGAGGTGAAGAACTGCAGCAGGCCGTTCTCGATCACGATCGACAACCCGAACGTGACGATCAGCGTGGTCAGCTCGCCCCGGCTGAGCGCGGCCTGGATGACGGACCGCTGCAGCACGTAGCCGAGCACCGCCATCGCCAGCACGACCACTGGCACCGACCAGAGGAACGGCAGGTGGAAGGCCGCGACCACCCCGACGCCGACGTACCCGGCGACGGTCGCGAGGTCGCCGTGGGCCAGGTTGACGACCTTCATCACGCCGAACAGCAGCGAGAGCCCGCACGCGAACAGCGCGTACATGCCGCCGGTCAAGATGCCCTGGATGATGGCGTTAACCCAGGCCATTAGGGGTTGCTCCCATCGGTGACTCCGAAGTAGGCGGCCTCGACCTGGTCGCGGGTGACCTCGGCGGGGGTGCCCTCAAGCGTGGTGTGCCCCTCGAGCATGCACTGCAGGTGCGTCGCGACCCGCAGCGCCTGGCTGACGTCCTGCTCGACCAGGAGCACGGTGACGCCGGACTCGAGGACCTGCGGCAGCATCGCGTAGATGCGCTGGACGATCACCGGCGCCAGGCCGAGCGAGAGCTCGTCGAGCAGCAGCACCCGCGGGTTGGCGACCAGCGCGCGGCCGATCGCGACCGACTGCTGCTCGCCGCCGGACATCTGCGCCGTCTTCTGGCCGCGCCGGTCCTTCATCCAGGGGAAAAGCTCGAAGACCCGGTCGATGGTCCACGGGCCCTTCCGCGCGTAGGTCGCGCCGACCTTGAGGTTCTCCTCGAGGCTGAGGGACGGGAAGAGCCGCCTGCCCTCCGGGACCATCCCGATCCCGGCGGTGGCGCGCTTGTCCGGGCGCACCCTGGTGATGTCCCTGCCGTCGTAGCTGATCGTGCCCTCGGTCGGCTGGTTCAGCCCGGCGATCGTGCGCAGCAGGGTCGACTTCCCGGCCCCGTTGGCGCCGATGATCGCGTACACCTCGCCCGGGTACACCGCCAGCGAGATGCCCGACAGCGCCTTGAGCTGGCCGTGGTGGACGACGAGGTCGCGGACCTCGAGCAGCGGGGCGGCCGCGCGAAGTCCCGGTCCGTTCGGCTCACTCATGCTTTTGATCTTTCTTTTCCGGCTCTTCGATCGGCGCGTCCGTCGACAAGTCGGGGTCGACGCCGAAGTAGATCTCGCGCACCCGGGGGTTGGCGAGCACCTCGGCCGGGGTGCCGTCGCCGATGAACTCCCCGCCGTACAGGCACGTCATCCGGGAGACGAGCGAGGTGAGGGCGCGGACCACGTGCTCGATCCAGATCACCGCGATGCCCTCGGCGTTGACGGCCCGGACGATCTCCACCAGGACGGTGACCTCGGGGTCGGTCAGACCGCCGGCCACCTCGTCCAGCAGCAGCAGGGACGGCCCGGTGGCGAGCGCGCGGGCGATCTCAAGCCGCTTGCGGGCGAGCAGTCCGAGCCGGGCCGCCGGGGTGTTGGCCTCGGCCGCGATCCCGGTCCGCTCGAGCGCGCCCGCGGCGGCCGCGTAGCTGGCCTTGCGGCGCTGCCCGCCGCCCTGCTGGGCGGCCACGAGCACGTTCTCGAACACGGTCATGTCCGTGAACGGGCGGGGGACCTGGTAGGTCCGGCCGATGCCGAGGCGGGCGCGGGCGGCGGAGTCGAGCCGGGTGATGTTGCGCCCGGCGAGGTTCACCTGGCCGGCGCCAGGGGTCAGGTCACCGGAGATGAGGCCGAACAGGCTGGTCTTGCCAGCGCCGTTCGGCCCCACGATCCCGACCGTCTCCCCGGCGTCAACCGTGAAGGACAGATCTTCCGCGATGACGACGCGGCCGAACCGCTTCGTCACGTGGTCGAGTTCAAGCAGAGACATGGCTCACTTAAAGGTCGGCAGCAGGTCGCCGGTGATCTTGGCGTTCGGCTGCAGGGTGTTGTCGACGACCTTGGCCTCGAGGGGGTAGGTCGTGCCCTTCTGCCACTGGATGCCGACCGGCGGGGTGATCGCGACGCCGGGCGCGGG
>DATCGA010000341.1:0-8581 GCA_036509215.1 Trebonia sp.
TACGCGGACTGGCGCTGGGTGCTGTTCGTCAACGTGCCGATCGGGATCGCGGTCGCGTTCGCCGCCCGGTACGTGCTGGCGTCCGGCCCTTCGCGCCGGCCGAGCCTGGAGGGCCGGCTCGACCTGCCCGGCACCGTCACCGGGACCGCGGGCATAGTGGCGCTCGTCTACGGCCTGTCCAACGCCGCTACCAGCCCGAACGGGACGTCGCACTGGGGCGACGCGAAGGTGGTCGTTGCGCTGGCGGCATCGGCGGTCCTGCTGGCGGCGTTCGCGGTGATCGAGTCGCGCAACCGTCATGCGCTGCTGCCCATGCGCCTGCTGCGCAACCGGAACCGGGTCGGCGCTTACCTGATGATGCTGGGCGTGGGGACGACGATCGCGGGTGTGTTCTTCTTCCTCACCGTGTTCGTTCAGGAGGTGTGGGGTTACTCCGCGCTCCGGACCGGGATTGCGTTCCTGCCGGTGACCGCGGCCATGCTGGTCGGCGCGGTCGGGGCCACCGCGCTGGTGGCCCGGATCGGGGCGCGCCCGGTGCTGGTGGGCGGCAGCGCCGTCACCGTCGGCGGCCTGTACTGGCTGTCCCGGATGACCGAGCACGGCACGTACGCGGGCGACCTGCTCGGCGCGGGCTTGGTGCTCGGCATCGGGTTCGGCCTGCTGATCGTCCCCCTGCAGCTGCTTGCCCTGACCCGCGTCCCCGAGGCGGACTCCGGCGCGGCCGCCAGCCTGCTCAACGCCGGACGGCAGGTAGGCGGCGCCATCGGCCTGGCGGTGCTGGGGACGGTGGGCTGGACGGTGGTGGCTGACAACGCACGCGGCCGCGGCGCCGTTGCTGTTGCTTCGTCTGCTTCGGCGGCGTACCGGCACGCGCTGGCGGTCGGCTTCGACCGTGCCTTCCTGGTCGGCGCCGGGATCGCGGTGCTGATTCTGCTGGTCGCGGTCCTCACGATTCGCATCCGGCGCGCCGACCTGGCCGGGAGCTAGCATCCTCGCATCTGTTGCCTGCCGCCGGTCGCCTGCCGGGGCAGGCGACCGGGTGCCCGGGTGAACGGGTGACGATGCCGGACAGATGGCGCAATAGCGTTATCGAAGCCGAACGGCCGCCGGGGCGGCGCGTATCCTGCGCCGCAGCTAGGAGCAAGCGCCAGGTGGCCGGCGGCCTGTACCTCGGTGTTGTCTAGCTGTTTAGTCCACCGAAGGCGGATTGTCGCCGATGATGCGGTCGCCGAGATGAGCGCCAAACCAGGCCGACTGCCGGGACATCCGCTCGGCCGCAGGCGCCTCACGCGGCAGCCCGTAAACGGTTCCCGGGAAGTCCAGGGATTCCTGGATCTCCCAGATCTGCTCGTGCTGGCCCGGCGGGTACACCTGCGCCGGGTCGCCCACTGCGATCCAGCCGATCGGGACCGTCGTGCCTGGTGGCAGGACCGTGTTGACGTGCACGACGCCACCGATCCGCACCTCGCTGCCAGACCCGGCCACGGAACCTGGGAAGAGGGACGCGCCGGTGGCCAGGAAACAGCCATCACCGACCTGCGCGCCGTTGACGTGGGCGTGCGGGCCGACCAGCACGTCGTCGCCGATGACGACTGGGTGCCTGGCCCGGCCGCGAACCACCGCGTTCTCCATCACGATGCTCCGGGCTCCCAGGCTCACCTGTCCGTCCTCGGCCGTGAGCACGGCCCCGAACAGCACGCGCGCTCCGGGACCGATGCGCACGGCGCCGCATAGCACCGCCGTCGGCGCCACGTACGCGGTGGGATCGATCTCGGGAACGGCCCCACGATGCTCAATCAGCATGCGCCCAGCTTGCCATCTCCGGCGTTATGGGCGGCGTTTATGGCTGGTCTTAGGGGCGGCGTTATGAGCGGCGTTATGGACGGATCACGCGGTTCTCGGTCACGATCGCGGTGACCAGGTCGGCCGGGGTGACGTCGAAGGCGTAGTTGAGCGCGCGGGTGCCCTCCGGCGCTGCCCGCACGCCCTGGAAGGACGTGACCTCCTCGTCCGCCCGGAGCTCGAGGGGAATGTCCGCTCCGCTGGCGGTCGCCTCGTCGATGGTGGACTCCGGCGCGGCGACCACGAACGGGATGCAGGCCCGGCGCGCCGCCAGGGCGAGGGAGTAGGTGCCGATCTTGTTGGCCACGTCGCCGTTGGCCGCCACCCGGTCGGCCCCGACGACCACCGCGTCGGAGCGCCCCTGGCTGATGAGGAAAGGCCCGGCGCTGTCGGCCGCGAGGTAGTGCTCGATGCCAAGCTGGCCCAGCTCCCAGGCGGTGAGCCGCGAACCCTGCAGCAGCGGGCGGGTCTCGTCGGCGATGACGTGGGCGAGGGCGCCCCGGTCCCGCAGAGCCCGGATCACGCCGAGCGCGGTCCCCCAGCCCAGGCAGGCGAGGGCGCCGGTGTTGCAGTGCGTGTGCACCTTCAGCGGGCCCGTCCCGCACTCCTCGATGAGGAGGTCGGCGCCCCGCTCGCTCAGGCGCGTGCTGACCTCGATCGCGGTGTCGCGGACGCCGAGGGCGGCGGCCTCCACCGCATCGGCGCCATCCGGGAGCACGGCCGCGACCGCGAGTACCTCGCGGCGCAGGTTGACCGCGGTCGGGCGGGCGTCGGCGATCCGCTTGACCTCGGCGTCCAGTCTCGCGGCGTCCCACCCTTCGCGCTCGCCCTGCCGGACCGCGAGCGCCACGCCGAGCGCGCCGGCCACGCCGAGCAGCGGCGCGCCCCGCACCACGAGCCGGACGATCGCGTCGACGAGCTGGTCCACGGTGGTGATGTGGAGGACGGACAGCCGGTGCGGGAGGGCGGTTTGGTCGATGGCGGTGATGTGGGCGTCGCGCCAGCCGATAACGTCGTCCAACACGCTGTTGCCGTTGCTCACGGTGACGACGCTACACCTGGAGGTCGTCATGCTGCTCCCCGCCGCCCGCTCGGCAATCGTGACCGCCTGCCAGGAACTGTCCCGGGCCGGTCTCGTGGTCGGCACTGCGGGGAACGTGAGCGTCCGCTCGGGCGACCTGGTGGTGGTCACGCCGAGCGGGCTGCGCTACACCGAGCTGACTCCGGAACTGGTGGGCGTGCACCGGCTCGACGGCACCGCGGTCGAGGCGCCGCTCGCGCCGACCAGCGAGCTTCCCCTGCATCTGGCCATCTACGCGGCCCGACCCGAAGTGGGGGCGGTCGTGCACACGCACTCGCCGGCCGCGACGGCGCTGTCCACGCTGGTGGATGAGATTCCGTCGGTGCATTACTACCTGGCGATGTTCGGGGGACCGGTGCTGGTCGCCCCGTATGCCACGTACGGCACGGACCAGCTGGCGCGGAATGTGGTGGACGCGCTGCACTCGCGCACTGGCTGCCTCATGGGCAATCACGGCGCGGTCACCGTGGGGCCTGACCTGGCGACCGCGCATGACAAGAGCGTGTACCTGGAATGGCTGTGCGACGTGTACTTGCGCGCCTCGTCGGCTGGCTCACCACGGCTGCTACCGCCCGCGGAGCTCGACGCGGTCGCCATGAAGATGGCGGGATACGGCCAGCAGCCGCCGACCGCGTGACACGCCTTCCTCCGGGTCGAGGACCGGAACGCGGTCGGGACGGTGCGGCGGCGCGGCGTCAACCCATCGGCTCGATGTTCGTTCCTGAGCGCATGATCGTAGAGTTGCCCCTGTGACTGAGCTAAAGAACCGTGTCCACGAGATCCTCCCCAGCCTGATCGGCGACCTTGAGGCTCTCGTCAGAATCCAGTCCGTCAGCGCCGACCCGCAGCGCCTGGCCGAGGTGGACAAATCCGCGCAGAAGACGGCGCAGTTGCTGATCGCCGAGGGCGTCGACGCCGAGATCGTCCGCGCCCACGACGGCGCGCCGCCGGCCGTGATCGGCGAGCGGAAGGGTCCCGACGGCGCTCCGGTCGTCCTGCTTTACGCGCACCACGATGTCCAGCCTGAGAACGACCCGGCCGACTGGGACAGCCCGCCGTTCGAGCCCACCGTCCGCGGTGACCGTCTCTACGGCCGGGGCGCGGCTGACGACAAGGCCGGGATCGCCGTGCATGTGGGCGCGCTCCGCGCGCTGGGCTCCGCGTTGCCGGTTACCGTGCGGTTCTTCATCGAGGGCGAGGAGGAGGTCTCCTCCGAGACCCTCCCCGCGTTGCTGCGCCAGTACCGCGACCGTCTGGCCGCCGACGTCATCGTGATCGCGGACGCGGGGAACTGGGACATCGGCGTGCCGTCGCTCACGACCAGCCTGCGCGGCCTGATCCGGGTGGACGTCGAGGTGCGGACGCTAACGCACGCCGTTCATTCCGGCATGTGGGGCGGCCTCGTCCCAGACGCCATCATGGCGCTCACGAGGCTGCTGTCGACGCTGTGGACCGGGGACGGCAGCCCGGCCGTCGAGGGCCTCGTTTCGGCTCCCGCCGCCGACGTGGACTATCCCGAGGAACGGCTGCGGGCTGAGTCCGGCGCGGCGGCGGGGACGCACTGGATCGGGGCCGGCTCCGCCGTCGAGAAGCTGTGGACCCGGCCCGCCATCACGGTCACCGGCTTCGACGCCCCGAAGGTCGCCGGCGCCTCCAACACCCTCTCCCCGGTCGCCCGGGCCCGGGTCACGGTCCGCCTCGCGCCTGGCGACACCAGCGCCAATGCCGTCGCCCGGCTGCAGGAGCATCTGGAGAAGCACGTCCCGTGGGGCGCCCAGCTCACGACCACCGTCGTCGACGCGGGCGAGCCGACCGTGTTGCCGACGACCGGGCCGGCCTACGCCGCTGCCCGCTCCGCGCTGGCCGAGGCCTGGGACGGCGTGGCACCGGTTGACATGGGCACCGGCGGCTCGATCCCGTTCATCGCGGAGTTCCAGGAGACGTTCCCTGGGGCGAGCATCCTGGTCACCGGCGTCGAGGACCCGGATACCCGCGCGCACGGGCCGAACGAGGGACTCCACCTGCCGGAGTTCGAGCGCGCCGTCCTGGCCGAGGCGCTGCTGCTTCAGCGCCTGGGCGGCGTCTAGTCAGGTTGGGTATCGCTTGGGTTCTTGGGTGTAGGTCCGGCCGCTGGGGGTTTCCCATTGGTGCCAGCCGGGTTTGGGCTGGGTGACCTTCCAGCCGCGTGTCTGTTTGACCTGGTGGCAGGCGCGGCTTCTTGCTCCGGCGTTGCAGCCACACGTCCTTCCGCCCTGGTCGTAGGGGATCGCATGTTCAAAATCTGATTCTTTCGCATGGCGGGAGCAGGTCGGGAAGGTGCACTCGCAGTCGCGGATCTGGACCAGGTGGCGGAGCATGTCGTTGGGCTCGTAGGCGTGTGATTCCCGGCGGTGGTCGCAGTCGTGGGTGGGGACGGGCTCGAGGGGGACGGCGTACTGCAGGCCGCTGGGCAGGGTTATGGTCCAGGTGCCGCACCAGGGCGGGTCGCCGGGGGGTCCGGGCGGGTCGGGGGCGGTGCTTTTCGCCAGTGCCCAGCCGGACGGCGGCGCGGGGCCGGGCGGGCGGGGTTGTCCGACTGATTGGAGTAGCTTCGTCAGCCGGGCGGCGGTGACGGTGAGGTTGAGGCGCGCGGGGAGCGCGGGGAGCGGCGGATTCGGTGCTCCTGGGAGGGGTGCTCTGCGGCGGCCGGTTGTGAGGCAGCCGTGGCCGATCGCGTAGCCGTTGCGGTCTGTGACGGTGACGCAGGCGGTGGTGTGGGGACTGGCGGCGGCGAGCGCAGCTAGGGCGCGGCACAGGGCGGGGTCGAGGGGGCCGAAGCCGTGGCTCTCCCCCGGCCGTCGCGGCGGGCCGAAGAGGGTGGCCAGGGGAATGGTCAGGTCGGTGAGCTTCGGCGGGGCCGGGGATGACGGTGACGTCGACCACGGCGACCTCGACTGCGGCTGTGGTGGCTGCGGCGGCGACTGCGGTGGCGGCGACTGCGACTGCTGTGATGGCGGCGGGGAGGTAGGAGACGCAGGCTCGCCACCGTCGCCGGGACCGCCGTCTCCGTGGTGATCATCGTCAGGACCGCCCGCGTCGGGCTGGTCATCGTCCGGGCCGCCGCTGGGATCGTCATCGTCAGGACCGTCATCGTCCGGGCCGGCGTCTTCGGGCTCGTTATCCTCAGGGCCATCGCCGTCATCGGGGGGCGCGCACCGGCCGTCGCACTCGTTGCAGGGGCAGTCCGATCCGCCGCTGCCGTCCGGCGCCGGCGCGCCCGGGTCGTCCGGCTCCGGCTCATCCCGGAACGCCGCCTCCCCCAGAGCGCCCAGGCCCACGTCCGGGGGGCCGGCCGCGATCCGCGCCTCGGCGCTGACCTCGTTCATCAGGTCGAGATAGGCCATCGCCCGGAACTGGTCCATCAGCACGCCCGGGAACGCCCCCGAGTCCTTGTAGACCTGCGCGCGGGCGCACGTGGCGGCGTGCGCGGCAAGCGTCTCGGCCGCCGGCAGGTCGCAGCCCGACAGGCTCGCCGCGCCGGACCGCTCGCGCTTCAGGATGACCCGGGCCCGGTTCCGCTCGGCGTGCTCCCTCGTCCGCTCCGCCAAGCCTGGGTCGACGGTGATCGCCGCGGCGGCGGCGAGCTTTTCGACCTGCCCGAACGTCTTGCCCGCGAGGCGATCGGCGATCATCGCCTCCGCCGCCGCCTTATCCGGCTCGCTCAGCAGCTCGAGCGCGTCGTTGACGACGCGGGCCTTGGGGTAGGTGAGGGTCCCGTCTTCGAGGAGCGCGCCGATGCCTGGCAGCAGCGCGCCGAGGTCCCACGCGGTCTGCAGCAGCTTCTCGGCCGACACCGGGCTCATCGCCAGCGCCAGCGCGACGTCGTGGGTCAGCGACTTCGACCAGGCGTCGGGCAGGTCCCCGTGGTAATCCCCGCCCGGAAGCCCGTCGTCGTCCTCGCGGATCGCGGCCCGGATCAGGCCGAGCTTGGCCGCGCACGCCCACGACTCCAGCGCCGCCGCCACCCGCACCGCCCCCACGATCTCCTCACGCGACCCGCCCCCGCACCGCCAGCCCGCGCCCGCCGCGCCCTCGAGGGCGGCCGCGAGGGCCGCCGACGGCACCGCCGAATCCCATACGCCGCCCTTCACGAACCCGGCCAGGCCCGGGTCAGGCGTTCCCGCCTGCCCAGCGCCCGGTGGCCTATCAGACGGCGCGCCCGCGTCAGGGGTCGCGTCGCCGGGCAGCCCGGGGTCCGGGACGGGTTCCTCGCCCGCTCCGCTCCCGTCGCCCGGCTGCCGATTCATGAGCTTCCCCTAGTCGATCTTGGAATACACGTTCTAATACTTGAACGCTATCGCCGGGCACCGACAATCCAGGCGTTCGGGCGGGTCGTATTCGCAATTATTTCCGACCGATTCGCAGAAATATTGCTACAATCGAACCTGTGAGCATGATGGGGTTCGCGAGACGCGGGGCCTGGCCTCAATGTGGGACGGACCGCACCGGCGCAGCGTCCCGGCGCGCCCTAGACGACGCAGAACTCGTTGCCCTCCGGGTCGGCCATGACGAAGTGATCAGGCACCCCGTCCTGCAGGTCCTCGCGGACCACGGTCGCGCCCGCCCCGGCCAGGCGCGCGACCGCCTCAAGCACCCGCGCCCAGCGGACCTCCTGCGGCTCGCCGCGGCCGCCGCCAGCCTGCACGTCCAGGTGGACCCGGTTCTTGGCCGTCTTGGGCTCCGGGACCTTGAGGAACGAGATGCCCGGCCGAAGGCCCGCCGGGTCCTCGATGTAAGCGCCATCACCCCATTCCTCCGGCGGCACGCCGACGCTGGCCAGCCACTCTTCCCACGTCGCGGAACCCGCGGGCGGCGCGCCGTCCACGTAGCCGAGGGCCTGGCGCCAGAACGCCGCCAGCGCGGCCGGGTCGGCGCAGTCGAACGTTATCGTCCATGCCGTGCTCATCAACGCGCTCCCGTGAACTCGAGACCGTGCAGCGAACCCCGTCCCAGGGACCGTCCCCCCAATACTTACCAGGCGGGTCCGACTTTCGAGCACGCTCACCGAGTACCTGCTCACCGCCCGCATCCAGCCAAGCGGCCAGAAAACCCGATGCGGACGGCAGGCCAAACGCTGCACCATGACCTAGTGAGGCAGTTCCCGAACTGCGCTGTAACCGCATCGTCCTCAGCGCGCACACCGACCACGAGGCCGCGGCGCACGCGGCCGGCGAGGACGAGGAGACCGCGCGCCGCTTCGGCTGGTGGCCGGCGCACTCGACCGAGGAGTCGGTCCGGGCCGCCTACGCGAACTGGGCGAGGAACTGGCAGGACGACGGCCCGGTACGGGCGTTCGCGGCCCGCGACCCGGAATCGGGTGCCCTCGTCGGCGGCTGCGAGCTGCGCCTCGGCCCCGACGGCACCGGAGAGGTGTCCTACTGGACCCACGCCAGCCAGCGAGGCCGGGGGCACGCGCGCGACGCCTTGGCCCTGCTCGTCGGCTACGCGGCCTCGATCGGCGTCACCCGCCTGGAAGCGCGCATCGCCCATGACAACCACGCCTCACGGCGCGTCGCCGAAGCCGTCGGCTTCGCTCAGGCGGGCACCTTCACCGACGACGGCGGAACCGAGATGCTCCGCTACACACGCGGTGCCTCGTGACCCAGCGATCTTCGAAGA
>DATCGA010000342.1:0-10638 GCA_036509215.1 Trebonia sp.
GATCGGCGGGTCGCCGAAGACGACCGCCGCCACCCCGCGGGGCCCGCCCGATGCCCCCGTCGGAGCGGCGGCGAGCCCTCTCGCCAGCGTGAGCGCGCGCAGCGACGGGTCGGCCGCGCCGTCCAACTCGACCAGGCAGAACACCGTCATGCGACCACCCCAAGCTCGACCAGCACGTGCACCAGGGACGGGACCGCGTCGGCGCCCCGGCCGAGCACGGTCGCCTGCTTCCTCGGCGCGTCGGGGACCCGCAGCGACGTCATCCGCACGTCGCCGTCGGGGGCGGCGGCCGCAGCCGGCCGCCGGTCGATCGCGGCCCGCTTGGCCCGCAGCCGGCCCGGCAGCGACGGATAGCGCGGCAGGTTGATGCCCTCCTTGACGGTGACCACGCACGGCAGCGGCAGCGCGAACGTCTCGAGCACGCCGCGGTAGGTCCGCGACGCGGCCGCGGACGCGCCGGAATCGGCCACCGCCAGCGCCTTGATGCCGGTCGCGGCGGGCCAGCCGAGCAGGTGCGCGAGCCGGATGCCGACCTGGTAGTCCCCGGTGTCCGACGCCTCGTTTCCCAGCAGCACCAGGTCGAAGCCCCCGTCGGCCGCCACCGAGTGCAGCGCCGCCGCGGTCGCGATCGGCCCCGTCTCCAGGCCGGGCTCGGTCTCGATCAGCACCGCGGCGGACGCGCCGAGCGCGAGGCATGACCGCAGCTGCTCCTCAGCGGACGAAGGCCCCAGCGTCACCACCGTCACCGACCCGCCGAACCGCTCGGCCAGCCGGACCGCCTCCTCGACCGCGCACTCCTCGTGCGGGCTGATCGTGAACCCGGACATCCTCGTGTCGATGGCGCGCCGGTCGGCCGTCAGCGTGATCGCGCCGCCGACCGTGGGGACCCGCTTAACGCAGACCAGGATCTTCATGACCGCCTCTCACCGCATCCGCTGGCCGGCCGGGTCGAACACGGCCCCGTGCGACGCGACCGTCACCGGGTACTGCTCGCCCAGGTACTCCGCCAGCAGCGGCGTGCCGACCTCGGCCACCGCGGCCGGCAGGTACGCCATCAGCAGGTGCTTGCCGACCGACGGCCCCGACCCGGCCGAGGTCACGTAGGACGGCCGCCCGAGGGCGTCCACCAGCCGCGACCCGTCCAGCCGGAGGATCGGCTCGCCGCCCAGGAGGTACCGCGGCGTCCCGTCGGCCGACGCGGCGGAATCGACCGTGAGCGTGCACAGCACCGCCGCGGGCGAGGACGCCCGCGCGGCCAGGTACTCCTCCTTGCCGATGAAGTCGGCCGACTTCACCCGCGGGCGCGTCATCCCGGCCTCGACCGGGTTGTACTCGCCGGTGAGCTCCGCCCCGAACGCGCGGTACCCCTTCTCCAGCCGGCCCGTCGTCCCGTACACGCCGATCCCGACCGCCACCAGCCCGTGCGGCCGGCCGGCCGCCAGCAGCAGATCCCACAGGTGCCCGGCCTGATCGGCGGGCACGTGCAGCTCCCAGCCGAACTCGCCCACGTAGGAGATGCGGGAGGCGAGCACCGCCGCGCCGCCAAGTTCAAAGGATTCGATCATCCCGAACGGACCGGGGCGACTGTGGTCACCGTCGCGATTCGCCGACGCGAGGACGTCCTTCGACCGGGGTCCCCAGAGCCCGATCGTGGACCACGCCGACGAGACGTCGACCAGCTGCGCGTCGTCCGGCAGCCGGTCGCTGATCCACTGGGCGTCCCTTCCGCCGTCGGCCGCGCCGGTGACCACGCGGAAGTGGCCGGCGCCGAGCCGCATGATCGTGAGGTCGGCCACGAAGCGGCCCGCCTGGTTGAGGAACGGCGTGTACACGGTCCGGCCGGGCGGCACGTCGAGCTGGGCGACCGCGAGGCGCTGCAGCCCGGCCAGCGCCCCCGGGCCGGTCACGTCGAGGATGGTGAACGCGGAGAGGTCGACCAGGCCGGCCGCCTCGCGCATCGCCAGGTGCTCGGCGTTGATGATCGGCGACCACCAGCGGGAGTCCCATTCGGCCGGCCGGTCCATCAGCCGGCCCGCGTAGGTCGCCAGCAGCGGCTCGTTGGACGCGTACCAGTGCGGCCGCTCCCACCGGGCGGTCTCGCGGAACACCGCCCCGAGCTCCGTGGCCCGCTCGTAGAGCGGGCCGGTGCGCAGCGGGCGCTCCGACTCGTACTGCTCGGCCGGGTGGACGATGCCGTACATCTTGTTGAACGACTCGGCCGCGCGAGCGCGGGCGAACCCGACTGTGCGCGAAGACGGGTAGAACCGGGAGACCGCAGCCTCGTGCACGTCGACCGTCGGCACCCGTCCCGACATCAGCTCGGCGACCGCCCGGCCGCACCCCGGGCCCTCCTTGATCCAGCTCGCGGCCGCCGCCCACAGCCCCTTGACCTCGGGGGTCTCGCCGAGCAGGGGGTGGCCGTCCGGCGTCATCGAGATCAACCCGTTGATCGAGTACCTGATGCCCGCCTTCTCATCGCCCAGCAGCTCCGGCATGAGGTCCAGCGAGGCCGCCAGCTGCGGGTCGAAGTCGTCGGCGGTGAACGGCATCTCGGTCGGCGAGAGCACCGCCTCCTCGTTCGACGGAATCGTCTCCGGCGGCACGATGATCGGCCGGTGCATGTACGAGCCGACCTCTAGGTCGCCGCCGTGCTGGCGTTCGTACATGCCCTCGTCCACGTCGCGGACGATCGGGTAGGAGATCTCGCCGGTGGTCCCGGCGAACAGGCCGATCGGGCCGACGCTGATCATCTGGTGCACGGCCGGGGTAAGCGCCAGCCGGGCCCCGGCCAGCGCGGCGACCTTCGTCGACCACACCCCGCAGCAGATCACCACGTTCTCGGTCGCGATCTCGCCCCTGCTCGTGACCACCCCGGTGACCCGCTCGGCGGCGGTGGCGATGTCCAGCACCTCGACGCCGGATACCACGGCGAGCGCCCCGGCCGCCTGGGCCTGCTCGCGCATCAGCGTGCCCGCGCGCAGCGAGTCGACGACCCCGACGGTGGGGAAGTAGCCTGCGCCGAGGATGACCGACGGGTCGAGGTACGGAACGAGCTTCTGCACGGCCTCGGGGGTGAGGATCTCGGCCGGGATGCCCCAGGCCTTGGCCTGGGTGGTGCGCCGGCGCAGTTCCTGCATCCGCTCCCTGGTGCGGGCGACCTCGATCCCGCCGGACTCGGTGAAGACGCCGAGCGCCTTGTACTGCTCGGTCGAATCCCTGGTGAGCTCGAGCATCAGCCGCGAGTACTCGATCGGGAAGATGAAGTTGGACGCGTGGCCGGTGGAGCCGCCCGGGTTCGGGAGCGGCCCCTTGTCCAGCAGGACGACGTCCCGCCAGCCAAGCAGCGCCAGGTGGTGGACGAGGCTGTTGCCGACGATCCCCGCGCCAATGACCACGGCGCTCGCGCGGGCCGGCATGTCAGTCATGGTGTCTCCTCAACGAACGGCCAGCACGGCAACTCAGCTAGGACGGACGTGCGGCTAGGTGGCTCTGGACAGTGACTTGCGCGGCCGGTGGCCGAGGGCGGCCGACAGCCCGGCGGCCTCGTCCGCGCACCGGCGGGCCGCATTCGCCGCCGTCTCCCTGCTCATCCGCGACGTCGGGGCGGAGACCGACAGGGCCGCCACCACCGTGCCGTCGTAGCGGAAGACGGGGGCCGCGAACGCGATCAGCCCGGCCTCGAGCTCCTCGTCGGTCACCGCGTAGCCGCGGGCGCGGACGGCGGCGAGCTCAGCGCGGAGCGCGGCCTCGCTCGTGATCGTCTTGTCCGTGCACCGAACGAGCTCCCCCGGCGGCAGCTTGGCGGCGCCGTAGGCCAGCAGCACCTTGCCCAGCCCGGAGGCGTGCAGCGGGACCGGCCTGCCCACCCAGTTGGTGCCGCCGATGAGGTACGCGCAGTCCACCTGGGCGATCTGGTCGACGCTGTGGCCCGAGGTCACGCCCAGGTTGATCGTCTCCCCGGTCGCCTTCCCGAGCCGGTCGAGGAACGGCCGCGCGACGGCGACGAGCGAGGTGCCCGCCCCGTCGCGCCAGGCGAAGCTGACGAACATCTCGCCCGGCAGGAACCGCCCGTGGGCATCGCGGCGGACCAGGTGATTGCGCTCGAGCGCGAGCAGCAGCCGGGACGCCGTTGACTTGGCCAGGCCGGTGACGGCGGTCAGCTCGGTGAACGTGACCGGATCGGACGCGTGCACGACCTCGGACAGCAGCCTGGCCGCCCGGTCCACGGCCTGCGTGCCGTTGGGGTTGGTCATCGGCGCCTCGCCTATCGGGCTAAACCACGTTATGGGACCAAGTTCTACGATATGGCCCTTGCTGTCAATAGGAGCGCTCGCCTCTCCTTGACCTTGTGGTAAAGCCCAAAGCCGGACTGTGAGCGGTTGGAACTCTAAGTCTGTGCTCAGCGCGCGATATCGAGCGTGCGTAGGCTCACGCCACAGAGCCGTGCCACGTACATTTGGGGGCGAAGACAGGCGAAGTTAACACGGTCGGCCGCCCCTTGACTTGCGGCTCGGCCGTCCCGAATGGTGGGGGATATGAGCACGGAGGATCGCAGCGGGCGGGAGTTCATCCTGACCCTTTCCTGCCCGGACAAGCCCGGCATCGTCTACTCGGTGTCCAGCTTCCTGGTGCAGCACTCGGCGAACATCATCACCAGCCAGCAGTACGGCGAGCCGGACGACGGCCTGTTCTTCATGCGGGTGCACTTCTCGGTTCCGCAGCCGGGGCGCCAGGTCGCCGACCTCGAGCGCGACTTCGCCTGGGTGGCCGAGTCGTTCCACATGACCTGGCGGCTGCACGACAAGTCCGAGCGGATCAAGACGCTGCTGATGGTCTCCCAGCTCGGGCACTGCCTGAACGACCTGCTGTTCCGCTGGTCGGCCGGCTCCCTGCCGATCGACATCGCCGGCGTGGTCTCCAACCACGAGGCCTTCCGCGACCTGACGGAGACCTACCGGGTGCCGTTCCACTACGTCCCGGTGACGGCCGACAGCAAGCCCGCGGCCGAGGCGAGGCTGCTGTCGCTGATCGACGAGACCAGGACCGAGCTGGTGGTGCTCGCCCGCTACATGCAGATCCTCTCGCCCGAGGTGTGCAAGCGGGTCGAGGGCCGGATGATCAACATCCACCACTCGTTCCTGCCGTCGTTCAAGGGCGCCAAGCCCTACCACCAGGCGCACGCCAAGGGCGTGAAGCTGGTCGGCGCGACCGCGCACTACGTGACGCCCGATCTGGACGAGGGGCCCATCATCGAGCAGGGCCTGATGCGCGTGGACCACTCCTACGGCCCGGGCCGGCTGGTCGAGGCCGGCCGCGACGTCGAGACCCAGGTGCTGGCCCGCGCCGTCGCGTGGCACGCCGAGCACCGCGTGCTGCTGAACGGCAACCGCACGGTGGTCCTGCCCTAGATAACCGGTGCGCCCGCGCGCCGCGGACGGCGGCGAGTCGGAGGTTGCGGGCCAGGGCGGCGCCGCCGAGCAGTTGTGCCCGGTCGCCCAGTTCGCCGGTGATGACCTGGACGGAGTCGGCCACCACGGGGGCGGTGTGCCGGTCGATGGACTCCCTGACCCCGGCCAGCACGTACTGGCCGGCCGCGCCGAGCGACCCGTCGACGACCACCGCGGCCGGGTCGAACATCGTGCAGAAGCTGGCCAGCGGCCGGCCCACTAGCCGGCCGAGGTCGGCGAAGACCCGGCGGACGCCCGGATCGCGCTCCGCCGCGAGCGCCAGGATCTGGGGGAGCGCAAGCCGTTCCTCGTTCGACAGCCGGACGTAGTCGAGCAGCGAGGAGCCGACGATCGCCGCCAGGCAGCCGCGTCCGCCGCAGCTGCACAGGTCGCCGTCGGCCCGCACCTGCACGTGGGCGAGTTCGCCGCCGAACCCGGAGGCGCCGCGGTGCAAGCGCCCCCCGATGACGAGGCCCGCGCCTACGTTGTGGCCGAGCTTGACGTAGATGAAGCTGTCGTGGCCACGGCCGGCGCCATAGGCGGCCTCGCCCAGCGTGCCCAGGTTGGCGTCGTTCTCCACCCGCACCGGGACGGCCAGCCGCTCCGCCAGCGCGACCGCCGACTCGCCCGGGCCGACCGGCCGCGGCAGCCCGATGACGGCGCACCCAAGCTGATCCCGCGAGCAGCCCGCCCCGGCCAGCAGCCTCCCGACCAGGTCGCCGCCCGGCCCCGCGATCGCGTCAAGGTCGGCCGCCTGGTACCCCACTGCATCGGGCGACGACAACCGGGCCACGATCTGCCCGGGGTAGGTGACGAGCGCGGCCTCGATGCCGGACCGACCGCACGCCAGCACCGCCGTCACGGTCGGCGGCGTGGCCGACGCCAGCGTCCGCGGCGGACGCCCGGCCTGCGGCCTCCCGCCGCGGCGGGCTTCCCCCTGCGCGCGGTCCGCCTGACCGGTCGTGCGCTCTGCGATAAGCTCCCGGCTGATCAGGTCGCCGACCATGCCGGTAACGGTCGTCCGGGGCAGTCCGGACAGCCGGACCAGGTCCGACCGGGTAAGCGGTCCTGAGCATTCGAGTAGCGCGAGCAGTTCCCCGGCGCTGCCCCCCGGCTCGTAGGTCATCGGCTTCCCCTCCGAACCAGGGCGGCCAGTGGGTCGGCCGCCGCCTTCGCCTCTTCCGCTCCTTATTATGACGGATTCGGATTAATTTATCCCGGTTTGTCGAGGTTAATATGCCTTATATATGACGAATCCTGCCGGAAATGAGCGTGCCCGCCCGAGCCTGCGGCATGCCTTTCGCTCGCTTGAGTCACCCGAGTACCGTCCGTGGTTCATCAGCCAGCTCTTCTCCGCCTCCGGGACCATGACCCAGGGCGTCGCCCTCTCCTGGCTGGTGCTCCGGCTGACCGGAAACAGCGTCGACCTCGGCCTGATGACCTCGTGCACGTTCCTGCCGATGCTGCTGGTCGGCCCGTGGTCGGGCACGCTGGTCGACCGGATGGACCGGCGGCGGCTGCTGATCGTGACCCAGTCCCTGCTTGCGCTGATCGCCGGCCTGACCGCGGTGCTGATCGCCACCGGCGCCGTCCGGCTGTGGATGATCTTCGTCATCGCCGCGGTCACCGGCTGCGTCAGCGCGCCGGACAGCACCGCCCGCCAGGTCTACGCGATCGACCTGGTCGGCCGCGACGGGGTGGCCAGCGCGATCGGCCTGTACGAGGTCATCCTGAACACCTCCCGGGTGGCTGGGCCCGCGGTCGGCGGGGTCCTGCTCGCCACCGTCGGCGTCGCGGCCTGCTGCGCGGTGAACGCCGCCTCGTACCTGCAGCCGCTCTACGTTCTGATCAGGCACCGGCCGCGCTATGCGCTCGCCGTGCCTTCCGGGCCGGCCGGGCTCGGCGCGCTGCCGGGCGCGCTGCTCGCCTCGGCCGGCCCCCGCCGTCCGACCGGCCGGTCGGTCGCAGTGCTGGCCCTGGCGACTGCGGCGGCCGTGTTCGGCACGGTGACGGCCCCCACCCTGTGGCTGGCGCTGATCGGGCTCGCGGCGACCGGGTGCCTTTCGATCTGGTTCATCGCCCGGGCGAACGCGCTCGTCCAGTTGACCGCCGACCCGTCGATGCGAGGTCGGGTGATGGGCCTGTGGACCATGGCGCTGCCCGGCTGCGAGCCGGTGACGGGGCCATTCGTCGGCTACGTGACGCAGGTCGACGGGCCCCGCGACGGCCTCGGCCTGGCCGGCCTCGCGCTGACGCTGACCGCGACGATCGGCTGGCGCGCTCTCGCCGATCGCCGGCCTCCCCCTCGGGAGTCGCCAGCCGACGACCCGGTCGCGGGGCTTCTGGTTACCGAAGCCTCGCTGGCCGAGACCGCCTGACCGCCGGCGATCCCCACGGTCGGCGGCACGGCGCTACCGTGGCATCCATGGGCAATCCGGTGGTGGCGGTGCGCGGCATGCGCATGGCCTACGGCAGCGTCGTGGTACTGGCCGATATCGACCTGACCGTGGCCGCCGGGGAGGTAGTCGCGGTGACCGGGGTCAACGGCGTCGGCAAGTCGACGCTGCTGACCTGCCTGGCCGGACTGCGCAGCCCCGCCGCCGGCACGGTCTCGGTGCTGGCCGGGCCGCCGAGGGATACCCCGGCGTTCTGGCGGGCGGTCGCGTTCGTCGCCGACCAGCCGACCTGGTACCCGGGGCTCACCGTGCGGGAGCATCTCGAGCTGATCAGGCGCACCCATGAGCCGGTGCGGGGCTGGTGCCTGCCAGCCGATGACCTGATCGAGATCTTCGGCCTGCCCGCGCGGGCCGACGCGAGTCCGCTCGACATGTCGTCCGGCCAGCGGCAGCGGCTCTCGCTGGCGGCGGCGCTCGCGCGGCCGAGCAGCCTGCTGCTGCTCGACGAACCGGAGCAGAGCCTCGACCCCGGCTTCCGGCGGGAACTCGCCGCCTTGCTCAGAGACGGGTACGCAGGCCACGGCGGAACCGTCGTGATGGCCACCCACGACCCGGTCTTCGCCCTCGCGGCGGGCGCGCGGGAGGTGCGGCTGTCCGACGGCGGGATCGAGGACACGGACGTCGCCCCCGGCGAGCCGACTGCGCCGCCGCCCGTGGCCGGGTGAGGCTGGTGACCGCAGATCAGGCAGGCGCTTTGCAGGCGGCCGCCGATACCGCGCCCGTCGACACCGCGCCCAGCGTCAGGGCCATCCGGTCGTTCGTGCGCGGACGCCGACGCCGGGCCTGGGAGGACGTGTACGCGGTTGGCTTCGCGATCGTGGTCGCCTTGATTTACCTCTCTGACCTGTTGAGCGACCCGCTCAGCCGGCTCGGTCCCGCCTCGGGTCGCGCCGCTGGTCAGGCGGCGGGCCAGGCCGCCAGTCAGGCGGTGGCAGGCGCCGCGCTGGTGATCGGGGTCGCGGCCGGACTGCTCATGCTCGTGCAGGCGTTCGGCCCCCTTGCGCTCTCCCCGGCCGACTCCTCCTGGCTGCTGCTTTCGCCGCTCGACCGGCGCTCGCTGCTGCGCCGGCCGACGGCGACCGTCGCGGCCGTCGCCGCCCTCACCGGCTTGCTCGGCGGCGTGCTCGCCCTGACGATGGCGGGTCCGTACCTGCACCACGGGTCGCTCGCGCTGCCGGCGTCCTGGCTGGTTCTGTCGGCCGTTGGCGGGGCCGGCATTTTCCTTGCGGTCGTATTCGCAGCGGCGCTCGCCCAGCCGCATCCCCGCTGGCGCGCCCGGCTCCGCCGATCCTGCGCCGCCGTCATGGTGATCGCCCTGGTTGGCGCCGTGGCGGGCGAGCGGTGGACCGGCCTCTCGGATGCGATCACGACCGAGTTCGCCAGGACGACCACGGGCACCCTGGGCGTGGTCGCCGCCGTCTCCGTCGCCCTCGCCGCGCTGGCCGGCGCGCTTGGCTGGCTCACGCTGCGACGCTTCCCGGCCAGCGTGCTGCGGGCCGACTCGACTCGGACGGGCACCGCGCTCATGGCGGCGGCCTTCCTTAACGTGCCGCTGCTGACCTGGATCGCCGAGGACAATCACTGGCGCGGCCGGCTGCTGACGTCGCGGCGGTGGCCCAGGCTGCCGCCTGCGATGGCGCTGGCCTGGGCCGACTGGCGCCGTCTGGGACGCCGGCCGGCGCTGCTGACCGTGCTCGCGGCCAGCGCGCTGGTGCCCGCGCTGGCCGGCGCGGCCATCACCGGCAAGCCGCACGGGGTGACCATCGCGGCGGCGCTGCTGGCCGGAGGCATCGTGTCGGGCCTGCACGGGACCGCCGCCACCAGGCGAGACACCAACGACCAGACGCTGCGCCGGATGCTGGGGGTCGACCCGGCGGCGGCGCTGCTGGCTCGCGCGGCGCTGCCCGCGCTGCTCGCCGCCGCCTGGCTGACCCTGGCGCTGACGCTGCTGGCGGCGACCGGCGTGCTGTCGGGCTGGCTGTGGCCGCTGCTCGGCCTGGCGGCCGGCCCCGGCGTGGCCGCCGCGGCCCTGCGGATGGCCCGCACCGCGCCGATCAACCCGGCCGACCAGGGCCCCAACCTGGCGATCGGCGCCACCCCGCCGTGGCTGATCAGTCGCATGCTGAGCGTGATCGTGGGCCTGATCGGCGCCTTCCCGGCGCTGCGGGCGGTGCAGGCCGGGCACCTGCACGCCGGGACGTTCACCGCCCAGCTCCCGCTATCGGCCATCGTGCTCGGCGGCTACCTCTTCATCGCCAGCAGCCTGTCCCCGTAAGACCGCACCAGGTCTCTCGACGCCGCCAGCTCAGAGGCATGATTCGGCGGCGTGACTTCTCTGCGGGAGGTCGCGCAGGCGCCGCATGGGGGTGAGCAGGTAGAGGAGACCGGAGGCGGCGATCAGGGCGGTGAGTATCCACAGGGCGCCCCGGACCCCGAGAACGGTGGCGAGCGCCCCGGCCAGCAGCGCCCCGACGGGCATCATCGCGAACCCGACGGTCCTGGTCGCCGACGTGACCCGGCCGAATATGTCCGGCGGGACGTAGGCCTGCACAAAGCTGTCGGCGATCACGTTTCCGATGACGATGACGCATCCGGCGCACATCATCGCGATACTGGCGAAGGCCAGCCTTGGTCCCTTGTCCGCGAGCGGGAGCAGCGGCGCGAAGCAGAGGCCGCCGGCGACGGCCGCGAGCATGGCCCGCGCTGTGCCGAACCTCCGTCCGAGGGGCCGGGCC
>DATCGA010000343.1:0-3775 GCA_036509215.1 Trebonia sp.
GCACAATCCGGTCTTGGTCGGGTGCCGGATGATTACACTCTGTCATTGCTCATGCTCTCCTGGCCGTTAGGAGCTACAGGTCACCTTAAGTTCCGTTACGTAGCAGTGTAGGGCGGAACGACGGAGCGTAATTGCTAGACACGCCGGTCCCGTGTTTCGAGCCGAGGTCGAGATGCGTTTCCACCCGCGTGCCCGGAGCTGACCAGTTGATTGTCAGGTTTCGTGACAAGCCAGTTCCCAAGCTGGCAGTGCGGGTTAGATCCTGAGTAGAAGCGGCTTCGCGCGGCCACCTAGACGACAGCTAGCCGTGCCGCTAAAGTGTGTTTAGAGGAAGTATCCGCCGAGGACGTAGTCGTACATGCGGGCCTGGTGCGCCACGCTGGTGTCGAACGGCATCTTCTCGGCCAGGTCGCCATCGCCTAGCGTCTCCGCGTCGTCGCCCGTCATTTGCGTGGTACCTCATGTCTCTCGTCATGATGACCCGGTCATGCCGCTGCCAGTTTCGTCGTCCAGGCAAGGGAATGATAGCGGTCTAGTTTGGTCCGGCTGTGCGCGCAAGCGTGGCGAGATGTCCCGGGATCACGACGGTTACCGGACCGCCGGTGAAGACTGCCTCGAGCGACGCCCGGCACCAGGCGCGAGCCTCCTCGGGGCGGCAGGCCCCGCTGGCGATGGCGTGCTCGACGTTGACCTCGCTGAGCATGTAGCGAAGGTAAGCGTCAGCGTCCATCGGCAACCGGGTCTCGACGCCGGTGAAGTCAAGCAGCCGCAAGCCGTAGGCGGCCAGCGGCAGCTCGCGCACGTCAAGCGGCTGCCAGCCAGCAGGCGACGGGAACCGTTCCTCGAACGACGCGAACCAGCGCTCGAGCTCGCCGCCGCTCGCTGACCGTCGGCCAGCGGAAAAGTCGTACAGCAGGAACGTCCCGTCCGGGGTCAGCACCCGCGCGATCTCGGTCAGGGCTGACGGGAAGTCGGCGTAGTTCAGCGAGCCTGCCGCCGTCACCAGATCGAATGACGCGGACGCGAACGGCAGCCGCTCGGCCTGGCCGATGACGAAGCCGGCGTGCGGGGCGACGGCGCGCCGGTGGGCGAGCATGGCCGGGACCGGCTCCAGGCCGACTGCCCGCCGCGCCAGCGGCGCCAGGGCGCCAGGGCGGCGGTGGAGAGGCCCGCGCCGCACCCCACGTCGAGGGCCCGATTCGCCTGCCGGGGCAGGCGAGCGGACCGCAGGATGTGCTGATGCACGGGAGGCCGGTCGAAGGCGTAGGCAGCGGCCAGGCGCTCGCTGTCGTAGACGCTCGTCATGACCGAGGGACGCTCAGGGCCAGGACGGCGGCGTCGTCGTCGAGGCCATCGTCGAGGCCATCGCCCAGGCCCTCGAGCAGGGCGGTGATGGAATCGATGGCGGAGGCGGCGGTGGAGGGCGCGAGGCCGGCCGCGAAAGCCAGCAGGGCCTGATCGCCGTAGCGCTCCCGTCCGTTGCCGGTGCGGGCCTCGGTCAGCCCGTCGGTGTACAGCAGGAAGGTGTCGCCGGGGCCGAGCCGGATCGTGGTCGAGGTGAAGACCACATCGTCGATCACGCCGAGGAACGGGCCGCCGCCGACGAGCTGGTAACCGGCGCTGCCGTCTGCGCGCAGCAGCAGGGGCGCGGGGTGACCGCCGCTGGCGAGGCTCAGGTCGAAGCCGTTCCCGCTGGCGGTGAGCACGCCGAAGGCGGCCGTGCAGAACCGGCCGCCGTTACGGTCGTAGTCGCGGCGCAGCGCCATGTTGAGGGTGCCGAGCACCGTGGCCGGATCGGGATCGTAGACGGCGGCGGCGCGCAGGGTGTACCGGATCTGCGAGGTCACGGCGGCGGCGGCCGCGCCCTTCCCGCAGACGTCGCCCAGGAACAGGCCCCACCGGTCCCGGGCGAGGGCGAACAGGTCGTAGAAGTCGCCGCCGACCTCATCCCGAGACGCCGCGTGATAGTACGCGGCCACCTCCAGGCCGGGCACGTCGGGCAGCTCGGGGGGCAGCAGGGTCCGCTGCAGGGTGGTGACGAGCAGCTGCAGGCGCTCGCGCTCACGATCGGCCTCTCGCCGTGCGCGCAGCAGCTCGCGTTCGTAGGCGCGGCGGTCGCGGGCGTCCACGATCGTCGTACGGATCAGCAGCGGCTCCCCGTTCGCGCTGGTCTTGACCGCGGAGTTGACCAGCACGGGCAATCGGGCGCCGTCGGCGGTCTGCAGCTCCAGCGCCACCCCGCCGATCTCGCCCTGCATGGCCAGCAGCGGCGCGAAGTGGGTCTCGTGGTACAGGCGGCCGCCGGCGGTCAGCAGATCGGAGAAGTAGCGGTGCCCCACCAGCTCGCCGCGGGTGTATCCGAGCCAGCTCAGCAAGGTGGCGTTGACCCGTGCGATCTGCCCGTCCGGAAGCGTCGACAGGTAGCCGCAGGGCGCGTTCTCGTACAGGTCCTCGGTGCTGTCCTCGAGCAGCGGGCCGAGGCGCGCGTCCTGGCGGCGGCCGTCTTCGCCGACGTCTCCGGCATCGGCGGGGCCGGCGCCGCTCACGGCGGTCCGGAGGCGAAGGACGCGATCGCCGCGAGGGTCGCCTCCGGCGCGCTCAGCTGGGGGCAGTGACCGGTCGCGGGCAGGGTGACCAGGGCGCTGCCGGCGATCTCGGCGTGGACGAAGGCGCCGACCTCAGCGGGCGCGATGGCGTCCCGCGAGCACTGCAGGATCAGCGTCGGCACGGAGACCTTGGCCAGGTCAGCCCGGTTGTCGGAGAGGAACGTCGTGCGCGCGAAGGCCCGTGCGATGGCCGGGTCGGTGCGGCAGAAGCTGTCGGCCAGCTCCTCGGCCAGCTCCGGCCGCTCGGGATTGCCCATGATCACCGGCGCCATCGCGGCCGACCAGCCCAGGTAATTGCTGTCCAGCGACTCCAGCAGGTCATCAATGTCAGCCCGGCTGAAACCGCCGCGGTAGCCGTCGTCATCGATGTAGCGCGGCGAGGGGCCGACCAGGATGAGCTTGCTGAACCGGTCCGGTTCGCGGATGGCGGCGAGGACGCCGATCATCGCGCTGACCGAGTGCCCCACGAACACCACCTGCCGCAGTTCCAGCTCCCGGCAGATCCGCAGCACATCGTCGGCGTAACCGTCGAGCGTCGCGTACCGCTCGGGCTGCCAGGCCGACAGATCAGAGCGGCCCGCCCCAACGTGGTCGAACAGCACGACCCGGAAGTCCTCGGCCAGACTAGGCGCAACCAGGCGCCACAGGTTTTGATCGCACCCGAACCCGTGAGCGAGCATCACCACCGGCCGGTCCTCGGGACCGGCTACCACGACATTGTTCCTGCGACCCACGCTAGCGCTGCTCATACTCGGATTTTGTCACCTCGACACGCTTGATTGCCCCGTTGAGCCCTACCCGATAGCGAACCAAACAGACATGGTCCGCCCGTATGACGCGCATGGGATCATGCCTACGTGGGCAGCGACCGGACCGGCGGGCCAATCGAGTTCCTCATGGCTTCTCCCGGTCAACTGGATGACGTGCTGGCGGTGCTTGACGAGGCGGCGGCCTGGCTCCAGGGTCGGCAGGTTGCGCAGTGGCCGCCGCGGTTCGAGCCGTCCTGGGTGGAAGGCGCCATCGGCCGCGGCGAGACCTGGCTGGTCCGGGTCGGCGAGACGATCAGCGGGACGGTGACGCTGGACCAGGCCGATCCCGTGTGGGACGGACTCCCGGGGCGCGCCCTGTACGTGCACCGGATGGCCGTGCGCCGGCCAGCGGCGGGCCTC
>DATCGA010000344.1:0-4141 GCA_036509215.1 Trebonia sp.
TCGCGGACCGGGATGATGCTGACCTGCAGCATCTCGGCCAGCTCGCGGAGCGAGAACTCGCGCCCGGGCTCGAGCGCGCCGCACAGGATCGACCGCCGCAGCTCCAGCATCACCTGGTCGGCGACCGACCGTGACTCGATCGGGCGGACCCCGGGGGCCGCGGATGATTGCACCGGCGCCTCGCCTTCGCTCGCTGCGGTTGTCGTGATGTCAGCAAATATACCGAGCGCATCATTTCGGCCGAGCTAACTCCTTGGCGGGCGCGGGTGCTGGCGCCACCTCGTTGATCGCGGCGAGGGCGTTGAGGGTGCGCGGGTAGCCGATGAACGGCAGCAGGGCGCTGATGACGCCGATCAGCTCTTCTCTGCCGTTGCCGACGTTGAGGTTGGCCGCCGCGTGCGCCCTGACCTGGGGGTCGCATCCGCCCAGGGAAGCGAGCATCGCGAACGTGAGCAGCTCGCGGTTGCGCAGGTCGATCCCGGACCTGGCGACGTGGTCGCCGAAGCAGTTGGCGGACAGGAACCGCTGGAAATGCTGCTCGTCATCGGGGGCCGACGCGTACATACGGTCGACCCGGTCTGCCCCGACGATCTCCCCTTGCACCGCCCGGCCGCGTGCGGCGCGAGTGCCCGGCGTGGTCGTGGACTGCCCGTCGAGCGGCAGCCGCACGCCCCGCTCGGCCAGGACGTCGTTGGTGGCGTTGATGAAGTCGTACGCCCGCCCCATCCCGGCGTAGGGGACGGCCTGGTACACGATCTCCTTGGCTTCGACCGGGGTGACGCCGTTCGTGAGGGCGGCGCCGAGCATGACCCGGTACTCCGCGAGCGCCTGGCAGCCGATGAGCGCGGCGAGCTGCACCATCAGCCGGGTGCGGGGGTCGAGCCCGTCGTGCCGGGGAACCTCGTCGAAGGCGAAGTTGTCGAAGATCTCGACCAGCTCGGGGTCAGTCACCGCCAGGGCGGAGACGTGGCCGGGGAACAGCTGCTCGTGGTTGCGCCTGGCGGTCTCGCTGATGGCCATCTGGGTGCTCCTCGGGCTTCTGGACGAGCCCGGTCAGGGCTCCTTGACCTCAGGCATCTGCACTGCCTTCGAGGCCAGGTAACCACGGGTCGACCGTCAGAGGGAGGTCGGGTCAATCGGGGTACCAGCGGAACCCCCAGTGACAGCCAAATCAAAATCGTGATTCCGAACGGACCTCGGGCGGCTCCAGACCGAACGCTCTCGCCACTTCGCCTTGGGCCGCGTGGCCCGTTTATTCAGTCGCCCTCAAACCGGTAGAAGATGACGGGGTCGGGGCGGTGGCCGGCCTCGACCGTGCCGGGTCCGTTGAATATCGCGGCTCTCATCGCTAGGGCTCCTTGACCTCGGAGGTCTTCTGCCTCGAGGCGAGGTAACCACTTGCACGCGGCCACAGGGAGGTTTGGTCGATCGGGTACCAGAAGAACCCCCCACCGCTGCGAGGACGAGGACGAGGGTGCCATTGTTGGGTCTGGAGTCACTCGAGGTCCGTTCGAGATGACGATTTTGATTTAAATGACTGCATCTCAAGGGCTCGCGTCGGTCAGCTCCGCTGCGGGCGGGGCGGACTCGGTTGCCCGCTGGTGGCCCGGCCACATCCCGGCCCGGCCGGTCAGGGCGACCAGGCTCGGCACCAGCAGCGAACGGACGACGACGGTGTCCAGGATGACGCCGACGGCCATGAAGATCGCCAGCTGACGGAACTGCTGCAGCGGGATCAGTGCGAGCAGGCCGAAGCTGGCCGCGAGCGCGATCCCGGCGGTGGTGATCGCGCGGGAGGCACGCGGGGCGGCGACGGCAACCGCGTCCCGGGCCGAACGGGTCCGTGCCTCTTCCCAGATCCGCCCGACCACGAAGACGTTGTAGTCCGACCCCAGCGACACCAGCAGGACGCCCGCCGCGAACGGCACGAAGAACACCAGGTCGGCCGATCCGAACAGCGCGTCGCAGATCACGACTGTGAGCCCGAGGGTGGCGAGCACCGCCAGGAGGCTGGCGGCGAGCAGGTAGAGCGGGGCGAGCAGCGCGCGCAGGAACAGGACGAGCAGCAGCAGCGTCACCGCCACAATCGTCAGCCCGACCCGCCACAGATCGGACGCGGTCGCGTTGATGGCGTCGCCGGTCAGCGCCGTCTGCCCGCCGACCTGGTAGTGAACGCCGCGTAGGCCGGCTGCCCGGCCGAGCGCGGGCAGCCGCGCGGTCAGCACCCGGACCTGCCCGATCGCGGTGGCGTTGAGCGGATCGGTGTTGTAGATCAGCGCGAAGCGCACCGCTCCCCCGCCTTTGGCGATCATCGGGTTGGAGGACGACGCGGGGACTAGGGAACCCCGGAGAAGCGACGGCCCGACCACGCTGGCCACGCCGGGCTGTCGGCGCAGGGCGTCCGCCATTGTTCGGTCTGCGGCTACCTGCGATCCGGCTCCGGGCCCGATGACCAGCACCTCGGTCGGCGCGAGTATGCCGGGCGCGAAACCGGCCGAGGCGGCGGCGCTGGCCCGGACGACCGCCGACGAGGACGGCATCTCGCCGATCAGCGGGGAGCCGAGGCCCAGGCCGCGGGTGGCCGAGGCCGCGACCCCGAGTCCGACGACGCAGGCCACGACGACCAGCAGCGCCACCGGCCGGGCGGTGGCGAACCGGGCCAGCGGGGTCACCGCCTCGGCCGGCTTACCCGGGGCGACGTGCCGGAAGATGACCGGGCTGAGTAGGCCGAGCAGGGCCGGCATCAGCGTCAGCGACACCACCATCGACACCAGCACGGTCGCCGCCAGCCCGGGGCCGAAGGCGCGCAGCAGGCCGCCCCTGGCCACCAGCAGCGCCCCGGTGCCCGCGGCCACGATCAGCCCGGCCGCCAGCACGATCGGGGCCGACTCGGCCGTCGAATCGCGCACGGCCTGGAGGCGGTCCGCGCCCTCGGCCAGCCGGTTGCGCATCCCGGAAAGAAAAAACACGCAATAGTCGGTGGTAACGCCGAGCAGCAGCACCACCAGGACCGGGTCCGCCTCCTGCGGTAGCGCGATCCCGGTCCGCTGGGCGCCCCAGACCACCACCCGGATCGCGATCTCATAGGCCGCCGCCGCGCACAAGAGCGCGGCCAGCGGGGCGAGCAGCGACCGGAGCCTGACCCCGACGATCAGCGCGATCGCGAGCACGGTGAACAGCTCCACCCAGGCGAGGTCGCGGTTGATGATCAGCCCCTGCTCGTACTGCGCGGCCACCGGCCCGGTCACCCCGACGACATCGGTCAGGTTGCGCTGCGCGTACGTGCTGGCGTCCGTAACCTGCTGCTGCATCGACGAGTCGGCGCTGAACTCGAGGAAGGTGACGATCGTCGAGGTATGCCCGCGGACCCGGGCGAGCAGGCCGGCCGCGCTGGCGGGCGAGACGCTGATCGCCTCGGGGATGCCCGCCCCGTTAGGGATCGGGATGACGGCGAGCAGGCCGGGGATGCCGGCGTGGCGGTCGTACGCCTGCGCCGCCCGCGCTGCCTTGTTCACCGCCGATGACGGCAGGCCGTGCGGGTCACGCTGCACGATAGCGACGCCCGCTTCCAGCGGGTAGCCGAACAGCCGGGCCGCGCTGGCGTCCGCCTGCGCGGCCGCCGAACCGGCCGGGATCAGGTCAGACAGGCCGCCCGACGAAGGCAACGGCGGCAGCAGCAGGACGGCGGCGACCACCGCCGCCGCCCAGGCGAGGATGATGGGGAACCGCAGCCCGACAATGAGATACCCAAACGCTTTCGCCACGACAGCCGCCACTACCCGGCTGCACGCCTTTCATAGCAGCGCCGCGTCCGTGATTACGCCGGGGTCTGCGGAAGGCTGGGAGTACCGGATTGGCTGACGAAACGCCGCCTCCCGGGGCCGGCCGGACGACGGTTGCGGGGAAACTGTGGGGATCTTGGTCATCGTAGCCGGGGCCTGAGCCACGGGGGTCTCTCGCTTCCTGCGCTGTCGCAGGTGAGAGGGCTGACGATGAGGGCCTAGAGGGCTCCTGCGATAGGACTCGAACCTATAACCTGCCGGTTAACAGCCGGCTGCTCTGCCAATTGAGCTACGCAGGACCGTCACGCGCGGCGGGCCGGAAATCGGGCCCGTTGCTTGTGCTGCGCATAAGCGTAGCG
>DATCGA010000345.1:0-9946 GCA_036509215.1 Trebonia sp.
AGCACCTGGGCGAGGGTCATCCGGCTGGCGGCGAAGGCGGGGCCGGCGATGATGCGCCCCGAGCCCGGCCCGGCCAGGATGGGGCTGACGGTGAGGGTGAGCTCGTCGAGCAGGCCTGCGGCGGCGATCTGGCCCAGCAGGTGCGGGCCGCCCTCGCAGTTGACCCGGGACAGGCCCCGGTCGGCCAGGGCGGTCAGCGCGGCCGCCAGGTCGACCTTGTCGCGCCCGGCCACGATCACGTCGGCGACCTTGGCGGCGGCCGCGCGCAGGTCCGCAGCGACCGCCTCCCGGGTGATCAGGATGGTCCGCGCGTCGGCCGGCGCGTCGGTGAACAGCGGACTGGTCAGGTCCAGGTCGAGGGAGCCGCTGATCACCGCGATCGTCGCGGTCGCGGGCCGGCCGGCCCGCAGCGAGGCGAGCGCCGGGCGCGGGCGGGCGGGCTTGTAGTTCTCGGCCTCGGCGGTGCCCGAGCCCACCAGGACCACGTCGGCCAGCACCCGGAGGATGCCGAAGACCCGCTTGTCCCCGGTCCCCGACAGCCCGCCTGACAGACCGTCGAGCGCCCCGGCGCCGTCCGTGCTCATCACCATGCTGGTCCGCAGCCACCGGTCGCGCGGGTACGCGTACGCCTTGGCCAGCTCGAAGTCGTCGAGCTCGTCGCCCGTCTCGGGAAGGATCATCCGCATGGGCAGATCCTAGTCCACGAGATAACAGCAAGAAGTGCAAAGCGTGCGCGTTTCTAGCTCCGGGAGCGCAGCACGACGATCGCGCGGCTGGCCACGTCGACCTTGACCTTGGGCAGGAAGCCGATCGCGTCGGCCGGGTCGCCGCGCGGCGAGAGCGTGTCGATGACGATCTCCCAGTCGGTGCCGAGGGTGGCCTCGGGGATGGTGAACGTGATCGGCTCGGCGCCCGCGTTGAACAGCAGCAGGAACTTCTTGTCGGTGACCGGGTCTCCGCGCGGGTCGGGCTCGCTGATCGCCGACCCGTTGAGGAAGACCGCGACCGACCTCGCGTACGAGGCCCGCCAGTCCTCCTCGGTCATCTCGTCCCCGGCCGGGGTGAGCCAGGTGATGTCGGTCGTCCCGGCGCCGGCGCCGGATCCGGTGAACGGGCCGTGGAAGAAGCGGCGGCGGCGGAACACCGGGTGACGCCGCCGCAGCCGCGAGACCTTCTGGGTGAACGCGAGCAGGTCCCGCTCGCCGGCCGCCCGCGACCAGTCCACCCAGGAGATCTCGTTGTCCTGGCAGTAGGCGTTGTTGTTGCCGCCCTGGGTGCGCGCGATCTCGTCGCCGGCCGACAGCATCGGGATGCCCTGCGAGAGGAAGAGCGTGACCAGGAAGTTCCGCTGCTGCCGGGCGCGGAGCTCGGCCACCTCGATGTCATCCTCGGCCGGGCCCTCGGCGCCGCAGTTCCAGGACCGGTTGTCGTCGGTCCCGTCCCGGTTCTCCTCGCCGTTGGCCTCGTTGTGCTTGCCGTTGTAGCTGACCAGGTCGGCCAGGGTGAACCCGTCGTGGCAGGTGACGAAGTTGATCGAGGCGATCGGGCGGCGCCCGGACGTCTCGTAGAGGTCGCTCGACCCGGTCAGCCGGGAGGCGAACTCGGGCAGGGTGGCGGGCTCGCCGCGCCAGAAGTCGCGGATCGTGTCCCGGTACTTGCCGTTCCACTCGGTCCACAGCGGCGGGAAGTTGCCGACCTGGTAGCCGCCCTCGCCGACGTCCCACGGCTCGGCGATCAGCTTCACCTGGGAGACGACCGGGTCCTGCTGCACCAGGTCGAAGAAGGTGGACAGCCGGTCCACGTCGTGCAGCTCCCGTGCCAGGGCCGAGGCGAGGTCGAAGCGGAACCCGTCGACGTGCATCTCCAGCACCCAGTACCGCAGCGAGTCCATGATCAGCTGGAGCGAGTGCGGGTGGCGGACGTTCAGCGAGTTGCCGCAGCCGGTGTAGTCGATGTACCGCCACGGGTTGGCGTCGTCGAGCCGGTAGTAGGCGTGGTTGTCGATGCCGCGGAAGGACAGCGTCGGGCCCCGGCCGTCGCCCTCGGCGGTGTGGTTGTAGACCACGTCGAGGATGACCTCGATGCCCGCCGTGTGCAGCGCCTTGACCATCGTCTTGAACTCGCCGACCTGCTCGCCGCGCTGCCCGGCCGAGCAGTAGCGGTTGTGCGGGGCGAGGAAGCCGATCGTGTTATAGCCCCAGTAGTTGGTCAGCCCGCGGGACGACAGCCCCTGCTCGGGGACGAACTGGTGCACCGGCAGCAGCTCCACCGCGGTGACGCCGATCCGCTTGAGATGCTCGATCACCGCCGGGTGGGCGATCCCCGCGTAGGTGCCGCGCTGGTGCAGCGGCACCTCGGGGTGGCGCAGGGTCAGGCCGCGGACGTGCGCCTCGTAGATGACCGTGTCGTGGTACGGGATATGCGGCGGGCGGTCGTTGCCCCAGTCGAAGAACGGGTTGATCACCACGTTCTTCGGCATGAAGGGGGCGCTGTCGGTGGTGTTCGGCCGCCGCGGGTCGGTCCACTGGTAGTCGAACAGGGCCTGGTCCCACTGCACATCCCCGTCGAGCGCCTTGCCGTACGGGTCGAGCAGCAGCTTGGCGGGCGCGCAGCGGGCGCCGTGCCGGGGGGAGTGCGGGCCGTGCACGCGGTAGCCGTATCGCTGCCCGGGGCTGATCGCGGGCAGGTAGCCATGCCAGACGAACCCGTCGACCTCGGTCAACGCGACCCGGGTCTCCACCCCGGCATCGTCGAACAGGCATAGCTCGACGGCCTCGGCAGCCTCGGAGAACAGGGCGAAGTTACTTCCCCACCCGTCCCACGTAGCGCCGAGGGGATACGCGGCGCCTGGCCAGATGTGCATTCCCCTCCTCACGCGGTCCGTCTGCCCACTCTGGGCGCATGATCCTACCGCGTTAGGTTATGCGCGGCCGCGGCGCACGCGCCGTAACATCCGTTCCACGTCGGTTTCCCCGTATGGAGCACCTTACTAACCGGCCCTAACCGGCGAGTAGCAACAGCGCGATCACTGTAGTCGCACTCCGGCCACAAACGATCGCATAGCCGCACATCGGCCCGGCCCGGGCTGAGCGCCGCCGCCGCCCGGTACCGGGCGAGGACGACATCGGCCACCTCGGGGGCGGCGCCGAGCACGCCGGAAACGGCGGCCGCGCCTGCCCCGGCCGCAGCCGCCCTGATCTTGTCCGCGAAGTAGCCGGGGGCGAGCAGGTACGTGGCCACCACGACCGGCCCGCGGCCGTCGTCGACCGCTGCGACGGCCTCGGCCGGCGAGGGCCCGGCGGCCGACGCGTACGCGGGCACGACCGCGCGCCAGCCCCGGTCGCGCTGCCAGCCGGCCGCGAGGTCGGCGATGGTGGCGTTGGCGGCCGGGTCCGACGAGCCCGCCGCCGCGAGAACCACCGCGGTGCGAGCGCGGTCGGCGGCGGAGTCAACCGCGACGCCGGCCTCGCGCAGCCGCCGTTCCAGGGCGGCCAGCAGCAGCGGGTGCGGGCCGAGGGTGTCGGCGCAGCGGACGTCGAGGGCGCCGCCGGAGGCGGCCGCGCCGCTCGCCGCCGCAAGCTGCGCGGGAATGTCCGACTTGCTGTGATACGCGGCGGTCAGCAGCAGTGGCACGACGATGCACGAGCGCATGCGACCGCCGCCTAGCGCGCCGAGCGCCTGGGGGAGCGACGGCGCGCAGTGGTCGAGGAACGCGGCCCGCACGTCCACCCCGCCGCCGGGTGCCTCCGCCGCCCGCGACGCCACCACGCCGAGCAGCTCACTGACAGTGGCCGCCGCCCGCGGGTCCTTCGACCCGTGGGCAACGGCGACAAGCGGGGGATGGCCAGCGGCAGCCAACGTCAGACGTGAATCCCGCACTCGGTCTTGCCCGTCCCGGCCCAGCGGCCGGACCGCGGGTCCGCGCCCGCCTCGACCCGCATCGTGCAGGTCCGGCAGCCGATCGATGGGTACCCGTCGTAGACCAGCGGGTTGACCAGCACGCCGTTCTCGGCGATGTAGTCGTCGACCTGCTTGCCGGTCCAGGCCACGATCGGGTTGACCTTGATCATCTGCCGCTTCTCGTCCCACTCCACGACCCGGGTGTCGCGTCGGGACGCGGTCTCCTCGCGGCGCACGCCGGTGAACCACGCGTCGTACGGCGCCAGCGACTTCTCCAGCGGCTCGACCTTGCGCAGGTAGCAGCACAGGTCGGGGTTGCGCCCGTAGAGCCGGGGCCCGAGCTCGGCGTCCTGCTCGGCCACCGTCCGCGACGGGGTCACGTTCACGAGGTTGACCGGGTAGATCGCGGAGACCGCGTCCCTGGTGCCGATCGTCTCGGGGAAGTGATAGCCGGTGTCGAGGAAGAGCACGTCAACGCCCGGCTTGAGCGCGGACACGAGGTGGATGACCACCGCGTCGGACATGGACGAGGTAATGCAGATTCGGTCGCCGAACGTGTCGGCCGCCCATCTGATGACGTCCTCGGCGGAGGCGTCCTCCAGCTCCTCGGCTGCCTGTTCGGCGAGGCTGCGCATGTGCTGCGGATCCTCCACGTGTCGATCGTCGTCGCCATCTGCTGGGCCGAACGGGAAGCCCAGACCGCCCATCGTAACGTGTGTAACGTCTACCGCGGTCATAGCACGGCACCTATACCGGCAAATCGCAGCTGGAAACTCCTGGTGCAGGAGCGGCAGTGCCACTCGCCGTCCGCCGGGCCCTGCGGTTCCAGGT
Organism: Trebonia sp.; assembly: GCA_036509215.1. Classification (GTDB taxonomy): domain Bacteria; phylum Actinomycetota; class Actinomycetes; order Streptosporangiales; family Streptosporangiaceae; genus Trebonia. Next base: position 4,732 of record DATCGA010000345.1, read on the forward strand.
CTTCTTCCCCGCAATACGGGCAGTAGAACGGGACCGCGCGCCCCGATGGCGATGTCATGACAGCTCCTCGTCTGACGCTCGTAGCGTCCACTGCGCGAATGATTCGCCAACCGAGCGGGCCGCATCGTAACGGCGCAGCACCCGCTCCACGTAGTCCGGCAGCTCGTCGGCGGTCGCCTTGAGCCCCCTGACCTTACGGCCGAACCCCGATCCGGCAGCGTCGCCGCCGGTCAGCGCGCCGCCCAGGTGGATCTGGAACCCTTCCACCTGGTTTCCTGCGTCATCTATAACCAGCGAACCTTTGAGCCCGATGTCAGCTGTCTGAATGCGAGCGCAGGAGTTCGGGCAGCCGTTGACGTTGATCGTCACCGGCGAGTCGAAGTCCGGCAGCCGCTTCTCGAGCTCGTCGATCAGGTCCATGGCCCGGCTCTTGGTCTCCACGATCGCGAGCTTGCAGAACTCGATCCCGGTGCAGGCCATCATGTGCCGCCGGAACACGCTTGGCTTGACCGGCAGCCCGAGGGCCTCGAGCTCCTCGACCAGCTCGTCCGCCGACGCGTCGGGGACGTCGATGATGACCATCTTCTGCTCGGTGGTGGTGCGCACCCCGCTGCCGTAGCGCTCGGCGAGGTCCGCGATCCGGCCGAGGAGCTGGCCGTTGAGCCGCCCCACGCGGGGGGCGAACCCCACGTAGTTGAGCCCGTTCCGCTGCCGGTGCACGCCGATGTGGTCACGGCCGCCCGGCGCGACGTTGACCGGGGCGGGCCCGTCCGGCAGGGCGTAGCCTAGGTACTCCGTCTCCAGGACCTCGCGGAACTTGGCCGGGCCCCAGTCGGCGATCAGGAACTTGATCCTGGCCCGGTGCCGCAGCCGCCGGTACCCGTAGTCGCGGAAGAGCTCGGCGACCGCGTTCCACACCTCAGGCACCTGGCCCGGCCGGACGAACGCGCCCAGCCGCTTGGCGATCATCGGGTTGGTCGAGAGCCCGCCGCCGACCCAGAGGTCGTAGCCGACCTCGCCGGTCTCCGGGTGGCGGACCGCGGCGAACGCCACGTCGTTGATCTCGTGGTGCGTGCACTGGGCGGCGCAGCCGCTGATCGAGGACTTGAACTTGCGCGGCAGGTTGGACAGCGCCTCGTCGCCGATGTAGCGCTCCGCGACCGTGGCGATCTCGTCGGTGGCGTCGATCAGCTCATCGTCGTCCAGGCCGGCGAGGGGGCAGCCGACGATCACCCGGGGGGTGTCGCCGCAGGCCTCGGTGGTAGACAGGCCGACCGACTCGAGGGTCTCCCAGATCGCGGGGACGGACTCGATCTCGATCCAGTGCAGCTGGACGTTCTGCCGGTCGGTGACGTCGGCGGTGCCCCGGGCGTACTTGACCGAGATGTCGGAGATCGCCCGCAGCTGGGCGACCGAGAGCTGCCCGCCGTCGATCCTGACCCGGAGCATGAAGTACTTGTCCTCGAGCTCTTCGGGCTCGAGCACCGCCGTCTTGCCGCCGTCGATGCCCGGCCGGCGCTGGGTGTAGAGCCCGTACCAGCGCATCCGGCCGCGCAGGTCGGCCGGGTCGATCGAGTCGAAGCCCTGCTTGGAGTAGATGTCGATGATCCGCTGGCGGACGTTGAGCCCGTCGTCGTTCTTCTTGTTCTCTTCGTTCTTGTTGAGCGGCTCGTGGTAGCCGAGCGCCCACTGTCCCTCGCCGCGTTTGCGGCGGGGTGCCTTCGCCGGGGTCATGGTCGCTGTTGCTCCGGTTTGGGGAGACATACGGCGGCTTCCTCACTAACGTCATCGTGCGTCGGGGCGGGCGCGCCCGCCTGGAAGCCGCCGCACATGGCGCGCTCGTGAAGCAAAAAAAGAGCCGCCCCGGCAGATCCGCGGTGCGCGCCCAGTGGCTACTCTCGGCTACAACGTGTGTTGTAACGCCGATTTAAAACGTCGGGCGGCGATCAGCGGACGGGACGACAGATGGCGCTGTGGACGCGCAGCAGATCGACGTGCCGACGCACGACGAGCATGGGGTCCAAAACAGCACTCACCTCGGCAGGATCGCACGTTTTGTGCTGGTCTGTCCAGCCGGGGTGGGTCACACTCGCGCCAACCGCCCGCCCTCGCCGGCTATTCCCGCTGCGGGGGCATTTACGTCTGTAAAAAATTATCCTTGCCTGACCCAGCTCAGCGCTGTCTCGGCCGGGGCCTCGGTAGCTTCCTGTGACGGCAGGTGCTGACAGTCGCACCAGCTGCCGCCCGGGCAGCCCTCGTGATGGCGCTGACGGCACGGGACGCAGACCATGCTCCTTATTGTGCCCGTCTTTTGCGCTCTTGGTATCCCTATCGCTGGGTATACGCGCAGATGAGATGCCTAGTGTGCCCACGCGCCGCCATGCCGCGCCGCCCAACCATCTGCCAGCCTTCGCCGACCGGGCCGAGGCGGGGGTGCGGCTGGGCGCCGCGCTGCTGGAGGCCATGGAGGAATTCAAATTCCGTCATTTCGAACGGACCGTGGTCTTCGCCATTCCCCGCGGCGGAGTCGCGGTCGCGGCCGGCGTGGCACGGTCGCTGGGCGCTCCGCTGGAGATGATCGTGGTGCGGAAGATCGGCCATCCGGAGGCGCCCGAGTTCGGGCTGGGCGCGATCGCGGAGGGCGGCGAACCGGTCTTCGACGACGCGGTGCTGGCCGACGCCGGGCTGACCGTGGCCGACCTGGCCGAGGTGGTGGAGCAGGAGCGGGCGGAACTGGCGCGGCGGGTCGACGTCTACCGGGGCGGGGGGCACGGAAGCCTCGTGGGCCGCGGCGACCTGTCCGAGCACGAGGAGCTGGCGATCGTGGTCGACGACGGGCTGGCGACCGGGGTGACCGCGCGAGCGGCGCTGCGCGCCGTCGCTGGCCGGCTCGCGGGCGCAGCGACGCGCCCGGCCCCGCCGGTCCGCACGGTCCTCGCGGTCCCGGTTGCGGCCCAGGGGTCGCTGGAGGCCATAAACGCAGAAGCCGACGAGGTGGTGACCGTGGTCACCGCTCGCCGGCTTCGTAGCGTGGGAGAATGGTACGCCGACTTCGGCCAGTTGACCGACGCCGACGTGCTGACGCTGCTCGCAGAGGGACAGCCCTGAAAAGATGAGCCTTAGGCCGCGTTGGCGCGACGCATCCGGCGACGGCGCTCGGCGGAGCGCTCATCCTCGTTCAGGCCACCCCAGGTGCCGTACTTCTCAGGACGGGCCACGGCGTAGTTGAGGCATTCGAGCCGTACCGGGCAGCTTGCGCAGACGGCCTTGGCCTTGCGCTCCCTGATGTCCCGCTCTGGCTGCCGCTCGCCGTCTGGGCCGAAGAAGAGCATCAGATCCTCGCCACGACACGCGGCAGCGTCCTGCCACCCCCAGTTAGGACGGGGAAGCACGGCCGTCTGCCTACGCACCTGAGACATGGATCAGTCACCTCAACAAAGTTGCTTTATTCTTGGGTTACCCTTGCTATGTGGGCTCGCTGACACGCGCGTCCGGTCCTGCTCGGGTAACTGCTGTTGCAAGCTTGAACGCTCAAAGGCGTCATACTGTTCCCGCGCGTCCGAGGCGCGCTCTCGCGCGCGGCTGACCGAGGTAAACGGATAGCGCTTGCAGGCAGACAGCCGAAGGCTGGCACATGCGTGACAACGGACACCTGCCCACTAGCCGACGAGACATCTCCCGCTAGCTGACCCACTGATGCTGCCAGCTAAGCGATGCGTCGCAAGAGAAGGACAGGAACGCCCTGGGCACTATGATGCCACCCTGCCTACCGGTCGCGCACGGCAGGGTGGCATTTTCCTACCGCGAGTCGCAAGAAATTTTTCCGCCCGCCATGCCGATGGTCGACCCAGTTAACTGGGCAACGCATGAGGCGTCCGGCCAATAGTCTGTACGAAGTGGACAAACTTTCGGCTGGGGGGCCACCATGAGCAGCATGTCAGCGTCGGATGCAGCACCCCTGCCCCGACTTGGCGAAGTCTTCTTTGACGTACGCGGTAGTTCGCGGAGCATGCGTCTGAGCTGGTACGCCAACACCGGAATCGCCGTCTTCAGCATCTGGCAGGGAGGAACCTGCACCGGCACGTTCCGGCTCCCGCTCGATGAACTCTCGCGACTCGTCGATTCGCTCGGCCGCGGATTGTCCGACGGGCCGCTCCCGGAGACGGGGGCCACCGGCCCGATCGCGCTGGGCGGCCAGCGTGCCCGGCTGGCGATCGGCGCGGCGCCGATGGAGGCGTTCACCGGCGCGATGAACGTCCTGTCCGACGAGCAGGCCGCCGCCTACGGCGTCGCCCGGCCGCCCCAGCCCGCGGCGGCCCAGCCCGGCGACGGCTACGCCGCCTCCTGGCCGGGCGCCAACGGTTATGGCCAGGACGTCAACGGCTTCGGCCCGGCTGCCGCCAACGGCTACGCTGAGGACGTCAACGGCTTCGGCCCGGCTGCTGCCAACGGCTACCCCCAGGACGTCAACGGCTTCGGCCCCCCCGCCGCCAACGGCTACGCCGAGGATGCCAACGGCTTCGGCCCGGGTGTCGGCGGCTACCAGTCGGACAACGCCGACTACGTCACCGAGCCATCCAGCTACGACCAGATCCCGCCGTTCGGCGGCAGCCAGACCGGCGGCGTCCCCGTTTACCCGGGTCAGCAGGACACCGCCGGCCAGTACGGGACCGGCCCCCAGCAAGCGCAGCCCGTTCCTGGCCGCCAGTACGCCGACGCCCAGCAGTACGCGTCGCAGCAGTACGGCCCCGGCCAGCAGGCGGCGCCCGGGCACCAGCTCGGCGGTCAGCCCGTCGGCGGTCAGTACGGCGACGGGCAGGGGCGCGGGCCCGCAGGACCGCAATACGAGGCCGGCCAACAGCATGGCCTCGGCCAGCAGCCCGAGCCGGGCGGCAACGGGATCCGCAGCCAGCAGGCCGCGAACACCCAGTACGGCGCCGGCCACTCTAAACAGGCGCAGCCACAGGCCAGCCCGCCGTTCGGACAGGCTCAGTACGCGGCCGGTCAGGGCGACGGCACCGGCGAGCACTACAGCGTCGGCCAGCAGTCGGGTAACCCGCAGCCAGGCGGACCACAATACGGCGGGTTCCAGCAGCCGGGTGACGTGCACCACGAACCGGGGCAGTACGCCGACGCGCAGCAGCAGACCGGCAGCCAGGGGCAGCTCCAATACGGTGCGCAGCAGCAGACCGGCAGCCAGGGGCAGCTCCAATAC
>DATCGA010000346.1:0-7432 GCA_036509215.1 Trebonia sp.
GGGCGGAGGTGCCCCCCCGCAGGCCGATCTCGATCTCGCCGAAGCCGGTCTTGATCGCGGTGGTGCCGCGGCCGACCTCGCCGATCCTGACCTCGCCGTGGGCGGCGTCGGCGGTGACGTTGCGGTCGGCCCGGCCGACGGTCAGGTCGCCGTTGCCTGCGCTCATCCGCAGGTCGCCGGCGACCGCCTCGATCCGGGTGTCGCCGTTGGCGTTCTTGACCACGGCGGCGCCGTCGATCCGCCCGAGCCGGACGCGGCCGGTGCCGGTCGCGACCTCGGCGTCGCCGGTGACCCTGGCCACGGTGACCGCGCCGGCGCCGGTGCTCAGGTCGAGCCGCCCCGCCTGGTCGAGGTCGACGTTGCCGACCGAGGTCTTGATCCTGACCTCGCCCAGACGGCCGGTCGCGTGGAAGGCGGCGACCGAGGAGTCGCCGCGCAGGTCGGAGCCGGCCGGCAGCTCGATCGTGACGTCGACCGAGCCCGGCTTGCCGAGCAGGCCCAGGCCGCGCGGGCGGGGCGCCTTGACCAGCAGGCCGCCGGGAACGCGCTCGACCCGGGTCTGCTCCGCGTAGCGGACGTCCGCCTCGCGGGACGCGTCGGACGGCGTGACCTGGACGGTGGCGTCGGCCCGGTCGGAGGCGACGACGCGGTCGGAGGCGACGACGCGGACGTCGCCGACGGACAGCTCGACGGTGACGGTGATCGGTTCGGGGGTGGCGAAGGTCGGCACGGCGGTGACGGTGATCGGTTCGAGGCTCATGACGCCAGTATGGCATCATGATGGCGCCATCGCAAGCCATCACGGCACAAACTTGGCTCAACTTGGCTTCACCGTTGCGCCATGGGGCGCCAAGGGGTGCTGGAGGGTGTCCGCGGTGGGGCGGCCGAAGGGTCGGGGGATAGTGGACGGACGGGAGTCAGCCGGGTCCGTTCGATACAAGGTTTTGGCTGGTTTTGAGCTTTATTCGTGCAGGATGCAGCGGAATCCCAGATGCGCGGTGGAGGTGTCGACCGCCTCGCCCTGGCGGGCGGCCGGGCGGTAGCGGAGGCAGTAGTTGGGGGCGCAGAGGTGCGAGCCGCCCTTGATGACGCGGCGCGGGATGTGCGCGCCGGGCTGGTCGGGGACGAGGCTGTCGGCGGCCGAGGTGACCCTCGGGTTCTTCGGCACGCAGCAGCCATGGCTTTCGGTCGGCGCGGCGAAGTAGTCGCTGGTCCACTCCCAGACGTTGCCGGCCATGTCGTAGAGGCCGAAGCCGTTGGGCGGGTAGCTCTTGACGGCGGACGTGCCGTTCTTGTTCGGCCTGAGGTTCTGCCACGGGAACTCGCCGTGCCAGGTGTTGGCCATCGTCTTGCCTTTCGGGGCGGGGTCGTCGCCCCAGGTGAAGACGGCGCCGTTGAGACCGCCGCGGGCGGCGAACTCCCATTCGGCCTCGGTCGGCAGCTCCTTGTCGGCCCAGATGGCGTAGGCGTCGGCGTCCTCGCTGGTGACGTGAGTGACGGGATGCTGGTCGAGGCCGTCCAGGGTGGAATCCGGGCCTCGTGGGTGCCGCCAGTTCGCGCCCGGGGTGTAGCGCCACCACTGGGACACGTCGCGCAGGCTGACCGGGCCCCGGGTCGGGTGGAAGACCAGTGAGCCCGGTTGCAGTAGTTCTGGGTCGGCGTCTGGGTACTGGGCCGGGTCGAGTGGGCGCTCGGCGACCGTGTCGTAGCCGGTGGCCTTCACGAACCTGCGGAATTGGGCCACCGTGACCGGGTGCTCGTCGATCCAGAAGCCGTCGACCTCGACCCGGCGGACCGGGCGTTCCTCCGGGTAGAAGTGCTCCGAGCCCATCGCGAACTCGCCGCCGGGCACTGCGACCATGCCCTTCACCCGACGGCGGGCGTCGACCTGCGCTGCGGTCACCTCTCACTCGCGCATCAGCATGAGTTGCGCTTCGCGCTCGAGATCCTGGTAGGGGTCGCCGCTGACGTCGATCGCGATCCGGTTGATCGTCCCGCCGGTGAACGCGTACGGCGGCTCGCCCGAGTAATCGCCGGTGATCGGCTCGCCCGGGTCACGGCCGACGTTCAAGCCGGAGCCGGCGATGGCGAACGCGCCGAGCTGGGTCCTGACCTTGCGCTCGCCGACCTTGCGGTCGCCGTGGTAGAGCGTCATGGTTCCGATGGCGCAGTCCGGGCGCTGCTCCTCCTTCTCGAAGGACGCCGTAAGCAGGACGTTTTTCCCGGTCGGGATGTCCTCGCTGCCCACGATCTTCTGTTCCTCGCTGCCGAGGAAGTTGTTGACGTAGTGCAGCCGGCTGTCCTTCACGTAGAGGGCGTGGCCGCCGAACCGCGAGCCCATGGCGAACAGGACGCCCTCGGCTGAGGGTCCAGTGTCGACGACCGCGCCGATCACGAAGGAGCGGTTGCGGGTGCTGACGGCCTGCCATTCGGGGACCGGGGCGGTGCCGGGGAAGTAGACGTAGCGCGATCGCGGCGCGGTGAGCTGCGGACGCGGGGTCGTTATGATCTCCACCGCGGAGCGGTCGTCGAGCGGGAACGCCCCGTTGGCGCCGGCCTCGGCGAACCAGAGCGCCACCAGCTCCCTGAGCTTGTCCGGGTGCTCGGCGGCGAGGTCGTGCAGCTCGGCCCGGTCGAAGTCGGTGTGGTAGAGCTCCCAGGTGTCGTCGTTGAAGTGGCCCCAGCCGGCGATGCAGGGGTGCGTGGTGACGGCCTTCCAGCCCTCGTGCCAGATCGCGCGGGAACCGAGCATCGCGTAGAACTGGGTCTTGCGGGTCGACGTCGCGGACCCGTCGTCGACGCTGCCGCGCATGCTGACCCCGTCGAAGCGGCTCTGCGTGTGACCCTTGATCGTCTGGGGCGGTTCTACGCCGAGCATGTCCAGGACCGTCGGCACGATGTCGATCGCGTGATGATACTGGCCGCGGATCTCGCCCCGCGCCTTGGTCCCGGCCGGCCAGGAGATGATGCACGGGTCGGCGGTCCCGCCGTTGAACTCGTACCGCTTCCACATCTTGAACGGGGTGTTGAACGCCATCGCCCAGCCGTTGGGGTAATGGTTGTAGGTCGCGGGCCCGCCCAGGTCGTCCAGCTTCGCGAGGTTCTCGGCCATGTCGTCGGCGACCCCGTTGGCGAACTTCATCTCGTTCACGGAGCCGTTCGGGCCGCCCTCGCCGCTGGCGCCGTTGTCTGAGACGAGCACCACGACCGTGTTGTCGCGCTGCTCGGTCTGCTCCAGGTAGTCGAGCAGGCGCCCGATGTGGTGGTCGGTGTGCGCCAGGAAGCCGGCGTAGACCTCCGCCATCCGCGCGAACAGGCGCTTCTCGTCGTCGCTGAGCGAGTCCCAGGGCCGGGTGTAATCAAGCTCGGGGAACGGCTTATCGTCCGGGCCGGTCCGGGAGTCGGGCGTGCCAATCGGGTTGAGCGGCGGGAGCCCGGTGTTGGGCGGGACGATCCCCATGTCCTTCTGCCGGGCCAGGGTCTGCTCCCGGATCGCCTCGTAGCCCATGTCGAACTGGCCCCTGAACCGGTCGATCCACTCGCGTGGCGCCTGGTGCGGCGCGTGGCACGCCCCGGGGGCGTAGTAGAGGAAGAACGGCTTGTCCGGCGCCACCGCCTTGGCGTCCTTGACGAACTCGAGCGCCTTGTCGGTGATGTCGTCGGTGAGGTGATAGCCCTGCTCGGGCGAGCGCGGCGGGTCCACCGGGTGGTTGTCGTAAACCAGGTCCGGGTACCACTGGTTGGTCTCGGCGCCGAGGAAGCCGTAGAACCGCTCGGTTCCCCGGCCGCTCGGCCAGTTGCGGCGGGTCGCCGCGAGGTGCATCTCGTCCGTCGGGCACAGGTGCCACTTGCCGACCAGGTAGGTGTTCCAGCCGCGTTCGGCCAGGATCTCCGGGAGCATGCCGTTCTCGGGCGGGATCGTGCCGCTGGCGTTGGGGAAGCCAATGGCGGCCTCGGTGATGCAGGCCATGCTGTTGCGCGTGTGGTTGCGCCCGGTGAGCAGGCACGAGCGGGTGGGCGAGTACAACGCGGTGGTGTGCCACTGGGTGTAGCGGACGCCCTGGGCTGCGAGCCGGTCGATATTCGGCGTCGGGACCGGGCCGCCGTAGCAGCTCATCGCCGAGAAGCCCACGTCGTCGAGCACGATGTATACGACATTGGGCGCGTTTTTCGGGGCCTTCGGCGGCTCGAACGGGGTCCAGTCGGGTTCCGAGTCACGGATGTCGATGTTGATGGTCCCCTTGAACGGCTTCGCCATAAAGACTCCTCGTTTATCGTCCCCATCACCCCGCGCGCAGGGAGAGCCACACCTTTGGTTACCCTTCTACTACGCTGCGATGTCACCCGCAGCGGGTGAAGGCTGTGCCTAGCCAGCCAGTCCCGTGATCGCGTCGCCGATCAGCTTGAACCCGATGACCAGGCACAACACGGACGCCCACGGGATCGGGCACCGGCCGACGGCCGGTGCCCGATCCCTACCTTTTGCTTGTTAGGCGGCGATCATGCGTAGCCGCGGCGCGGGGAGAGCAGCGCCCAGATCACGAACGCGTCGAGGGCGATCACGACGATCGACCAGACCGGGAAGAAGGGCAGGTAGACCAGGTGCAGGAACAGGCTCAGCGAGGCGATCGCGACCCCGACGGCGCGGGCCCAGGTCCTGTCCGCCAACAGCGCGGCGCCGACCAGGAAGACGACGATGCCGGCGATGAGGTGGATCCAGCCCCAGCTGTGGACCGAGAGGTTGTAGGCGTAGTTGGGCAGCGTCGTGAAGTACGAGCCCCTGACGAGCTGCGCGATCCCCTCGAGGACGTTGCCGATCCCGGCGATCATCAGCATCACCGCGGCGAAGACGGTCCAGCCGATCACCGCTCCGCTGGCGTTGCTTTCCGCGAGCCCGGGCCTGTCGTCATAGCCCGATGCCTGCCTCGGCACGTAGCCGCGCTCGGCCTCCGCCGTCGGGCTCGCGTGCTTGCCCATTGGCTCCCCGGTTGCGACTGGCGCGCCGGTTGCGTTGCCGCTCGTTCCCACGGCGGCACCGGTCCCGGTGCCGGGCGCCGGCTGGTCCTGTGCACTGCTCATCGAACTGCCCCCATTCCACATCTACCTCATTCGTGACTTTCAGTCATTGTGTGAGTACCCATCGCTACATTCGTGGAACATCGCGCACGGCGGCTGTTTTCAGACGCCGGGGCCCCGCGCCTAGTCCCTGACTCGGGGTGAGCCGATGCCCTGATGGTCGGGCTCCATCGCCTCGGAGGCGATCGTCTCGTCGGCTAGCGCGCTGCGGACCGCGCGCTGAAGGGTGGCAATACGGGCGCTGACGGGCGGACGCCTGCTCGGCGGCGCGTTGATCAGCAGGTCATCGAAGAGCGCGCGCAGCCGCCTGGTCACCTGGATGCTCCCGGCGCCGCAGACGATGATCTCGTCGACCGCCAGGGCCAGGAACGCGTCCCACCTCGGGGCCGGAAAACGGACCAGGACCCGTCCGGCCTGGTTGAGCAGTCGGCCATCGCCCAGCGACCGCCTGGCCAGCCGCTGCAGGGCATCATCAAGCTGGTCGAGTGCCTGGACGGCGCTGGTGGGATCGTTCACCGCCGGCGACAGCGCGCGCAGCGCGATGTCGACCAGGAGCCGGATTCCGTAAGCCGGGTCCTGCTCCAGCGTGCGGAGCAGGCCGATCCTGACAAAGCCGCGGAGCTTCGCGGCGTCGGGGGCGGGCCCGGTGCCCGCGGCTAGCTTGGCGCCGCTGACGAGGAAATCGCCGACGGCCGGGATGAACCGGATCTCAGTCCCGGTGCTCGCCGCGAGCCGGACCGCGGCCGACTCGTCGAATGCCTGGAAAATACCCGGGCCGCCGACATGGCGGATCAGCCACGAGGGCGCGGCCTGGGGTTGTCCGTCGCTGCCCGCGGCCGCCGTGCTCGCCGCCGGATCGAACCGCGCCGGGTACATCAGGTCGATTACCCCGCGGAGTTGGTTCCCGACCGCCCGGGCCAGCCCGCCGGTGGTCAGCGTGGTGCGGAAGGTGGCCAGCAGCCGCAGCAGCAGCCCGACGCTGATCAGCAGCAGCAGCAGCGAGACCAGCACCGACACGTCGGGTACGGAGTTCTCCCGGACCTGGCTGAGGACGACCAGCGCGAAGGTGAACGTCGCGGTGAACGTACCGAACAGGATCGGCGTCCTGTCCGTGCGGTCGACCATCCGCATCAGCCTCGGCGACTGGCTCTGCACTGTCTGCACGATCAGCGTCACCGCAGTCAGCACGAACCCGGTCAGCGTGATCATCCCGGCGGCGATCGCGCCCAGCGTCGCCTGCGCGGTCCCCACGTCGTAGGAGATGCCGTCATTCCAGTGGTAGTGGGTTTCCACCCTCGGCAGGATGAGCCCGACTGCGATCGCGACGATGACCTCGGCCACCGCGATCGGCCAGCGGGTCCGGTGAAGCCGTCCCGACCGGCGACGCCAGGCCGGACGGCGCGGGATTCGCGCGCCAGCCGAGCGGTTAACCACGGTCGGTGACGTTACGGATCTTCTGGAATCCCCGCCTCACCTGACAAGGGTGAACGTTTACTGGTCGGGCCAGAGATCCTCGGGCTCGCGCCCCCTGGTCTCCGGCAGCAGCCAGAACAGCCCCACCAGCGGCACCACGGGGAGGAAGGTGAGCAGCCCGGCCAGCGCGAACGGCTGACCGGAGCGCGCCACCACCCCGAAGACGATCAGGCCGACCACCGCCCCGAGCACGCCGACCGCCAGCGACCAGCCGACGACCGAGGCCCGCACCGAGGTGGGGAAGAGCTCGGTGGTCATGGACCCGATGGCCGGCCCGAAGACGGAGGCGGCGAACACCTCGAGGATGTAGCCGGCCACCAGCGCCGGGGCCGGCCCCGAGTAGGCCAGGACGGCGAGCAGGGCCATCGCCACCATGGCGACCGTGCCGGTCAGCCGCCGGCCCACCCGGTCCGCGAGCCACCGCCCGGCCAGCAGCCCGGCCAGGCCGGAGACGCCCGCCCCGACCACCATGGCCGCCGTGACCACGCCCGACAGGCGGAGGAAGTTCTGGGCGAACAGGAAGATGAAGCTGTTGGCGGGACCGGTGATCACGGAGACGGCGAAGGCCAGCACCACGATCACCGCCAGCCGGGCGCGGAACGGCCGGGCGACCGCGCCGAGCACCGGCGTCGGATGCTTGGGCCCGGCCGCCGCCACCGCGAACCGGTCCGGTTCCGAGAGCCAGCGCCGCAGCAGCGGCAGCAGGGCCAGCGGAACCAGCGCCAGCGCGAACACCCCGCGGAAGCCGAGCGCGCCGGACGCCAGGCTGTGCAAGATCGCGATGGCCCCGGCCCCGAGCCCGTAGCCGGCGGCGACGAGCGCCACCGCCTTGGCCCGGTCCGCCGACGCGGTCTGCTCGGCCGCGATGACCTGCGCTAGCCCG
>DATCGA010000347.1:0-13062 GCA_036509215.1 Trebonia sp.
CCCGGCCGCCAGAACGCTCGTCACCGCGCTCCGCGACCGATTCGACCTGCCGGTCCACCTGCACACCCACGACACCCCCGGCGGCCAGCTGGCGACCCTGATCACCGCCATCGACGCCGGCGTGGACGCGGTCGACGCCGCCAACGCGGCCATGTCCGGCACCACCAGCCAGCCGTCCCTGTCGTCGCTGGTGGCGGCGACCGACTACTCGGCCAGGGAGACGGGCCTGTCGCTGCGGGCGGTGTGCGACCTCGAGCCCTACTGGGAGGCCGTGCGCCGCCTCTACGCGCCGTTCGAGTCCGGCCTGCCCGCGCCGACCGGCCGCGTCTACCGCCACGAGATCCCCGGCGGCCAGCTCTCCAACCTGCGTCAGCAGGCGATCGCGCTCGGCCTGGGCGAGAAGTTCGAGCAGATCGAGGACATGTACGCCGCCGCCAACGGCATCCTCGGGAACATCGTCAAGGTGACCCCGAGCAGCAAGGTCGTGGGCGACCTGGCGCTGCATCTGGTCGCCGTCGGCGCCGACCCGCAGGACTTCGCCGACGACCCCGGGAAGTACGACATCCCCGACTCCGTCATCGGCTTCCTGTCCGGCGAGCTCGGCGACCCGCCCGGCGGCTGGCCCGAGCCGTTCCGGACCAAGGTGCTGGCCGGCCGCACCGCCCGCGTGCTCGACACCGAGCTCACCGGCCCGCAGGAAGACGGCCTGCGCACGGACCGCCGCCGGACCCTCGACCGGCTCCTGTTCCCCGGCCCGACCAGGAAGTTCGAGGAATCGCGGGCGACCTACGGTGACCTGTCGGTCCTCGGCACCGCCGAGTACCTCTACGGGCTTCACCCCGGGCAGGAGCATCACGTCGCCCTCGAAGAAGGCAAGACGCTGCTGTTCGGCCTCCAGTCGATCGGCGAGCCCGACCAGCGCGGCATCCGCACCGTCATGTGCACGATCAACGGCCAGCTCCGCCCGATCCCGATCCGCGACCGCTCGGTCGAGCCCGACGCGCCCGCCGCCGAGAAGGCCGACCCGGCCAGGCCCGGGCACGTCGCCGCCCCCTTCGGCGGCAGCGTGACCCCGGTGGTGTCGGTCGGCGCCCAGGTCGCGGCCGGGGACACCGTCGCCAAGATCGAGGCGATGAAGATGGAGGCCTCCATCACCACCCCGGTGGCCGGCACCGTCACCCGGCTGGCGCTGATCGGCACCGCGCAGGTCGACGGCGGCGACCTGATCGTGGTGATCGACTGAGTGGCCTAGCTGGCTGCGGTCAGCAGGTCGGTGGAGAGCTGCCAGAGCCGGGCGGCGTTATCGGGGTCGAGGGCGTAGCCGGCGACTCCCCGGCGGACACCGGGCTGGTGGGGTCCGGCCTCGTTGCAGTCCTCGAAGTAGCGTCCGGTCACGCCCGCGACCAGCGGCGAGGCGGCCAGCAGGACCGAGGTGGCGGCGCCCTGGGCGGTGTCTTTGACCGAGACGCCGGTGCTTCCCGTGGGGTCGAAACTGACTGGCGCCGCCGTCATGTGCCGCCCGAGACCGGTGTCGCTGATCCGGCCTGGGTTGAGCGCGTTGACGGCGATGCGGTCGGCCGCCCAGCGCTTGGCCGCCTCGACCGCGAACAGCACGTTCGCGGTCTTGGACTGGCTATAGGCCGCCCACGGGTCGTAGGGATGACGCACGAAGTTGGGGTCGTCGAACAGGATCCCGCCGTTGATGTGACCGACCGAGCTGACCACGACGACACGGGCGTTGCCGGAGGCGGCCAGGGCGTGGAGCAGGCCGGTGGTCAGCGCGAAGTGACCGAGGTGGTTGGTGGCGAACTGCAGCTCCCAGCCCTGCGCGGTCCGCCGTTCCGGCGTGGCCATGACGCCCGCGTTGTTGACGAGAATGTCCAGCGGCTTGGTCCAGCGGGACGCGAACTCGCGGACGGAGCCCACGTCGGCGAGGTCGAGCCTGGCGACGAGGACTTGGTCCTTGCCGGTTGTGGCGGTGATGCCCGCGGCGGTGCGGCGCCCGGCGTCCACGTCGCGGACCGCGAGCGTCACCTCGGCTCCGGCTGACGCCAGCGCACGGGCGGTTTCGACCCCGATCCCCGACGAGCCGCCGGTGACGATGGCGCGCCGGCCGGCCAGGTCGACCCCGGCGATCACCTCGGCGGCGGTGGACGTGGCCCCGAACGGGGTGGTGATGAGGGTGCTGCTCATAGTCCTTGATCTCCCTTAGACTGCCGATAAGCGGAGCCGGGTCCGTTAAGCTTCACTGTAAGCGGAGTCGGGTCCGGTTACAAATGCCGGGGAGGGCCATGCCAGCCGTAGAGACACGGGCGCTGCGAGCTGACGCGCAGGTCAACCACGACCGGGTCCTCGAAGCGGCCGGCCGGGCGTTCGCGCGCGACGGGGAGGACGCGTCGCTCAAGGCGATCGCGAAGGACGCCGGGGTCGGCATCGGGACGCTCTATCGCCGCTTTCCGACCCGCGAGCTCCTGGTCGAGGCCACCTACCGGAGCGAGAGCGCGAAGTTGTGCTCGGCGGCGCCGGCGCTGCTGGAGACGATGCCCGCGGCTGATGCGACCCGGCGGTGGATGGACGGCTTCCTCGACTACCTGGCGGCCAAGCGCGGCATGGCCGGCGCGCTGCACGCGGTCCTCACCGACGACGACGACCTGCGGATGAAGACGCGCGGCCTGCTCTTCGACGCCATGGCCACCCTGTTGTCGGCCGGCCTGGCCGAGGGAACGATCCGCCCCGACGTCAACGCGAAGGTCGTCGTGATGGCCCTGGGCGGGGTGGCGCTGATCGCCGGCCAGCCCGACCAGCGCGACCTCGCCCGCGACCTGCTCGACCTGCTGATGGACGGGCTCAGATACGGCGCCCGGCCGGAAAGCGCTCACGACCGCGACTAAGTTAGTCGGCCCGAGCGGTAACACTCTGTTCTCAGGACTTATTTAACGCCCCAGTCGCATCTCTCGATTACGTCTGTCGGTGGAGTCAACTTTCTCGCAATTGGCGGCAGGCCTTGTTTAGGCGGTGCTGAGTGGGGAAGCGCAGGATCCGGTTATTCGCGCGAGAAAGATTTGATCCGGGTAAACGACGCAATGGAGCATAGGAGGTAACTCGGTGAGGGCGACTTTTATGCGGTCACTGCGATTCGGGCGATTCGCCACCGTCACGCTGGCGGCGGTAACAGCGGCAGCAGCAGGGATGACAATGGCAGCGGCCGGGGCCGCCGCCGCGCCGTCGGCGAGCGCAAGCCCGCCGTACCCGTGCGCCGCCACCGGCGGCCCCAACGCGGATGCCGCCGCGATCGGCTGGCTCGGCAACGCCCAGGGCGCGACTGCCTGCCTCGGCGGAAGCTTCTACGTGCCCAACGGCATTAACACCGAATACGGCTTCGGCGTCTACGACTACACCCGGACCACGTGGACGAACTCCGGCGGCTACCTGCCCGCCCTGGTCACCAGCTTCGCCGATGACGGCGCGAGGGTCTCCATCACGAACTTCGGCGACGAGGTAACCATCGGCGGTCACCGGTACGTCGCGATCTACAGCCGCGTCGCGGTGCAGAACCCGGCCGGCCGGCCGGTCACGATCGACCCGCAGCCGACTCCCGGCCTGGTCCCGCTGAACAGCGCTTCCGACCAGGTCGCGCCAGGCGCGACGGTGAACCACGACTACGTGACGGCTGGAGACAGGTTCGGCGGAACGTACGCGTGGCCCACGGCGTCACAGCTCGCGGCCGCCGGTGGCTACGATGGCCACTTCGCCCACATGAAAGCGTTCTGGGACGGTCAGCTCGCACAGATCGCCCAGCTCACGCTGCCCGACAAGCAGCTCGCCGACGCGTGGAAGGCCGGCTTCGCCTACACCCAGATCGACCGCAGCGGCAACGCCCTGGACACCGGCACCAACGGGTACCACCAGGAGTACGAGCACGACGTAGTCGGCATCCTGGCCAACCTCTTCAACGAGGGCTACTTCACCGGCGCGCACGCGCTGCTCGACGAGGCCGACCGCGTGGTCGGCACCAACACCCAGTACTCCGACGGCACCTGGGTGTACCCGTGGCTGTGGGCCGTGTACGTCGAGAAGACCGGCGACGCCAAGTTCCTCGCCAGCCGCTTCGCCAGGCCGGGCCCGCTCGGGGGCACCAGCCAGCCGAGCATCGAGACGGCTGCGCACGAGATCGCCGCCGCCCGCACCGGGCCGGGCGGGATCATCGGCGAGACCAACGACATCGATGCCAACGGCTACTGGACGTCCGACAACTACGAGGCTCTGCTCGGCCTGGCCGGTTACGAGTACCTCGCCAAGGCCGTCGGCGACAAGACCGAGGCCAGCTGGGCGACCGCCGAGTACGACAGCCTGCTCAAGGCCGTGAACACCACCTTGTCGGCCACCATCACGGCCAACCACCTCAACTACATCCCCTGCTCGATGGTCAAGCCGAACACGGCCAACCGGTGCACCAACCCGGAAGACGCCAACTGGGCCGCTCCCGGCGTCTACTTCAACTGGGCATGGAACGCCGCCCAGCTCGGCGCCCCGGTCACCTCTCCGGTCAGCGGGACGATGGCGGACTTGATCGACAAGACGCTCTCCTACGGGTTCGGCCGGGCGGCCGGCCTGCTGCCGCCCGGCACCTTCGGCGGCTACCCAGGAGAGGGCTTCTACTCGACCGCCTACAACGCCGCGTACGGTGCCTGGGGTCTCGCCAGCGGCGCCTACCGTGACGAGGGGATCCTCGCTTACGAGTTTCTGATCGCCCATGACCAGAGCGGCCCGAACGCCTGGTGGGAGGGCTCGACTTCGCCGAGCTCGACGACGCCGTGGGTCGGCGACCACCCGTCGTCCGGCGGCGGCTCGTCACCGCACTCCTGGGGCATCGCGATGGGCGATCTCGGCCTGCTCGACTCGCTGGTGTCCCAGCGGGCCGACGGCGCGCTGGTCGTCGGCCGCGGAGTCCCCGGCGGCTGGCTCGCCTCCGGGCGCCCGATCGCCGTGTCCGACTTCCCGGCCGCCGACGGCCGCCGGGTCGGCGTGACGATCACCGGGCACCGCAAGACGGTCACGCTCAGCGTGACCGGCGCCCCGCCCGGCCCGGTGATCTTCGACCTTCCGGCCTTCGTCGGCAACATCGCTGCCGCCTCAGCCGGCACGGTCAGCGACCCAATCGGCACCGTCACCATCCCCGCCAGCGCCCACTCGGTCACAGTCACGCTCGATCGCGCCCCGTAGGATGCCGCGGAAATCGGATCTACCATCGTGTGGCCTAGCCCCCGACCAACACGACCTAGCCCGTGACGTACTCGACCTGCTGATGGACGGACTCAGATACCGCGCCCCGTAGCTCCTCGTTTGTTCAGCTAGCCAGACGGATTAGCCAGCCAGTCGTAGATTGCCGCGAGGTCCTGGCCGTCTAGGACATGGCCGCCGCCGAGTTCTCGGCGCTGGGCGCCGGGGGTGGCCGATAGCAGGTACTCGTGATGGTCGCGGGACACGAGAACATCGGCAGCTCCGTACCAAACGCTGGCAGGCATCGTGAGCTCCGACAACTCGAAGCCCCATGGCTGGGTCAGGGCGATGCAATCCTCGACCCAGCCCTCGACGCCTTGACGGTAGGTCTGGCTCATGCGCTCTCGGTAGCCACCCTCCTCGTGCCGTGCCGCGAGCGCACGACGGTCGACCTCGGGGAGCTGGTAGCTGCCGGCGACTTGAATGCCGCCCGCCTCGATGCTGGCCATAGCATCTGCAGCGAGACCCTCGACGAGGGGGCGATAGGCGTGCTCTCCCCGCGCCGCGGCCCGGAATTCCTCGACATTCCCTGCCGACATCCCGGCGTACCAGTCCAACCCGGCCGCATCATAAGGAGCCAGGCCGACCACGCTCGCGCAGGCGGTCACTCGGCCCGGCAGGCGGGCCGCGATCGCCAGGGCATGCGGCGCCCCGCCCGAGCCGCCCCAGACCGCGAACCTATCCCAGCCCACGACTTCCAGGACCGCGCGCGTGTCATCGACCACGTCCGCGATTCGCCGGTCCGGCCTCAGGCTCGTCCTCCCGTAACCAGGACGGTCGATCACCAGTA
Organism: Trebonia sp.; assembly: GCA_036509215.1. Classification (GTDB taxonomy): domain Bacteria; phylum Actinomycetota; class Actinomycetes; order Streptosporangiales; family Streptosporangiaceae; genus Trebonia. Next base: position 6,071 of record DATCGA010000347.1, read on the forward strand.
GTTCAAACCCGGCAGATCGGGCCGCGCCGATTTGCCTGGGCGACAACCACCGCGTGCCCGGCGTGCCGTACTGGAAGATCGCCCGTCGGTTCCCACCGCGGTTGTACAGGCAGTACTCGACCCGCCGCTCACCTGCCAGCACATACTCATCCAGATCGCTCGGCACCGCCTCAGTGTCGCAGCTGCCGAAACGCCCCGCCTCCGGATCGGCTTTGCGAGACGGGGCGCTGCGCGGGCCAGCCGGTCATGCCCAGAGCGCGGAGATTGGGGCCGCGATCAGGCGGTCACGCGTGGCTGTCGTCAGCAGATCTCGATCTCGCCGGCACTCTTGATGCCACACATGTTTGCGTGGACGCAACCGATGATCATCGACGCTCGGCTGGTGCGGGCGCGCCCTGGCCTACAGGCGCGGCTAGTCCGTCCGGGTGGGTCCGTCGGCTGCGGGAACCGTCTGGTCATGACCTTGAGTGAGCATTTTCGGCACCCTTGGGTACGCATTTTCGGCACCCTTAGGTACCGGTTTTCGGCACCGTTGGATCCCAAGTTTCGACAGCTATCGCTCCCGCTACTGGACTACCGGCGCCTTACAGACCGCGCTCGATCGGGACGTCGCCGCGGTCGGCGGCCTTGACCAGGGCTGCGTGGTCGGCCTCGGTCTGGTCGGCGTAGAGCCGGGCGAACCGGGCCAGGGCGACATCGAGGCGATCGGACCCGCCTACGTAGCCGACGATCATCGATGCCCCGCTGGTGCGGGCGTGGCCCTTGGCCAGCAGATGCCCGACGACCGCGGCGTAGTCGGCCAGGGCCGCGGCGTCGATGGAGTCGACGGCCACGGTCCCCTTCATGTTCCTGAACTGGCGGACGTAGTACTGGTGTCCGTCAAAGGACGCCCAGCCGAGCAGCGGGTCGCTGACCGTCTGCAGCGCCTGCTGGTACTCCACCACTCGCTGGCCCTGGTGGGCGTGCCAGGCGGACTCGCCGTGCACGTACGGGGCCAGGACCGACCGTCGCGCCTGCTTCAGCTGCAGGAACAGCACGTCGTCGGGGCTGCTGCCCTCGAGCAGGGCGACGTAGGCGCGCAGCCCGACGCTGCCGACGCCAACCACCTTGTGGGCGATGTCGACCACCGTGTAGCCGCCCAGCACCCGCCGCCAGTGCGGTGCCAGCGTGCCGAGGTACTCGTCGAGCCCCTGGGCGAGCGCGTCCGCCTCGGCGTAGCTGATCCGCGTGACCAGCGGCGGGTCTTCCACCAGGCGGCGTTTCCCGTCGCGTTCGGCGGTGAACCTGGGCAGCGCCCGGTCGCTGGTGCCGCGGCGGGCCCGGGCGGCGGCTCGTTTGATCTCGGCCTGCAGCGCCTTGCCGGTCGTGCTCTGCTGCAGGCGGTCCGCCTCGAGCCGCTGGTAGGACCGGGCCAGCAGCGGGGCCGCGGCCAGATCGCGGACCTCGGCCCGGTACCCGGCGACGCACCGGAGCACGGCCGACTCGCAGTCCTGCTCGCTGGCGCCGTTCTGGCGCCCGGCCACCCAGATGCTGGCGACCAGCCGGCGAAGGTCCCACTCCCATCCGCCCGGGTGGGCCTCGTCGAAGTCGTTCAGGTCGATGACGAGATCCCGCTCCGGGGAGCCGTAGAAACCGAAATTGCCCAGGTGCGCGTCACCGCAGATCACCGGGGTGATGCCGGTGGCAGGCAGCCGGGCGACGTCCTCGGCCATGACGATGGCGGAGCCGCGCAGGAATCCGTAGGGCGTGGCCGTCATCCGCCCGACGCGAACGGGAATCAGCCATTCCAGCCGGCCGCGATGCGACTCGTTGATCAGCTCGACCGGATCGGGCCGGTCGCTGCGTACCTTCCAGTCGCCCAGCGAGCTGCGCGGAACCAGCTGGCGGATCTCCTTGCCCATCCGGTAGCGGTCGTCGCGTGAGGTAGACCGTTTCCGCAGCGAGGTGAAGGCCTCGCTGTCGGCCGAGGCGAGGACCACGTGGTCGTGCACAGCAGGAACGCCGTTGCCGGTTAGCGGCACCATGCTCTGCAGTATGCCCAGTACCGCCACCCGCTCACCGTGTGAAGGGGCCCGCTCGTGGAGGGCGAGCAGGTCCAGGGCTCCCCCGATGCTTACCTTACGAGGTGGGTAGTGACCGCGCAGTGAGTCCGCGCCCGGCCAGGAACGTCTCGAAGCTGGCCCGGTGCTGCGCCGTGACCCGTTGCGCCGCGCGCAGCCGCCCCGCGTCGGCCAGGCTCGGCCGGACCAGGTTGACGGCGCCGCCCAACCTCGGGTCGGGCGTCGCCTGGAGTCCGTCGGCCCGGGCGAGACGCCGGTTGAACTCGTCCTGCGACGCTCCCAGGGCTGGCATCACCCAGAAAGCGCCGCCCACCGTCAACTGGTACGAGCAGTAGCTGCCGCCCCAGGGCCGCGCGGCCGCGCTGATGCCGGTCGCGCTGCCCCCGTCGACCTGCACCGCGTCGCCGCCGGGAGCGTCACTGAACGCCCCGACGCCTTCAGCGACGACCGTGCGCGCCATCTGGGCGGACGATTCGTGGTTCTCGGTCTCGCCCGCTTCCGCGTAGAAGACGTGCAGGTGGGCGTGCTGCACCTCCTGCCGAGGATTCCTGGTGGTCGCCGCGTCAGCGTCGGCGCCGCCGAGGTTCCCGCTGGCGCCTGCCAGGTCACGCAGGTAATCGAGGTTCGGCGGGCTGTCATTGGCGCAGAACACCGCCTGCCCGCCGTCCAGGCTGAGGTACCGGGCGGCGACCAGGGTCATCGCCGTCTGACAGGCTGTCAGTTCCGCAGCGGTGGCCGAGGACCATCCGTCGCGATGGCGGCGGGGCACGATGAGCACGTGCGGCCTGGCCACCCGCCGGGGCCCGTTAGAAAGCATGAACGGGTTGCGATCAAGTATGAGATCCACCAGCGCGGAACCATCAGACGCGGTGACCGTCCCCACGTAAGTCGAAAATCCCGGCACGTCCGCGAACGCGTCCACCGGCCGAAACCGGCGTGAGAACTCCCCCGCCTGAACTTCGCCGTGGACGTGTCCGGTCGTCTGGTCCGCCAGCGCCCACCTTCCTGGCCGGCCGGCCACCCCCGGTGACCAGCGCGCCTTGACCGCGCGGGCGCCGTCACTGTAGGTCCACATCGCCCGCAGCTCGACCTGGGTGAGCGGCGAGCTCCAGCGCTCTCGTTGATCGACCACGCTTCCATGGTCGACCCTCCTCGGTCTGGCCGCAGAGGCCGGGGGCCGAGGCTGAGGCGGAGCGGGCCGTGGTCGAACCCCGCCCGCCCTCAGCCTCGGCGGCATTGCGCCCGCCGCTAGGCGACCGGCTCGATCGGGGCGGCGCCGAGCCGGAAGGCGGCGCTGCGGGCCGACGGCGCGGAGATGGCGCCGTTCCACACGTTCGGGATCGGCTGGGACCGGACGTCGGCGCCGATCGCCTCGACCCCGGCCAGCAACCCGAGCACCGACTCGGTGAACCGCATGCCGTTCAGCGGGGTGGTCAGCCGCCCGTTCTCGATCAGGAAGCAGGCGTCCCTGGTGACGCCGGTGATCGTCCCCGTGATCCGGTCCACCAGCCTCGTGTACCAGAATCGCTGGAGGTAGACGCCGTGCTCGAGCTGGGCGATGAGGTCGTCCTCGGTCTGCGTGCCGCCGGACATGACGATGTTGGGGGCGGTCGGCTCTGGGACCTGCTCGCGGGCGATGTGCGCGTGCCCGGTTGACGGCCGGCCGAGGGCGGCGGCGGTGGCGAGGTCGGTGACCGCCTCGCCGACCAGGCCATGGCGGAAGAAGTCGACCCGGCGCTTGGTCACTCCCTCGATGTCGAAGCCGATCGGCAGCCCCACGTCGACGCCGCCGTCGTCGGCCACGTCGACCAGGGGGGCGGCCAGCGGCTGGCCGGCCTGGGCGGTGATGCCGATCCCGGCCGCGGCGAGGGTGCCGGCGAAGCCGACGTCGGGCAGGAAGCCGAGCAGCTCGCCGACCGCCTCTGCCCCGAGGACGACCGGGTACCGGCCGGCCGGCAGGTCGACCCGGCCGCGTCCGGCCAGGGCCTGGGCGACCGCGTGGGAGACCGAGCCTGCCACGTCCAGCCGGCCGGCCGAGCGACTCAGGTCGACCCAGTGCGCGGTGCCGTCGTCGATGGTGACGGTCAGGCTGCCCGACGCCTCGGTGGCGGCGGTCGCCCGGCGGATCCCGGCGGTGGTCGCGACCAGCTGCTGGGTGACCGCGCAGCCGAGCATGCCGGCCGCCTCGCCGCCCGCCTCGATCGCCTCGGCCATGGCCCGCTTGGCGAGCGAGCTGCGGGCGGCGACGTCGTACGCCTCGGTGTCGGCGTACCAAAGCGGTCCGGGCGCGGCGTCGGGCTGCGGTCCGGCCAGCCGGACCTGCCCGGCCTCCTTCGACAGCTCGGCCCGGATCCGGGCGCCCGCCGCGGCGGCGGCCACGGCGCGCTCGAGGTCGGCCGCGGTAGCGGTGGCGACCCGGTAGGGGTGGCCGTTGACCAGCGCGCGAACCAGGTACTGGACCTCGGTGATGTCCTGCGGCTGGTGGATGACCTGGCCGGCGAACCGGGTGTACTCGCCGGACCGGGCGAGCACGCTGATCTCGAATTCGTCGGCTGCGGTCGACCGCAGCGCGGCGTCGAGGGCTTCCATGGTCCGCGCCTCGTCCAGCGGCGGCAGCATCATGCGACTCCTGTCCTGATTGCGCGGGCGAGCAGCGGCGCCGCCCCGTGGCTGAGGAAACCCCACTGCTTGGGCTCGCCCTTGCCGCAGGGGTAGCCGAAGGTCCGGAACTCTTCCTGGCCCGCGACGGCCTCAACGCTGTTCCAGAACTGCGGGGTGATCCCGCCGTAGCTGAAGTTGCGCAGCAGCCGCCCCTGGCGGCCCCGCCGGACCTCGTAGGCGACCTCGGTGCCGAACTGGAAGTTGAGCCGGCGGTTGTCGATCGACCAGCTCCGGTTGTCCTCGATGTAGTAGCCGTCGCCGAGCCGGTCGAGCAGCTCGGCCAGGCTGCCCGCGCCCGGCTCGAGGAACACATGGGTGGAGAAGCAGACCGGCAGGTAGGCCCAGCCGTCGGCCCGCGCCGCGCCGGTGACCTCGAGCCCGGCCCGGGCGGCGGAGTCCCGGTTGGACAGCGTCCGCCGGAAGATTCCCTCCTCGATCAGGCCCGCCCGGCGAGCGGGGGTGCCCTCGTCGTCCCAGCCGAAGCTGCCCCTGGTCCCGGCGACGGTGGGGTCGGAGGTGATCGACACCGCCGGGGAGCCGTAGCGGAGGGTGCCGACGTCGCTCGCCCGGATGAACGAGGTGCCAGCGAAGTTCCGCTCGTCGCCCAGGATCCGGTCCAGCTCGAGGGCGTGCCCGGACGACTCGTGAATCTGCAGCGAGACCTGCTGCGCGCCGATCACCAGGTCGTTGACGCCCGCGGGAGCCATCGGGGCCGACAGCAGGGCGACGGCCTCCTCGCCGACCCGGGCGCCGTTGCCGACCAGGTCGAGGCCGAGGACGAACTCCCAGCCGGAGCCGCCGGTGTTGCCGTGGAATGAGTTCGGGTAGCTGCGCCGCTGCACCTCATGCGCGTTGGCGGCGATCGCGGTCAGGCCGCCGCCGGTCTCGATCAGGTGCTGGTGCTGGAGGGATCCCTCGGTCGAGGCGAAGTGCCGGTGCTGGCGCTTGGCGTTGACGCCCGCCGTCACGCTGGAGACGCCCCGGCTGGCGGCGGCGGCCTCGATCGCCTGCGCGAGAAGGGCGTCGCGCTCGGCGGTGCTGACCGCGAACGGGTCCTGCCCGACCTCGGTCTGGTAGCGGCCGCTGGCGGCCGGGCGGGGCGGCAGCGCGACCCTCGGGCCCGTGCCGACGCCGGCCCGGGCGACCGCGATGGCGCGCTCGGCGGTTCTGGCGGGGACGCCGGCGTCGCTCAGCGGCGCGGCGGCGAAGCCCCAGCTGCCGTCGACGAGCACCCGGACGCCGATGCCGACCGACTTTTCCAGCCGCTCGTCGGGGTCGCGGTCCAGCTGGTGGTACAGCCGCAGCTCCTCCGCCTCGACCAGGCGGGCGTCGCCGTATTGAACTCGATTGTCGATTGTCGACATTACAGAGCCAAGCAGTGCCGCGGCGGCCTCGTCATCGGCGAGATCACCCCATTCGTGCGCGTTCATCGGTGCCATGGGCGTTAGTGTGCCGATCCGCTAGTGGGCGAACAGTTGGGAGAGGTCCGCGAAGGCCTTGAACTCCAGCGGGTTGCCCGCCGGGTCGTAGAAGAACATCGTGTGCTGCTCGCCGACCTCGCCCGCGAAGCGGACGTAGGGCTCGATCACGAACGTGGTGCCCGCCGCCCGCAGCCGGCCGGCCAGCCGATGGAAGTCCGCGATCGGCAGCACCAGGCCGAAGTGCGGGACCGGGACGTCGTGGCCGTCGACCGGGTTGTGCGCCCGGTCCTGGCGCGGTCCGGGCGCGAGGTGGGTGACGACCTGATGGCCGCCCAGGTTCCAGTCGATCCAGTGGTCGGAGGAACGGCCGCGGGGCAGGCCGAGCACGCCGCCGTAGAACGCCGCCGCCTGGCCCAGGTCGTCGACCGGGACGGCCAGGTGGAACGGCGGCCGCACGGCCGGGTCGGTGATCGGCGCGCTGTCGGTGGCGGGCGCGCTGCCGGCGACGATTGCCTCGTCGGTGGTCATGATGCTTCTTCCTGTTCGTTTTCCTGGTCGGGCGGGGTCTCAGGGAACGTCTTGGGGTTGAGGTAGTGGTCCTTGAGCGCGGCCGCGATCGTGGTCCTGTCCCTGGTCGCGACGGCCTCGATCAGGCTCCGGTGCCGGTCGATGACCTGGGTCAGGTCACCGCCCTGGAACTCGAGCGAGGACCGCATCAGCGCGCCCATCTGTCCGTCGAGCGCGTGCCAGAGCTCGACCAGCCGGGCGCGGCCGCCCGCCTCGATCAGCACGCCGTGCAGGCGGGTGTCGCACTCGACCGCCTCGGCCAGGTCGCCGTCGTCGACCGCCC
>DATCGA010000348.1:0-9413 GCA_036509215.1 Trebonia sp.
CACGATCACACCGGCGGCTCCGTTGACCAGGACTGGCCGCTTCGGTATGGAGGATTGCGCGATTTCCAGCGTCCCGCCGGCGACGGCGGCCGGGCCGCGCAGCACCACGGAAGCATCCGGGCGTGCTCTTCCGCCGTCGCATCGCAGCACGACGTCGGGGTCGAGGACGGCGAGCAGCGCGCTGCGGTCGCCGGCCCGGGCGGCGACCAGGAACGCCTCCGCCACCGTCCGCTGCCGGGCCAGCCGCGCGGCCGCGGCCGGCCCTCCGCCAGGCCGACCGTCCTGCCCGGCCGCGCCGCGCACCCGCCGCCTGGCCCGGCTCGCGAGCTGCCGCGCCGCGTCGGGTGAGCGCCCGGTGATCTGGGCGATCTCGTCGAACGGAACCCCGAAGGTGTCGTGCAGCACGAACGCCACCCGCTCGGCCGGCGCCAGCCGGTCGAGCACGACCAGCAGCGCCAGTCCCACCGAGTCGGCCAGCACCGCCTCCTGCTCGGGGCCGCCGGCGTCGGCCAGCCCGGCGTCGCCGCCGACCGCCTGCAGCCCGAATTCCTCCTCGGCGTCGCCCGCCAGCTCCTCGCGGCGCGCCTGCCGCGAGCGGAGCAGGTCCAGGCACACCCGCGACGTGATCGTGGTCAGCCAGCCGTCCAGGTTGGCGACGCCGTCCGCGCCCGCCCGGGCGGCGCGCAGCCAGGCCTCCTGCACCGCGTCGTCGGCGTCGCTGGCCGAGCCGAGCATCCGGTAGGCCATCGCCCGCAGCCGGGCCCGGTTCCCCTCGAACCGCTCGGCCAGCAATTCGTCGTCCATCAGCCTGTCACCGTCACATCACTGCCGTCGGGTTCCGTCATACCCATGACGGGCCGCACCGGCCTGCTGTGACCGCTACGACAGAAAATCGCAAGGAGCCAATCATGACGCTAGTGCTTGTCACCGGCGGCACCGGCCGGGCCGGCCGTCCGGTCGTGCAGCGCCTGCACGACGCGGGCCGCGAGCTGCGCGTGCTCAGCCACACCCGGCCGCCCGTCGACGGCGTCGACTACGTCCAGGGCGACCTGGTAACCGGCGAGGGCGTCGACCGGGCCGTCCTCGGCGCGGGCATCATCATCCACTGCGCCGGGGCGCCGAGCTTCCGCCGCGACCAGGCCATGACGGCGAACCTCATCCGGGCCGCCAGCCAGCTCCCGGCGCCGCCCCACCTGGTCAAGATCTCGGTCGTGGGCGCGGACCGGGTCCCGGTCGGAGGCGGGCTCGGCAAGCTGATGTTCGGCTACTTCCAGTCGATGGTCGCGACCGAACGCGCCGTCGAGCGCTCCGGCCTGCCCTGGACCACGCTGCGGGCGACCCAGTTCTTCGACGCGGTGGCGCTCATCGCCCGAGCGATGGCGCGGCTGCCGCTGATTCCGGTCCCGTCCGGCATCCGCTTCCAGCCGGTCGATACCGGCGAGGTCGCGGGCCGGCTGATCGAGCTGGCCGACGGCGCCCCGGCCGGCCTCGCACCGGACTTCGGCGGGCCGACCGCCTACCCGATGGCCGACCTGGTCCGCAGCTACCTGAGCGCGGCCGGCCGGCACCGACCGCTGATCCCCCTCCCCCTGCCGGGGAAGACGGCCGGGGCGGTCAAGGACGGCGCCAATCTGCCCGGCGCCGGCGCCACCCTCGGCCACCGCACCTGGGAGGAGTTCCTGGCGGCGCAGAAGTTCTGACCGGCCGGGGTCAAGAGCGAAAATCATGATTGTCGAACGGACCCGGCCGACTCCGAACGGCCCGGTCCCCTGGCTCCGCCGGCTACCGGTCGCCCCGGCCGAAGCGCTCGGCGTCGGGGCCGATCAGCCCCAGGCCCAGCAGGCCGACATCCTCCGGCGGCCCTGGCTGGCCCGCTCGCTGGCCGCCCGGGCCGACCGGGCCGACCGGCGCGCCCGGCCAGGCAGGTCCGCCTGATCCGTCTGGTCCGCCCGGCCACGCCGGTCCGTCTGGTCCGCCCGATCCGGCTAGCCGCGCCGGCCCAGGTGATCCGGCCTGCCCGGCTGGAATCACCGGTCCGCCTGGCATTCCCGGCCCGGCTGCCGCACCGCCCCACCCGGAGGGTCCGGCTGGCTGGCCCGGCCACCCCGGTCCTGGTGGCCCTGCTGCTCCTGCTGGGCCGCCCGGCCAGGCCGGTCCGTCTGCTCCGGCTGAGCCGGCCGTCGCGCCCCAGCCCGCGGGGCCGCCTGCACCGGGCCCGCCCGGCCAGGCCGCCGACTGGTCGCGCGGAGACGCTCCCTCGTTCGCCGGGCCGGCCTCGGGGACGATGTCCACCACGACCGCGGTGATGTTGTCGCGGCCGCCCGCGTCGTTGGCCGCCGCCACCAGGGCCTCGGCCGCCTGCTGGGGGGCGCCGACCGTGAGCAGCGGCAGGATCACCTCGTCGGGCAGCTCCCCGGACAGCCCGTCGGAGCAGATCAGGAACCGGTCGCCGCCCACGGCGGGCAGCAGCCAGTGGTCGGCCAGCGAGGACGGGGCGGTGCCGAGGGCGCGGGTGACGATGTTCCTGCGCGGGTGGGTGCGGGCCTGCTCACGGCTGAGCACCCCCGCCAGGACGAGCTCCTGGACCTCCGAATGGTCGACCGTCAGCTGCACGACGCGGTCGGCGGCGAGCCGGTAGACCCGCGAGTCGCCCACGTTGAACACCATGAGGTGATCGCCGCCGGCCGTCTCGAGGCCGGCCAGGCCGGTCACCGTGGTCCCCATCCGGCTCGGCGGCTCCGCCCGGCTGACGATGACCTGGTTCGCCTCCTCGAGCGCGTGCAGCACCGCCTCGGTGAACAGCGGGCGCAGCTCGACGCAGCGCATGAGCGCCTCGATCGCGAGCCTGCTGGCCACGTCGCCCGAGCCGTGGCCGCCCATGCCGTCCGCGACCGCGTAGATTGGCGGCACGGCGAGGTAGCTGTCCTCGTTTACCCGTCGCACGCGGCCCACCGAGGTCGCGACGCCGTGGCTGAAGCGGATCATGTTACCTGCCGGGAACGGTGACGGCGGGGGCCGGGGAACTGGCATGCGCCCTTTCGTCGTGGGCATTATTCGTCGCAGTATGCCAGATGATATGACCGTACGCGGCGATAAAGCGGGTTAGGAACAGCGAGCCGAACAGAGTCGGGCGGGTCCGTTCGATAGTCTGAATTTGATCTGCCTGACGGACTTCCCGCAGGCAGACCGCCACCCGCTGTTACCTTTCTGATCAATCAATACCGGAAGGGATAGCACATGCCGGAGCCGGGCGCCGCCCTGGAGAAGCTTGGCTTTCTGACCATCGGGCTATTCGACGGCGAGGACCCCGGGCCGGGGCACCAGGACACCCTCGAGGCGATCGAGCTCGGAGAGCGGCTCGGCTTCGACTCCGTGTGGCTCCGCTGCCGGCACCTGCAGTACGGGATCTCCTCCCCGGTCGCGATGCTGGCGGCGGCCGCCCAGCGCACCTCGAGGATCGAGCTCGGCACGGCCGTGATCCCGCTCGGCTGGGAGAACCCGCTGCGGCTGGCCGAGGACCTGGCGACGGTGGACGTGCTCTCGGGCGGGCGGCTCAACCCCGGGTTCAGCGTCGGGAAGCCGATGCACTGGGACGACGTGCGGGAGGCGCTCTACCCGGACACGGCCGACCTCGAGGACTTCAGCTACCAGCGGGTGGACCGGCTGCTGCGGTTCGTGGCCGGCGCGCCCGCGGCCGCGTTCGCAGGGGCGGACGGCTTCGAGCAGTTCTCGGCGCGGGTGCAGCCGCACTCCCCCGGGCTGCGGTCCCGGATGTGGTACGGCGGCGCGTCGCTGGCGTCGGCCCGGTGGGCGGGCGAGAACGGGGTCAACTTCCTGACGTCGTCGGTGGTGCGCGCGGAGGAGTCGGACGACTTCGGGTCGATCCAGCGGTCCCACATCCGCGCGTTCCGCGCCGCGCACCCGCCCGGGACGGCGGCGCGGGTGTCGCAGGGCCTGGTCGTGATCCCCACCGACGGCGCGTCGGCCGCGCAGCGGGCCAAGTACGAGGCGTACGTCGCCGCGCGCACGCCGCGCACGCCGCGCACGGCGGCGCCGGCCGGGCCGGCCGGGATGCTGTTCGCGCGGGACATTCTCGGCCCGTCGGAGGAGATCGCGGCGGCGCTGTACCAGCACGCCGGGTTCCGCGAGGTGACCGAGGTGTCGTTCGCGCTTCCGTTCACGTTCGCGCCCGAGGACTACGCGCAGATACTGACCGACATGGCGACCAAGCTCGGCCCGGCCCTGGGCTGGGCGCCCAAGGGCTAGCGGCAGGCTAGCGGATCTGGAGGGCGCGCACGTGACGCGACTGCTGATCGTCCACCACACCACCTCGCCCGCGCTGCAGGCGATGCTCGAGGCGGTCGTGTCGGGCGCTCGCGACCCCGAGCTCGAGGGGATCGACGTGGCGGTGACGCCGGCCCTGGCGGCGACCGTCACCGACGTCCTCGCGGCGGACGGGTTCGTGCTCGGCACGCCCGCCAACATCGGCTACATGTCGGGCGCGCTCAAGCACTTCTTCGACCAGGTCTACTACCCGTGCCTGCAGGCCAAGACCGGGGCGCCCTACGGCCTCTACGTGCACGGCGCCAGCGACACGACGGGCGCGGTGCGGTCGGTGACCGCGATCGCCAAGGGCATGGGCTGGGCTCCGGCGTTCAGTCCGGTGGAAACGACAGGACCGGTCGGCAAGGACGTCGAGCGGCGGTGCTACGAGCTCGGGGCGACGGTCGCCGCCAATCTTCTCTAGCCCTGCTAGATCTCTAGCCGCGGCCCTAGCGCTGGGCGCGCGCCTCGTCCACGGTCAGCTCGGCGGCCGGGTCGGCCTCGAGCCGCTCGGCCGGGATCGGCTTGCCGCTGAGCACGGAGAGACCGTAGTTGCCGGCCTCGAGCCGGGCCAGCGCCCGGTCGATCGCGGCCAGCCGCTCCCGCAGCTGGTCGGCGACGTCTCCCTCGTCCTCCTCCTCGGTCAGCGCCAGCCCCTCGTCCCCGAAGTCGGTGGGGCTGTCCGGCGCCTGCTCGGCTTCGCTCTGCGACTCCTCGGTCCCGCGCAGCAGCGTGGCCACCTCGGCCCGCTCCGCCCGCAACAAAGCCCGCGCCCTGCTCTCGTCCATGCGTCCCCTTTACCCCGCTGCGCTGGCGTGTACCCATGCCGCGCGGCAGTCACTTCAGACCCTGGGCGAAGCCCTCGGGGACGATCACGTCCGCCGGGTCAAGCTGGTGAATTGACTGACATCCTAGGGCAAGCAGGGTCGAGTCGATGCCGGCCCTCAGGACGTCGAAGACGTTGCCGACGCCGGCCGGGCCGCCGGCCGCCAGGCCCCAGAGGCAGGGGCGGCCGATCATCACCGCGCGGGCGCCGAGCGCGAGCGCCTTGACGACGTCGCCGCCGCGCCGGATGCCGCCGTCGAGCAGCACCTCGGCCCGGCCCGCGACCGCCTCGGCCACCCCCGGCAGCGCCCGGATCGAGCCGGGCGTGCCGTCCAGGTTGTTGCCGCCGTGGTTGGAGACCGAGACGGCGGTCGCCCCGGCGTCAATCGCGCGCCGCGCGTCGTCCGGTCGCATGACCCCCTTGACCATGAATTCCCCGGCCCACTGCTCACGCAGCCAGGCGATGTCGGCCCAGGTCGGCGGGGGCACGGCCGTCCACGCCCGGTAGGCGGCGAAGAACCCGGGGGCGGGCTCGCCCGGCCGGGCCATGTTCGGCACGGTCAGGTCGGGCAGCCCGCCATGACGGAGCCAGTCGATCAGGTAGCCGGGGCGGGCCAGGCCGGCCGGGGCGAGGCGGATCAGCGCGGGCAGGTCCAGCCGCTCGGGGATCGCGGGGCTCCCCCAGTCCCGGCCGGCCGGGAACGACCAGTCGAGGGTGACGATCAGCGCCCGCGCGCCCGCCGCGCGGGCGTTCTCGGCCCGTTCGAGCAGCGTGTCCCGGTCAGCCGACCAGTGCACCTGGAAGAACAGGTCCGGGTTGACCGCCGTGACCTCGGCCGCCGGCCGGCTGGCGAACTCGCTCAGCCCCATCGCCGTCCCCGCGTGGCGGGTGCCCATCGCGACCGCGACCTCGCCCAGTGGGTGCACCGCCTGCGCGCCGACCGGCGAGGCGATCACCGGCAGCGCGATGTCCACCCCGAGCACCGACGTGCGCAGGTCGCGCGCGGCCGGCAGATCGGCCAGCCGGGGCGGGGCGAAGCGGAGCTGGCCGAACGCGGCGACGTTGTCGGCCCGGGTGACGCCCGCTTCCGCGCCGGCCTCGAGCGCCATGAACACCGGCCGTGGCAGCCGCCGGCGGGCCCGCCGGCGCGCCTCGGCGACCGACTCGAACCAGTCCCGGGTGGAGGCCACCTAGCCAGCTCAGCCCCAGTGGCCGGCCACGGCCGGCACGAGCTGCTCGGCGAACGCGTCGAACGCCGCCAGCATCGAGGTCACGCTGCCGCCGCCGCGCGCCCGCCAGTCCCGGTTGGCCAGGAAGGTGAGACCGCCGAACACCATCGCGACGATCCGCGGCCGCAGGTCGGTCTCGGGGTCCACCCCCTCGCGGGCGGCCAGCACCCGGACGATCTCGTCGTCGTGCTCGTGCGCGTACCGCAGATAGGCCGCGAGCAGCGCCGGGGTGCTGTCAATGAGCCGGATGACCAGCAGGTACATGGACTCGCCGGCCTGCGGGCGGTCGCCCTCGGCCAGCGTCGGGAGGGACTCTCGGAACGCGTTGCGGAGCGCGATCAGCGGCGGCTCGGCGGCCGGCCGGACCGCCAGCTCGCGCATCAGCGCCTCGGTCGCGTCGCGGGCGAACGATAGCGCGAGGTCTTCCTTGCTGGCGAAGTACCGGAAGAAGGTGCGCTCGGAGACGTCGACGGCGTCGGTGATCTCGCGGACGGCCGTCTGCTCGTACCCCTGAGCGTCGAACAGCCGGAGCGCGGCCAGCACCAGCGCATCGCGCGTCTGCCGCTTCTTCCGCTCGCGCCGTTGCGGCTCGGCCGGCGCCGTTGACACCTCCTGCATATCTCCATGTTAGAAGTTGTCAATTAACCCCGAGGACCCTGGGGAGTTCGGCCGCGAGCCACCCGGGTGACGTCGCCATCGGCGCCGATGCGACCGCGAAGACCACCAGGCGCCCGGGGATACGCGGCAATCCCCGGCGAACGCTGCTCTCGGCCGCGCTCGGCGTCATGATGGTCGCCATCGACGGGACGATCGTCACGGTGGTCAACCCGCCATCCAGACCAAGCTCGGCGCGTCACTGGCCGACATCCAGTGGGTGACCAACGGCTACCTGCTCGCCCTCGCGGTCACACTGATCACCATCAGCGAGTTCGGCGACCGGTTCGGCCACCGCAAGGTGTTCCTCACCGGCATCGTCGGCTTCGCCGCCACCTCGGCCGCGGCCGGCCTGTCCGGCGCGGTTATCACGAAGTTCGGCCCGCGCGTCCCGATGTTCGTCGGCACGGCCGTGCTCGGCGCGATCATGTCCGCCAAGGTGGACGCGCTGCTGCCCGCCCGCTGGGCCGCCGCCCGCCTCCCGGCTCTGAACCCGGCCCAGCTGGCCGAGGCGAAATCGCTGACCAGGAAGGGCGCCGGGGCGGCGCACTAGGCGCCGCCGGGTCACGCGGGCCGGGCGGTGACGGTCAGCCGATCGCGGGGCGGAACTGGTAGCCGACCCGGTACTCGGTGACCAGGTACCGGCCGTAGGCCGGGCCGAGCTTGTGCCTGAGCCTGCTGACGTGCACGTCGACCGTCCGGCTGTCGGCCGCGAAGTCGCGCTGCCAGACCCGGGTCACCAGGTCGGAGCGGCTGAACACGGTCGACGGGTGGGCCGAGAGGAACGCGAGCAGCTCGAACTCCTGGAACGTGAGCGCGACCTCGGCCCCGTCCACCCAGACCCGCCGCTGGTCGTGGTCGAGCAGCAGACCGGAGCGCTGGGCGGGCCGCTCCTGCCCGTCGACTTCGGCCGACGCGGGCACCGGCCCGGGCGCGGTGACCGGGTAGCCGACGATCGCCATGGACGTGCCGGTGCCGGGGATCGGGACCACTGCCAGCAGCGTCCCGTCAGCCTTCGGTCTCGGCAACGGGTACCCGGGCTCGGGCCGGCCGGGGTCGGCCGTATCCCGCGCTTCGGCGCCGCCAAGCAGTTGCGCTCCGATCTGCACGCGCCCCGCCACCTCCCTAGCTCCTGCACACATATCCTAGTAAGCAGGTCGCTTTAGTCAAGAAAACGGCGTCACAAAATCGTGAAATAAGTGTGAACAAAATTACCTGGCGGCTGCCGTCCAGCCCGCCGACCCGTCGGGAAGCTCGGTCCCGTACCAGTACTCGATCAGCCGCCGGGCGATCGAGGACGACGGCGCGATGCCGAGCTCGCCCGCGTCGATCGCCGCCTTCATCTCGGCCCTGGTGAACCAGCGGGCCTCGCCGATCTCGTCTTCGTCGACCGCGATCGACTGGCCGGCCGCCGCCACCGCCTGGTACCCGAGCATCAGGCTGCGCGGCATCGGCCACGGCTGGCTGCCCAGGTAGCGGACCTGCCCGACGACGATCGCGGACTCCTCGAAGACCTCGCGCACGACCGCGTGCTCGGCCGACTCGCCGGGCTCGACGAACCCGGCCAGGACCGACATCCGGCCCTTCGGCCAGAGCGCGTTCCGCGCCAGCAGGCACCGGTCGTCGGGATCGGTGACCAGCATGATCACCGCCGGGTCAAGCCTCGGGAAGTGCTCGGTGCCGTCGACCGGGCACACGGTGATGTGGCCGGCCGGGGCCGGGACGGTCTCGGCGCCGCACTTCGGGCAGTGGGTGTGCGTGTCGTGCCAGTTCGCCAGCGCGACCGCGTGGGTCAGCAGGCCGGCATCGCGGTCGCTCAGCAGCGCGCCCGCCAGCCGCAGCGAGATCGGCTCGGCGTCCGGCCGCGGCGACCAGGACCACGGCTCGGCCTCGGCGGCCGCGCTCACGCCGAAGTAGGCGACCTCGTCGTCGTCGATCCCGAGGAAGAACCGGGTGCCCTCCGGGGCCTCCGCCGGCGCGATGAACGCCAACTCGGGCCGGCCGCCGCTTGTCGTGGCGAGCACCTGCGAGTTGTGCACGACGACCACCCGGGTGCCGGGGGCCGCCCAGGCCGCCTCGATCCACTCGGCGTCGGCGCGGCGCTGGGTCGCGCGGTCCACGGCCGAACGGGAGAGCGCGAGCCGTCCGAGCGGCCCGGCGTCGAACCCGTCGATCTCGGCCGGGACGCTCATCGGGCCGGGCCAGCGGCCGCTAGCTCTTCCCACAGGTAAGCGACCGATTCCGCTCCGAGCAGCAGCCGGGAAAGATCCACATACTCATTGGGTGCGTGGATCCGGTCGGCGTCAAGCCCCACGGCGACGAACACGAGCGGCGCGCCGAGGATGTCGGCCAGGTCCGCCTCCGGCCCGCTGCCGCCCTCC
>DATCGA010000349.1:0-12684 GCA_036509215.1 Trebonia sp.
GATTCGCGGTGCGCCATCAGCCAGTCGTAGAGCATCCACTCGATCGCGCCCGTGAGCACGGCCGGGTCAATACGACCGGCCCCGTCCGCCGCCGGGAGCGCGGAGACCGTGGTCAGCGCGGCCCGGTGCTCGTCGAGGGCGCCGTCTTTCTCCACCCCGCTGCCGCGCAGCAGCGTGTCCAGCGTGAGCGGGTAGCGCCGCGTCGTCGAGCGCCGACAGGTGGGTCGGCACCAGCCTGGCCGGCTCGGCCTCGGCCGCGACCAGGTCGGGCAGCGAGGCCGGCCTGCCGTCGGGGTGACCCAGCTGAACCCGATCTGCCCGTCGGCCTGCCTGATATGCGGGATCACCAGGCCTCTCCGGTCTCCGAGGCCGGCTGCTCGCGGGGATGCGGGAGCTGCGGGAGCGGCGGCGGGACGCTGGCCGAGATAACCGCGCTCTCCCGCGCCAGCCGCGCGTTGGTCGCCGCCAGCTGCCAGTCGGTCCAGCGCCGCAGCTGCCACAGCTCGTCGACCGTCAGGCGCTCGCAGGCTAGGTCCCAGTGCACGGCGAGCCAGTCGCCGGGGGCCACGTCGGTGACGAAGGCCCGCCCGTCCTCGGTCAGCCGGACGCTCTCCTCGACTTCCTCGCCGAGCCGGAGCGCGCGGGAGTCCCACTTCAGGTGACGGCCCCTGACGGTGGCGCGCTCGGCCTCGACCGAGCTGACCCGCGCCCACCGGATGCGGCAGCTGTCGAGCACGTGCAGGGCCGGGCCCGCATCGGCGGCTGACAGCAGCCGCGTCCACGGGTAGACGCCGAAGACGTGGAACCCGTGGGTCGGCATCGCCTCCGAGATCAGCGCGGGCTTCAGGTGCGTCCAGTACCGCCCGGCCCCGGCGGCGGAGATCCGGTCCAGCAGGCTCCGCCAGAACCGCGGCCGGTCCACGTCATCCAGCAGCGAAGAGCCGGTCCAGTAGGCGCGCACCACCCGCTCGTCGAGCGGGTCGGCGATCCCCGCCAGCTCGGCCAGCACGCACAGGTAGGGCCACGCGCCGGAGAACCGGCCGGCGATCGACCGCAGGTCCGCCTCGGTCTGCCCGGTCGACGCCAGCTCCGCCAGCGCGGCCGAGTCGGCCGGCCCGCAGTAGCCCAGGTGGTTGGGCGCGTACGCATACCTGGCGAACAGCCGCTGCCCGCCGTTGGCGGCGGCCTGCTCGTCAGCCATGGGCGGTCGCCCGCGGCCGGCCCACGAGCGCCGCCGTCTCCCGGTGCAGACGGCCGAAGTTGTAGTACGCCGCGCACGCCCCTTCCGGCGAGACCATGCAGGTGCCGATCGGGGTCTCGGGCGTGCACGCGGTGCCGAACACCTTGCACTCCCACGGCTTGATCACGCCCTTCAGAACCTCGCCGCACTGGCAGGCCTTCGGGTCGGCGACCCGCAGCCCCGGCATCGAGTACCGCAATTCGGCGTCGAACTCCGCGTAGGCGGCGTTGAGCTTGAGCGCGCTCTGGCTGATGAACCCGAGACCGCGCCACTCGAAGTGCGATCGCAGCTCGAAGACCTCGGCCAGCAGCGACAGCGCGGCCGGGTTGCCCTCCTCGCGGAC
Source organism: Trebonia sp. (assembly GCA_036509215.1). Classification (GTDB taxonomy): domain Bacteria; phylum Actinomycetota; class Actinomycetes; order Streptosporangiales; family Streptosporangiaceae; genus Trebonia. The sequence goes on from DATCGA010000349.1 coordinate 1,584, forward strand.
CACCCGGGAGTACTGGTTCTCGACCTCGCAGCGGCCCTCGCGGAGCTGCGCGAGCAGCATGTAGACCGACTGGAGGATGTCGAGCGGCTCGAACCCGGCGACCACGATCGGCTTGCCGTACACCTCGGGCACGAACCGGTACGGCTGGTTGCCGACCACGGTGGACACGTGGCCCGGCCCGATGAAGCCGGACAGGCGCAGGTCGGGCGAGTCGAGGATGGCCCTGATCGGCGGCACGATCGTGACGTGGTTGCAGAACACGCTGAAGTTCGCCGTGCCGAGCTCTCGGGCCCGCGCCAGCGTGACCGCGGTGGACGGGGCGGTGGTCTCGAACCCGACCGCGAAGTAGACGACCTGCTTGGCCGGGTTGTCGATCGCTATCTTGAGCGCGTCGAGCGGCGAGTACACGAACCGGACGTCGCAGCCGCGCGCCCTGGCCTCGAGCAGCGACCCGTCGCTGCCCGGCACCCGCATCATGTCGCCGAAGGTGGTGAAGATGACGTCCGGCCTTCCTGCCAGCCAGATCGCGTCGTCGACCCGCCCCATCGGGATCACGCAGACCGGACAGCCCGGCCCGTGCACGAGCTCGATCGACGGCGGCAGCAGGTGCTCGAGGCCGTGCCGGTAGATCGTGTGAGTGTGCCCCCCGCACACCTCCATGAACTTGTACTCCCCGTCGCCGGCCAGCTCGGTGATCGATTTCACCAGGGCACGTGCGGCGGCCGGGTCCCTGAACTCGTCCGCGAACTTCATCTCTTCGCCCTTCAGCGGTGGGTCCTGTGAATTCAAAATCCGTTTGCCCGAACGGTCCCTGGCTTCGCGCGGTTCGCTAGCCGACTCCGGTCGAGCGGAAGGCGTCAAGCTCGTCGGTGTAAGCCTTGCCCATCTGCCGGACGGCGTCGAGGGTCGCGGTGGCCTCGCGCTCGTCGATCTTTGCCATCGCGAAGCCGACGTGCACGAGCACCCAGTCGCCGATGTCAATCCCGCTGTCGGCCAGCAGGCGGACGCTGATCGCGCGCTTGATCCCGTTGACGTCGACCTTTGCCAGGCAGGCGTCAGGGTCGGTCATCTCGACCACCTGTCCGGGGATTCCGAGGCACATGAGGCTCACCTTCCTTGAATTCGGCCTGTTCAGCAGATCCGTGGCAGCGGATCGCCCACGAGCATGTCCACGATCCGGGTGCCGCCGAACGCGTTGCGGAGCGCGACCACGCCCTCCGGCTCGGCCCGGATCTCGCCGATCACGCAGGCGTCCCGGCCGAGCGGGTGGGCGCGGAGGGCGGCCAGCGCGTCATCGGCCTCGGCCGCCGGGACGACCGCAGCGAACTTGCCCTCGCAGGCCACGTACACCGGGTCGATGCCGAGCAGGTCGCAGGCCCCCTGGACGAGCGGCGTGACCGGCAGCGTCTCCTCGTCGAGGATGACCGCGACCCCGGCCGCGCCGGCCAGCTCGTTGCAGACGGTGCCGAGCCCGCCGCGGGTCGGGTCGCGCATCCAGCGGGTGCCGGGGGCGGCGGCCAGCAGGGCCTCGACCGCCCCGCTGACCGGGGCGGTGTCTGAGCGGATGTCCGCCTCGATGCCGAGGTCGCCGCGGGCCAGCATCACCGCCATCCCGTGGTCGGCCAGCGTGCCCGACAGCAGCACCTTGTCGCCCGGGCGGACGCCGGCCACCGACAGCTCCCGTCCGGCCGGGATGAGCCCGACCCCGGCGGTGGTGATGTACAGGCCGTCGACCGCGCCCTTCGGCACCACCTTGGTGTCGCCGGTGACCAGGGCGACGCCGGCCTGGCCGGCCGCGGCGGCCATGTCGGCGACGATCTCGCGCAGCTCGCCGACCGCGAACCCCTCCTCGATGACGAACGCGACCGACAGCCAGCGTGGCACCGCGCCGGAGACGGCCAGGTCGTTCACCGTGCCGTGGACGGCGAGGTGGCCGATCGAGCCGCCGGGGAAGCGGAGCGGCGAGACCACGAACGAGTCGGTGCTGAACGCCAGCCGCTCGCCCGACGGCAGGGTGAGCACGGCGCCGTCGCCGAGCTGCTCCAGCTGCGGGTTTCTGAACGCCTCGATGAAGACCGCGTCGACCAGCGCCGCCGACGACTTGCCGCCGGCGCCGTGCGCGAGCGTTACCACCTCGTCGATCAGCCGCGGGCGGCGTTTGCGGACGGCCGTGATCCGGTCGATGACCTGCTCCTCGCGTGACGTGCGGCCCTCGCGTGACGCCTGCGCGCCGTCTGACGTAACGGCCGGGCTCATTCGGTGCCTCCGTTGGGGGTTGGCGCTGGCTTCGCGATCGCGCGCTGGGTGGACGCCCACAGGTGGTAGCCGAGGATAGCCTGGCTCTCCTGGATGCGGTGCACGGACTGGGAGCGGACCACGAAGCAGTAGTCGACCGCGTCCGAGTGCGCCATCTCGCCGCCGTCGTAGCCCGCGAACCCGACCGTCAGCAGCCCCCGGCGGCGGGCCTCGCCCAGCGCGGCCATCAGGTCGCGCGAGCTTCCGCTGGTGGAGAAGGCGACCGCGATGTCTCGCTGAGCGGCGTGGCCGATGATCTGGCGGGAGAAGATCAGGTCGAAGCCGACGTCGTTGCCGACCGCGGTGACCACGGCCTGGTCGGCCGCCAGGTTCAGGGCGGGCAGCGCGCGGCAGCCGGGCGGCCCGCCGTCGGCTGACCTGGCCGGCGGGCTCGCGAACAGGGCCGCGAACGTCGCGCAGTCGGTCGCGCTGCCGCCGTTGCCGAAGGCGTACATTCGGCCGCCGGCCGCGAACCGCCCGGCCATTGCGGCGCCGCACGCCGCCAGCAGGCCCGCGCTGGCCGCCAGGGTCGCCTGCTGGAGCGCGGCCGACTCCGCCGCCTTCGCCTGCGCGGACCCGGCCAGCGCCGTCAGCAGCGGCCTTGCGTCGCGCTCCTCGGCCTCGATGAACGGGTAGAGGAAGCCAGTGGGATCGGACGCCCCCATCAGGCACTCCCCGGCCTGGTCAGCGCCGCTCCCGCGTGCACCAGCACCAGGTCGCCGACCGAGACCGGCGCGACCAGGGTGACGTCGATGGTCTCCTCGCCCGCCGCGGTGCGCACCAGCGCCCTGCTGCCGAAGCCGGAGCGGCCGAGTCCCGACGGGTCAAGCTCATCGGCCGCCCGCCCCACCACCTCGGCCAGACGTCCCTCGTCGCCGCAGGTGATGCACCCGTCGTCGGCGCACTCGGGCTCCGGCCGGAGCAGGCCCGGATGCTCGAAGCAGACGTGGGTCAGCTCCCACAGCAGGTGGTAGAGGAGCACGAACCCGCCGGTGGCCGCCGCCATCGGGTCCTGGTTGGCGATCCACAGTACGTGGTCGGCCGCTCCGGCGGCCGGACGGGGCCCGGCGCCGATCCAGGCCGAGGCCGCGCCCCAGGCGGGCGCCGGCCGCATCAGGTCGGCCACGACCTCGTCGGCCGCCCCGGCCACCGCGGTGAGGATGTCGCCCGGCCGCACGGCGACCCGGGCCCGCGGGACCAGTCCAGATCCGGTCAGCGCGAACGCGGGGAGCGCGCGCTTGCCGACGATGACCGGGTGGACGAACTCCACCGCCATGTGGTGCGCGTGCGGCTCCGATCCGGGAGCGACGCACCAGAGGGTCGCGCCGCGGGCGAACCGCCTGGCCATCGCCAGCGAGGCGGCGGCCAGGTCCTCGGCCAGGCCGCCGTCGAGCATCTCGGCCGTGATCCCGGTCGTCATGGCCGCACCGGGTCGAGCACGCCGTACTCGCGCATCACCGCGAGCGTGGCGGCCGCGTCGTCGGCGTCGATCAGCGTCAGCGCGTAGCCCATGTGGGTGATGACGTAGTCCCCCGCCTTCAGGTCGGGGAGGTAGGCCAGGCAGACCCGCCGGACCTGGCCGGCGAAATCCGCGTGCGCCATCGGCGCGTCACCGTCGCGCCAGACCTCGGTGATCCGGCCGGGGATTCCCAAGCACATGGCCGCGCCTCTCAGTAACCCGGCCGGCCGGCCCGACGGCGGTCCCTGACGGCGAGCGCTGCTATTGCGGCCTGGCCGAGCGCGAGCCCGCCGTCGTTGGGCGGCACCAGATGATGGGTCAGCACCTCAAGGCCGCGTGCCTCCAGGCCGGTCCGGCACAGCCCGCTCAGCAGCACGTTCTGGAACACGCCGCCGGTCAGCCCCACGCTCCGGACGCCGGTCCGCCGGGCGACGAGGTCGGCCGCGTCGGCTACCGCCTCCGCCACCGCCAGGTGGAACGCACGGGCGAGGACGGCGGCGGGGATGCCGGCCGCGATCTCCGCCGCCAGCGTGCGAATCAGCGGCCGATGGTCGACGACTCCGTCTGGGCCGACCGGCAGCGTCAGCTCGGCCGACTGCGATCCGGCCGTCACCGCGAGGATCTCGAGCTCGACCGCGGCCTGCGCCTCGTAGCTGATCCGGTGCCTGACCCCGAGCAGCGAGGCGACGGCGTCGAATAGCCGGCCCATGCTGCTGCACGGCACCGTGCGCGGGCCGCGCCCGGCGCCGCGGTGAGGCCGGTCCGCGCCCGGCCGCCCGGCCGGCTGGAGGTACTCGGCGTACCCGGCCGCGAGCATCGCCCGTTCCGCGTCGGTGCACGCGGCCACCGGCGGCAACTCGGGATCCCAGCCGACCCCGGCCGCGGCGAGGTAGCCGAGCGCGGTCCTGCACGGGTTGCGAACGGCCGCGTCGCCCCCCGCCAGCGGGATCGGCAGCAGGTGGCCGACCCGCTCGAAGCGGGTCGGGTCCGCCCCGACGAGAAGGATCTCGCCGCCCCAGATCGCCCCGTCGGGGCCGTACCCGGTGCCGTCGAACGCGACGCCGATCACCTGCTCGCCCAGGCGGCCGTGCTCGGCCAGCAGCGACACGACATGCGCGTGGTGGTGCTGGACGAGGTGCAGCGCGGGCTCCCCCGGGGCGCCCGCGTGCCGCTGGGCCCAGTCGCCGGTTCGGTAGGCCGGATGCAGGTCGGCCGCGATCACCTCCGGGGTGACCCGGTGCGCGGTCGTGAGCTGCGTGACCACGCGGTCGAAGGCGCGCAGCGTCGCCAGGTTGCCCATGTCGCCGATGTGAGCGGAGCAGAAGGCGCTGTCGCCGTCAGTCAGGCAGCAGGAGTTCTTCACCTCGCCGCCGACCGCGAGCACCGAGGGCAGCGCCCGCCCGAACGGCACCGGGAGCGGAGCGTAGCCCCGGGCGCGCCTGATCGGCAGCTCGCCGTCGGGCAGCACCCGGACCACGGAGTCGTCGCACGGCACGTGGATGGGGCGGTCGTGAGTGAGCACCGCGTCGGCCAGGAAGGTCAGCTGCTCGGCCGCCTCCCCGTCATCGAAGACGATCGGCTCGTCACTAATGTTTGCGCTGGTCAGAACCAGTGTGTGCGGGACCGGTTGGGTGTTGTCGGGAACCGGGGAGAGCAGCAGGTGGTGGATGGGCGCGTAGGGCAGCAGCACGCCGAGGAGCGGGCTGCCGGGGGCGACGGTATCGGCCACCGGCGCCCCCGGGAGCCGGCCGAGCAGCACGATCGGGCGCGGCGGCCCGGTCAGCGACCGCTGCTCACCCGGGTCGATCTCGGCCAGCAGCCGGGCGGTGGACAGGTTCCTGGTTATCACCGCGAAGGGCTTGTCGCCGCGCGCCTTGCGCTCCCTGAGCCGGGTGACGGTCTCCGGGCAGTCGGCCCGGCAGGCCAGATGGTAACCGCCGATGCCCTTGACCGCCACGATCCCGCCCTCGGCCAGCACCCGCTGGGCGGCCGCGATCGCGTCATCGGCGCCGGTGGTGGTTTCGCCGTCGGAGGTGAACCTGAGCGTCGGGCCGCAGTCGTGACAGGCGATCGGCTGGGCGTGGAACCGGCGGTCGGCCGGATCGTGGTACTCGCGCTCGCATCGTTCGCACATCGGGAAGCCGGCCATCGTGGTTGCCGGGCGGTCGTAGGGGAGATCGGAGATGATCGTGAACCTGGGGCCGCAGTCGGTGCAGGTGATGAACGGGTGGCGGTACCGCCGGCTGGCCGGGTCGAACAGCTCGCGCAGGCAGGCGTCGCAGGTGGCGACGTCGGGCGGGACGAGCGTGCGCTGGCCGCCGGCGTTGGTGGAGGCGACGATCGCGAAGCCGTCCTCCGCCTTCGGCGCCACCGGTTTCGCGCTGATCGCGTTGATAAGGGCGAGCGGCGGGGGCTCGGCCGACAGCCGCCGGGTGAACTCGGAGACCGCGCGGTGTGACCCCTGCGCCTCGATGAACACTGCCGCCGCGTCGTTGCCGACGAACCCGGTCACCCCGAGTTCGTTGGCGAGCCGGTGCACGAACGGCCGGAATCCCACGCCCTGCACTACCCCGGTGACGGTGATCCTGGTCCGTACCGCTTGCCCGGCCAGTGACGTCTTGGTGCGCGGGCGCGGCGTTGTCGCGGCGGTCATGCGTTCCCCCATATTCGGTAGTGGCGTGCTGTGCGGCGGGCAGGTCACTGGCGCCTCCAGATGACCACCCGGTTATTGCCCGAGTCGGCGACCGCGAGCCGGTCGCCGGCCAGCGAGAGCCCGTAGGGCCAGCAGAGCGAGTGGCGGGTGACGCCGGTCCAGTGGTTCTCGCCGTTCGGCCCGAACCCGGGCTGGCCGAGCACGGCAGTCGCAGGCGGGCCCGCGGGCGAGTCCGCGAGGCGGTCCCAGAGCAGGACCCGGTTGTTGGCGGTGTCGGCGACCGCGAGGGCGGCCCCGTCGGAGTCGATGGCGTACGGGAAGCGGAGCATGTCCGCTCGCTGCGGGCCGTAGGGCAGTTCCGCTGCGGCGGTGAAATCCGGCTGGCCGAGCACCAGGTCGGCCGGGGTGTCGCGGTCCGGCCGGGTAGCCCAGCCGAGCACCCGGTGATTGCCGGCGTCAGCCACCAGAAGGCCAGGGAAGCGGGCCGCCCGCCCGGCAGCGCCCGGCCGACCGGCGGCCGTTCCGGTGTCGGCGGTCGCGCCCGTCCCGGCGATGCCGTGCGGCCAGCGGAAGCTGTCCGGGCCGGCCGGGGCACCGCGGTTCTCAGCGCGGCCGAACCCGTCCGGCTGGCCGAGTATCAGGTCTGGGGGTGTGTCCGGTGACGTCGGCAGGCCGCCCGACCAGCCGAGGACCCGGCGGTTGCCGGTGTCGGCGGCGTAGAACCGGCCGCCGACGACCGCGATGCCGAACGGCCAGTACATGGTCGACGGGCGGCAGTCGCCGCCGGCGTTGGGCGCGACCGAGTCCGGGTCCGGCTGGCCGAGTATCAGGTCGGGCGTCGCGCCCGGCGCCTCCGGGAGCCGGTCGTAGACCAGGACGCGGTGATGCCACGCGTCGGCGACGACGAGCCTGCTCCCGTCCATCAGCACCCCGGTCGGCAGGTGGAGGCCGATCCTCGAGTCGCCGCGGCCGGCCGCGGGCCCGTCGCTGAACGCGTCCGGCTGGCCGAGCACCACGTCGCACGGCTGCTCGTCCCGCTCCGGCGGCTGGTGCCAGATCAGCACCCGGTGATTGCCGGTGTCGGCGACGACCAGCACGTCGCCGAGGTAGACCCCGCGCGGCGCGTACAGCCACGCGGGGGTCGGCTGCGCGGACGGCAGCGCGAGGCCGCCCGGTGCGGGCGCGCCGAGCCAGGTCTGCGGGCGCCAGCCCCCGGCCGGGTCCGTGCCCACGGCGGCCGCCCCAAGTGCGGCGTCCTGTCCGGTGGCGGAGCCGGCGGCCCGTGCGGCGGCGCTGACAAACGTCACCGACTTCACGCGGTGCCCCCCCGACGGCCGGTCGGCGATTTGCAGCCGTGGCCGGTCGGCGGCCAGACGACCGGCGCGCCTGGAGATCGCTTCACCGCCATGAGGATCACCCGACACCTCCGGGCCAGATGTCCAGCGACTCGCGCCTGCGGATCTGCGAGAGCGGGATGATCGCCGGGCCGGCCGTCTGCGGAGCGCCCTGAGCGCTGCCGCTGCCGCATCCGCAGCGGTCGGCGGAGTTTCCGCACCCGCAGCCCGAATTGCCACCCGCCCCGTGCTCGTGGGCCGGGTACTCGTGCCCGGCGTGGCCGTAGCGGTTGTGCTCGCCGTCCGCGCCGATCCCGTCCGGCCGGCCGGTCCTGATGATCCCGTGCAGCGAGAAGAGCATCCGGATGACCGGGTCATCGACGAGCGCGAACAGCAGCTCGCGGCCCGCGTCGTCCGCGCGGAGGGTCCGGACGATCGTGACCAGCCCGGCCCGGTGCGCCGCCTCGACCGCCGCGCGCAGCTCCTCGGCGGCCTTGCGCGGCGTTCCCTCGAGCCGCGCGACCTCGGCCGCCGCCTCGTCAACGGCCTTCGCCAGCGCCTCGAACGACGGCTCGGGAGCGCGGGGGGATCGCTCGGACCCGGTCGCGGCGGGGATCGCGTCAGGCATCGGCCGGCACCTCCCTGGCGGACCTCTGCTGGCGGGCCAGATCGTCCAGCAGGGTCCGCACGGTGCTGAGGGCGGCCCAGTCCTGAGACTCCTCGAACAGGGAGCGGGCCTCCGCCAGCTTGGCCCTCGCCTGGTCGAACATGCCCAGGTGGGCGAGCGCGTTGCCCTGGTTGGCGAGCGCGCGGGCGTAGCCGACCGGGTCGGCCTCCCGGCTGCGCGCGCCCAGCACCGCCTCGTAGAGCTCGACCGCCTCGGCCAGGTTGTCGCCCTGGTGCCTGGACGGCGCGTAGACGAGGGCGTTGGCGAGGTTGAGCTGAGCGCTCGACCACTCGGCCGGGTGGGACGCCATCGTGTAGACGGTGAGCGCGGCCCGCAGCGACCCGACCGCGACGCCGAGCCGCAGCTGGTCGCCTGCCTCGCTCATCGGCATGGTCAGGTAGGCGGCGGCGAGGCCGGCGTGGGCGGCCGCCCACTGCTCGGGCGCGCACTCGGCGTTGATCTCCTGCAGCGCGTTGTGGTAGCACTGCACGGCCCGGTTCAGCATCGCCTGCCCCGTCATCGGCGGCGCGTTCGCCGCGTCGGCGTCAGCCGCCAGCTCGTGGTAGGTCGCGGCCAGCTCCAGGTGCTGCTCGGCGCGGGCGACGGTCAGATCGGTGTCGGCCAGCAGCGCGATCCCGGCCCGGAGGGCCTCGATGGCCGCGGTCGGGTCGCCGAGGTCCTTGCAGGTCTGGCCGAGCGCGCCGTGCAGCACGCCGGCCAGCGCCGCCGACACCGGCTCGGCCGCGGCGACCGCCTCGCGCAGCGTGGCCACGGCCTCGGCTGTCCTCTCGGGCGAGGTCAGCGCCTGGACGGCCCGCGCCGCCAGCAGCAGCGCCTCCATATCGAGGTCGTAGCCGGCTGGATCGGGGGCCGCGTCGGAGCGGCTGGTGGCGAACTCGACCAGATCGACCAAGACGCCGAGCGGGCCGAGGTCGGCCCGCAGCGCCTGCTGGTCGACCGCGTCGGGGTCGAGGACGAAGCGGTTGAACCGGCTCACCGGGTCGAGGCCGCCGAACGCGGCGCGGGCGGCGTCGAGGTCGCCGGCCAGCGCCGCCCGGTGGCCGCTGAGCGAGGCCGGCCAGCGCTCGGGCAGGCGCCCCGCCAGCAGGCCGACGCGAACCGGCTCGGTCTCCTCCCCCGGCGGGAGGAGCAGGAATCCGAAGGGGAGCGGGAAAGCGCCGAGCGGCAGCGGCCGGGTCGGGAGCAGCATCGCTAAATCACCTATATCCCATAGAGGGGTCCGGGGATGTCGCGCTCGCCGGCGCGCTTGATGGAGCTGGCGCTGATCTTGGCGAGCGCCTCGGTGCGGTAGGTGGCGATCCGGCGGCGCACGACCCCGTCGGAGAAGAACACGATGACGTCGACCGCCCACTGGCCGCGTTCGGGGACGATCTCGGTCTCCACGCCAAGCGCGCGCTCTGCCGTCACCGGTGATCACCGGTCCGCGCTCGCCGTCGGCCCGAAGGCGGTCTCGTTTGTGATCAGGCCGAGAACCCGGGTCATGCCGTCGCGCACGGCGCCAACCGCCGTCATGGCTCAGCCCTTCTTCCTGCGTGCGTTGATGACCGCTCCGTTCAGACGACGAACATGTCTTCCTTGGACCACTGGGGGGCGGCGATCCGCGCGGCGGCCGCGTGCGCCATGTAGGTCAGATGGCCGGTGCCCTCCGGCACCTCTAGCGGGATCACGCCGCTGACTTTCTGGGTCTTGAAGACCGTGCCCGGCGCGAGGTCGAAAAACGGGTACTCCGGCTCGGTGCAGCCAGTGCAGGGCATGCCCGCCCTGCTCTTGGACGACTGCCGGTTCCACAGGATCCGGGTGCACGGCGAGTGGGTCATCGGCCCCCGGCAGCCGAACTCGTAGAACAGGCAGCCGGTCCGCGTGCCGTCGCCGAACGACGTGGTCGACTGCTTGTACTCGAAGAACTGCACCCGGGTGCAGCCGGTCTGGGTGAAGGTCTTGAAGAACGTCTGCGGCCGGTGCAGCTCGTCGAGCGCGATGTCCCCGGCCCGGCCGGTGGCGAGGGCGACGATGATCTGGGTGATCCAGTCCGGGTGGGCGGGGCAGCCGGGCACGTTGATCACCGGCAGGCCGAGCTTGGACCGGAAGTTCGCGCCGAGGAACCCCCCCGCTCCCGCTTGTGGAACTGCAGGCCGGTTGAGTCGGTCGGGTTCGGCGCGGTGGCAGGAATGCCGCCCCAGCTCGCGCAGTCGCCGATGGCGACCACCACCCCGGCCTGGCCGGCCAGCGCGGTGACCCACTCCTTCATGGGCTTGTTGGCGAACATGTCGTAGCGGCCGGAGCCGTTCGGGCCGTTCATGACCGTGCCCTCGAAGATGAAGATGTCCATCGGGCGGTTGCCGGTCGCGCACTCCTCGAACAGCCGCTGGGCGTTGTCCCCGAGCTCGAGGCCGAGGGACGGGTGCCAGAGCAGGTCGAGGCCGAAGTCGGTGATCAGGTCGACCACGTTGGGCTCGTCCGCGTTGAGGAACGACATCGTGTTCCCACTGCAGGCCCCGCCTTGGAACCACAGCACTGACGCCATCGGGATGACCTTCCTTTCAGGCTTGGTCGAGTTCCCGGCCGAGTGCCTTCGCGATCGAGAGCGCGAAGCCGAGCGCCCGGCTGACATCGGGGTCCCTGAGCGCGCGCGCCAGCCCGACCACCCCGGTGACCCGCAGGTCGTTGCGAGC
>DATCGA010000350.1:0-13721 GCA_036509215.1 Trebonia sp.
CAGCCCCGCCCCCGCCAGTCCCACGCGCCCGCGCTAGCCCCGCCAGCCGACGCGGCAGGCGCCGTTCGAGACGGCCGACGTCAGGGTCTGCTAGATACGGCGTTCACGTCGGCAGCACGCGTCCCTTGGGTCACTCTGGCAGCAGCCGACCGGCGTTCGGGCGTCAACGTGTGCCGTTCGGGTCGTATAGCGCCCCTTTTAGAACACAATGACGGTCATAGGGCCAAAATGGCATCCATAAGGGAACACAATGATGATCCGTCCACCCGTGGCTCCGCGTTCGAGGGGAGGGGCCGGCCGGCCGAGGGCTACCCGGCCGGCCAGCGCGCGTCGGACGCCTAGCCGGCGTCGATCGCCTCGGCGAAGCGCTCTAGGCCCCAGTCGAGCTCGTCCTCGGTGATCACCAGCGGGGGAGCGAGCCTGATGGTGGTGCCGTGCGTCTCCTTGGCGAGCACGCCGAGCGACGCGAGCCGCTCGCAGACCGCGCGCCCGTCGAGCGAGGCGAACGTCACCCCGGCCCACAGCCCCCGGCCGCTCACCGACGTCACCGCCGACGACGGCAGCGACCCGAGCCGCGCGTGCAGGACCGACCCGAGGGCGGCCGACCGCTGCTGGTACTCGCCGGTGCCCAGCATCGCGATGACCTCCCGCGCGACCGCGCACGCGAGCGGGTTGCCGCCGAACGTGGACCCGTGCTGCCCCGGCTTGAGCACGCCGAGCACCGACCGGGAGGAGACCATCGCCGAGACCGGCACGATCCCGCCGCCCAGCGCCTTGCCCAGCAGGTAGGCGTCAGGGACCACGCCGTCGGCCTCGCACGCGAAGGTGGAGCCGACCCGGCCGAGGCCGGACTGGATCTCGTCGGCGATCATGAGCGCGCCCGCCGACGTGCACAGCGACCGCACCCCGGCCAGGAACCCGGCCGGCGGCACGACCACCCCGGCCTCGCCCTGGATGGGCTCGACGAGCACGCCGACGACCCGCGACCCGTACCGCCCGAAGGCGTCCGTCAGCGCGGACAGGTCGCCGTAGGGAACCGAGACGAAACCGGGCGTGTAGGGGCCGAAGTCGTCGCGCGCGTCGTGATCGGAGGAGAACGACACGATCGTCGTCGTGCGCCCGTGGAAGTTCCCGTCGAACACGACGATGATCGCCTGGTCGGCGGCCACCCCGCGGGTGACGTAGCCCCACTTGCGGGCCACCTTGATCGCGGTCTCGACCGCCTCGGCGCCGGTGTTCATCGGCAGCACCATGTCCATCGCGCACAGCTCGGCCAGCTCGGCGCAGAACGGCCCGAACTGGTCGTGGTCGAACGCCCGGCTGACCAGCGTCACCCGCTCAAGCTGCCGCATCGCGGCGGCGACGAGCCGGGGGTGCCGGTGCCCGAAGTTGAGCGCCGAGTAGCCGGCCAGCATGTCCAGGTACCGCCGCCCGGAGACGTCGGTCACCCAGACGCCCTCCGCCGTCGCCGCCATGACCGGCAGCGGGTGGTAGTTGTGGGCGCTGTACTGGCTGGTCAGGGCGGCCGGGTCGCGGACGTCGGTCAGGGTTTGGGTGTCGGAGTAGGTGTCGGTCATCTCAGTGCCTCAGTTCCAGGGTGCAGCACTTGGCGCCGCCGCCCGCCTTCAGTAGCTCGGACATGTCAACCGGGACGACCTCGAACCCGCGCGAGCGCAGCGATCGCGCCAGCCCGGTCGCCGCCGCCGCGAGGACGACGTGCCGCCCGTCCGAGACCGCGTTCAGCCCGAGCACCTCGGCGTCCTCGTCCTTGGCCTCGATCAGCTCGGGGAACATCGACGCCAGGACCGCCCGCCCGTCGTCGTCGAACGCGGCCGGGTAGTACATCGCGGTCGAGGAGTCGAGCACGCACAGCGCCGTGTCGAGGTGGTAGAACCGGTCGTCGACCAGGCGCAGCGACACCACCGTGCGCCCGAACACGGCCGCCAGCTCGTCGGCCGCGGCGAGATCGGACCTGAACCCGTACCCCGCCAGCACGGTGCCGTCCCCGGCGACGAGGATGTCCCCCTCGCCCTCGTTCACGTGCTCGGGCTCGTGCACGGCGGTCCAGCCGTTCCACCGGAACCAGTTCATGTACGCGGCCGCCTCGGCCGCCCGCTCGGCGTAGCGGAACCGCACGCCGAGCACGGCGGAGTCGATCACGGTGGCGCCGTTGGCCGCGAACACCATGTCGGGCAGCCCGGGGACCGGCTCGATGATCGAGACCGAATGCCCGAGGGACTCGTAGGTCTGCCGCAGCGTCTCCCACTGCCGCATGGCCAGCGCCGGATCGACGGGGGAATCCGGCCGCATCCACGGGTTGATCGCGTAGGTCACGGCGAAGTACTCGGGCGGGCACATCAGGTAGGACCTGGGCGTGGCGACCCGGCTGGTCACGTCGTTGCTCATGCGCCAAGCGTAGGGACAGCGGCCACGTCGGTAACAGAGCGTGATTATGCGTCCGAGCGGTGATCCGTTGCGTATTTTCGTCCCAGACACGCTATTCGTTGCGTCGACGGTCGGCTTTGCCGCCCTTGTCGGCGTTGTCGTTTTGCGGCGGCGGGCGCTTTCATCGGGCGGCGCCGGGGAATGCTCCGCAGTGCCAACGTCGGCGTCGTCCCGAGAGCCCGTCCGGTCGCCGGGCAGCAGGAGGTTGAGATGCCGTGGTTCCCCGAGTTCGCCAGCGCGGCGCAGCTGGCTCGCGAGCAGGAGCGCGAGGCCGGCCTGGCCGATCCGGTCGGCGAGTACCTGGCGGCGCTGCGGGCGGGCGACACCCGGATCCTGGAGACGGTGTGGCCGGGCGAGGTGGTGATCGACGATCCCCGCGCGGGCGAGGTCCGCGGGCACCGGAAGGTGCGGCAGTTCATCAGCAGCAACGTGTCCTGGCCGGCCGGCAGGCCCGGGCGGAGACGGTGGCGGTCACCCGCTCGGCCGGCCGGGCGGTGGTCGAGCTGCTGGCCCGGCTGGACCACGCCGGCCGGGAGCTCAGCTGGCCGGTGGCGGTCGTGGCCGAGTCGCCCGACGACCGGTCGGTCGTCTTCCGCACCTACTGCAGCCAGTGGCCGCGCGACGAGCGGCGGCACATCAGGCCGCCCGTGCTCGAGTCGGGGCAGGTTGAGCCGGGCGACGTCGTCGGCCGCTACCTGGCCGCGCTCGCGGCCGGCGACGCCGACGCGGTCGCCCGCGTGTTCGCCCCCGACGGGTATTTCCGCAGCCCATCGGGCCGACGGTACGGGCGTGAGGGGGGCGCCGACGAGCTGCGCGAGTTCTTCGCCCGCTGTTTCGCCGCAGGCGGCGGGATCGAACTTCAGCCGTGCGCGGTGACCGACGACGGGGTGCGCTGCGCGGTGGAATATAACTGCCTGCGCTGGGGCATACACGACCTGCCGCCCCAGGCGGGTCTGGGCGTGTACGAGCGCGGCGCGGACGGGCTGCTGACCGCGGCCCGTGCGTATGACGATGTCGAGGCACCGGTGGGGTAACCCGGCCGCGGCCGATCCAGCCAATGAACGACGCGCTGACGCAATGACGCACTGACGCCGACAGACCGACACCAGAGACTGGCATCGAAGGAGAGCAGCGACCATGGTGGACTTGAAGCTCGAGGTGATCGTCATCCCGGTCACGGACGTGGATCGAGCCAAGCAGTTCTACACCGGGCTCGGCTGGCGGCTCGACGCCGACTTCCCGTTTGACAACGGTTTCCGCGTCGTCCAGTTCACCCCGCCGGGCGCGCCGTGCTCGGTCCAGTTCGGCTCGAACATCACCACCGCCGCCCCCGGCTCGGCCCAGGGCACGTACCTGGTCGTCTCCGACATCCAGGCCGCCGTTGACGAGCTCGCCGCCCGCGGCGCCAAGCCGAGCGAGGTCTTCCACCCCGGGGCGCCCGGGGCCCAGTTCCGGGCCGACGGTGGCAGCCGGGTCGGCGGCCGGGCCGACGACGGCGCCAGCTACGGCTCGTTCGCCACGTTCAGCGACCCCGACGGCAACGGCTGGCTGCTGCAGGAGATCACCAAGCGGCTGCCGGGCCGGATCGACGCCGCCGGGACGTCGTTCGCGTCGCAGGGGGACCTGGCGGGCGCGATGCGGCGCGCGTCGGTCGCCCACGGCGAGCACGAGAAGCGCATCGGCCACGAGGACCCGGACTGGCCGGACTGGTACGCCTCGTACATGGCGGCCGAGCAGGCCGGGACGGAGCTGCCGACGTGAGCGACTACGACGTCATCGTCTTCGGCGGCGGGGCGCCCGGCGAGCACTGCGCGGCCGCCCTGGCCGCGCGCGGCCTGCGCGTCGCCGTGGTCGAGCGGGAGCTGGTCGGCGGCGAGTGCTCCTACTGGGCCTGCATTCCGTCCAAGTCGCTGCTGCGCCCGGGGGAGGCGGTGCACGGCGCCCGCGAGGCGGCCGCCACCGCCCAGGTCGACGTGCAGGCGGCGCTGGCGTGGCGGGACTTCATGGTGTCGAACTGGTCCGACGCCGGGGCGGCGCAGTGGCTGACCGGCCGGGGCATCGACGTCCTGCGGGGCAACGGCAAGCTCGCGGGCACCGGCGTGGTCGAGGTGGACGGCGTCCGGCACACCGCCGAGCACGTGGTGGTGGCGACCGGGGCCGAGCCGATCACGCCGCCGATCCCGGGGCTGAGCGACCTCGAGGGCGTCTGGGGCACCCGCGAGGCGACGAGCATGAAGACCGTGCCGCGTCGCCTGCTGGTGCTCGGCGGCGGCTCCGCCGGCGTTGAGATCGCGCAGATCGTCCGGCGTCTCGGCGGCGAGGTGGCGCTGGTCGAGGGCGCCCCCCGGCTCATTCCGCGCGAGGCCGCGCCGCTGG
Source organism: Trebonia sp. (assembly GCA_036509215.1). GTDB lineage: Bacteria > Actinomycetota > Actinomycetes > Streptosporangiales > Streptosporangiaceae > Trebonia. The sequence goes on from DATCGA010000350.1 coordinate 4,822, forward strand.
GCGATGCGCTCAGCGAGGCCCTCACCAAGGACGGCATCGAGCTGCATCTCGGGGTGCGCGCGACCGCCGCCAAGCGCGACGGCGACGAGTTCGTCCTGCAGCTCGACGACGGCAAGGAGCTGCGCGGCGACCGGCTACTGGTAGCGACCGGGCGGCGCCCGCGGGTCGAGGGGATCGGCCTGGAGACGGTCGGGGTCACGGTCGACCCGAGGAAGGGGATCGCGGTCGACGACCACCTGCGCGCGGGGACGCGGCTGTGGGCGATCGGCGACGTGAACGGCATCTGGCCGCTCACCCACGTCGGCGAGTACGAGGGCGACGTGGTGGCGGCCAACATCGCAGGCGAGGACCGCCCGACCAACTACGAGGCGGTGCCGAGGGTCACCTACACCGATCCGCAGGCGGCGGCGGTGGGCGCGACCGAGGCGCCCTACAGCGGCACCGCGGCGCTCAAAGACGTGCCCAAGGCCGCCACCTACACGCACGCCTACGCCGACTCCAACGGGTTCCTGACCATGCTCAGCGACGGCGAGCGGCTGACCGGCGCCTACGGCCTGGGCCCGGAGGCCGGCGAGTGGATGCAGCAGGCGACGCTCGCGATCCGCGCGCGGATCCCGCTCGCGGTGCTTGACGACACGATCCAGCCCTTCCCCAGCTTCTCCGCCATCTACAGCGGGGCCGTGAACGCGCTGCTGATGAACATCAAGGACATGCCGCAGCCGAAGACGCCGATGGCCGCGCAGATGGCGAACATGCCGGTGACGAGCTCGTGACCGGCGGCCGCGAGCCGGAGCTGGCCGGCCAGACCATCGCCGTGATCGGCGGCAGCTCGGGGATCGGGCTTGAGACGGCCCGGCGCGCGATCGCCGAGGGCGCCGACGCCATCCTCATCGGCCGCAATCACGACCGGCTGGACCGGGCCGCCAGGGAACTGGGGACGCAGCGCACGGCCGCCTTCGACGCCACCGACGAGGACGCCCTGGCGGCGTTCTTCCGCGACCTGCCGGCGCCGATCGACCACGTGATGGTCACCGGCGGCGGGCCGTCCTACAGCCCGATCCTCAAGATGGACTCGGCCACGGTGGCCCGGGACCTCAGCGATCACGCCACGCTGATGGTCAGCGTGGCCAGGAACGCCGTCGGCAAGGTCCGGCCGTCAGGCACGCTGCTGTTCATGGGCGGGGCCGACGGCCGGGTCACGCCCGGGGCCGGGATCTTCCCCGCCGCCACGTCCGCGCTGCCGCCGCTCACGGCCACCCTGGCGCTCGAGGTCGCGCCGATCCGGGTGAACCTCATCGCGGCCGGCTTCGTCGACACCCCGCTGTCGGCGTCGCTGCTCGGCGACGACCTCGACAAGCGCCGCGCCGAGCTGCGGGCGACGCTCCCGATCGGCCGCGTCGTCGGCCCGGCCGACATCGCCGCGCTCGCCGTCCACCTGATGACCAACACGGCGATCACCGGCGAGACCTACAACATCGACGGCGGCCAGCGGTTCGTCTCTTAGGCCCGCAGGCGTTCCAGGCGCTGGCCGGCCGCGGCGACGCGCTCGTCGGTCGCGGTGAGCGCGACCCGGATGTGCGAGTTCCCGGCCGGCCCGTACATGGACCCGGGCCCGACCAGGATGCCGCACTCGGCCGCGAGCAGCTCGCAGGCGGCCCAGCAGTCGAGCCCCGGCCTGGTCGCCCACAGGTAGAGCCCGGCCTGGGAATGGTCGATGCGGAACCCGGCCGCGGTCAGCCCGGCCGCCAGCACCGACCGCCTGGCCGCGTAGCGGGCCTTCTGCTCGGCCGCGTGGGCGTCGTCGGCCAGCGCGACGGTCATCGCCGCCTGCACCGGGGCCGGCATGATGAGCCCGGCCTGCCTGCTGACGAGCAGCAGCTGCTTCATCAGCGCGGGGTCGCCGGTCACGAACCCGGCCCGGTAGCCGGCCAGGTTGGACCGCTTGGAGAGCGAGAACACGGCCAGCAGCCCTTCGGCCGAGTCGCCGCTGACCGAGGGGTGCAGCACCGAGACCGGCGTCGCCGTCCAGCCGAGCTCGATGTAGCACTCGTCGGAGGCGACCACGCAGTCGCGGGCGCGCGCCCAGCCGACCTTCTCGCGCAGGTCGGCCGCGGTCAGCACCCGGCCGGTCGGGTTGGACGGCGAGTTGACCCAGACCAGCCGGGTCGATTCCGGCGCGTCGGCCAGCGCGTCGGTCGCCACCGAGGCGGCGCCGGCCAGCCGGGCGCCGATGTCGTAGGTCGGATAGGCCAGCGCCGGGCAGAGGACCGTGTCGGCGGGCCCGAGCCCGAGCATGACCGGCAGCCAGGCGATGAACTCCTTGGTCCCGATCACCGGCAGCACGCTGTCCGGGTCGACCTGCACGCCCAGCGAGCGGGCAAGCCACCCGGCGGCCGCCGAACGCAGCCCGGGGGTCCCCGCGGTCAGCGGGTAGCCGGGCGCGTTGGCGGCCGCGATAAGCGCGTCCTGGACGATCGCGGGGACCGGGTCGACCGGCGTGCCGATGGACACGTCGACCACCCCGCCGGGGAAGGCCCTGGCCTTCTCCGCGATCGGTCCGAGCGCGTCCCAGGGGTATTCGGGGAGCCGTGAGGCGAGGGTCACTCGGCCGCGGCTTGCGGCGGAAGCGCCGCCACGGTCGGGTAGTCCTTCCCGATCTTCCCGACCTTGGACGCCCCGCCCGGGGAGCCGAGGTCCTGGAAGAAGTCGACGTTGACCTTGTAGTAGTCCTTCCACTGCTCGGGGGTGTCGTCCTCGTAGTAGATGGCCTCAACCGGGCACACGGGTTCGCACGCACCGCAGTCCACGCACTCGTCCGGGTGGATGTACAGCATGCGCTCGCCCTCGTAGATGCAGTCCACGGGGCACTCTTCGATGCATGCCTTGTCGAGCACATCAACGCACGGCTGCGTGATGATGTAGGTCACGGGAGCTCCTCTTTAACGTTCATAACCCACTTGAACTACCAAACAGTATGGTGGTTGGCCCTGCTAGCTGGCGACAATACGCGTACCGGCCGAAACGGAGTCTGGCTGCCAGCTCGTTTCGTTCAGTCCTGCCGTCCACTGGTACCCACCGTAGCTGACCTGCGTGATGCCGTACGAGCTGGCATTGGCGACGAGCCAGTTGGCCGCCGTCCAGCCGTCTCCGCGAGCGGCGGAGATCACAGCCGAGCCGCCCGCGCGGGCCACGCTGACCGACGTCACCGCCCCGTCCGCGCCCGGCCGTCCGAAGGCGTCCGCGAACCCGCTGAGCGCCCCGCGCAGGTTCAGTTTGGCGGAAACGCCCTCGCTGGCCGCCTGCGAGGCCGGGTCGTACCAGCAGGTGACCGCGTGCGGGGTCGCGGTCAGGTCGGTCGCGAGGGCCGCGCCGGACTGGGCGTACTGCTCGTAGGCGGCGCCGTCGGCGCTCCGCTGCACGTCCTGGGCGGCCACGTCGACCGGCAGCTTGGCGTAGCCGGGGATCTTGACCAGCGCGCCGAAGAAGGCGCGGGCCGCGTAGGCGGGATCCTCGAGCTGGGCCCTGCTGCCCCATCCTTCCGAGGGCCGCTGCTGGAAGATGCCGACCGAGTCCCGGTCGCCGTAAGACGGGTTCTCCAGCTTGGATTCCTGCCACGCGGTGGCGTAGGCGACGGTCAGCGCCTCGCGGGGGAGCCGCTCGCGGGCGGCGACGCCGGCGATGGTGGCCGCGTCCGCCGTCTCGCCGAAGTCCAGGCCGATCGCGTTCACGCCGGTCCCGGCCTGGCAGCCGGGGACGGTGAGCAGCCGGTTGACGTACCGCCCGTACGCGTTGTAGGCGACGTAGGCGCCGACGGCGATCAGTCCCGCGATCACGATGACCACGCCGAGCGCGATCAGCGGGCGGCGCCACGAGGGACGCTGATAGCTGTACGAAGCACTGCGCCCCGAGGTCGTCCGCACGCTGTTAAGCTACCCGGCTTTCGCCGGGCGGGTGGGGAGTACCGCGTTGCCGGCCTTGCCCCGGCGCTCCAGCCGCTAGGCTCCCCGCCATGAGTGATCTGAGGTCTTCGCTCGCGCCGGCCATCGATGACCTGTGGGAGCGGCGGGCCGAGCTGAGCCCGGCCGACTCCGCCGCCCGGGCCGAGGTCGTCGCCGCGGTGGACGAGCTCGACGCGGGCAAGGCCCGGGTCGCGCTGGTCGACCCGCAGACCGACGAGGTGGTGGTCGACGAGCGGGCCAAGCGCGCGATCCTGCTCGCCTTCCGGCTCCTGCCGATGGTGCAGTCGCAGGTCGGCGACTTTCGCCAGCACGACCGGGTGCCGCTCAAGACCCGGCTCGACGGGGTGCGGGTGGTGCCGGGCGCGATCGCCCGCTGGGGCGCCTACATCGCCCCGGGCACGGTCCTGATGCCCTCGTTCGTCAACATCGGCGCGTACGTCGGCGAGGGCACGATGGTGGACACCTGGGCGACGGTCGGGTCCTGCGCCCAGATCGGCAAGAACGTCCACCTCTCGGGCGGGGTCGGGATCGGCGGCGTCCTCGAGCCGCCGAACGCGGTTCCGGTCGTGGTCGAGGACGAGTGCATGATCGGCTCCCGGTCGATGGTGGTGGACGGGGCGCGGGTGCGGGAGGGGGCGGTGCTCGGGGCCGGCTCCATCCTGACCAAGACCACCCACGTCATCGACGTCGAGACCGGCGACGAGCTGACCCCGGGGGAGGCGCCGGCCTGGTCGGTCTGCGTCGGCGGCACCCGGACGCGCACGTTCGCGGGCGGCGACTTCGGGCTGCCGTGCCTGCTCATGCTCCGGCGGCTGGCGGCGGGCAGCCGCCACGACAAGGCCGAGCTGAACGCGATCCTGCGCGATCACGGCGTCAACGGCTGATCGTTCGCCCGCCGTTTCCCGTCAGTACGGCGTGTTTCCGCCAGAGCACCGACAGTTGGTGGCTACCGTGGGTAGGACTATGGGTGGAAGTAACGCGCGAAGGGTCCGACGCCAGGGACCCGTGACGCTGCGCGACAAGCAGGTTCCGGCGACCACGACCGACCAGCGGCTGCTGGACCGCCGCGGCCCCTCCGACTGGGTGCACGCGGACCCCTGGCGGGTGATGCGGATCCAGGCCGAGTTCGTGGAGGGGTTCGGCCTGCTGGCCGAGCTGGGCATGGCCGTGTCCGTCTTCGGGTCGGCCCGGACGAAACGCGGCACGGCCGAGTACCGGCTGGCCGACGAGATCGCCTCGGGACTGGTCAAGGCCGGCTACGCCGTGATCACCGGCGGCGGCCCCGGCATCATGGAGGCGGCCAACAAGGGCGCCGCCGAGGCGGGCGGCGTCTCGGTCGGACTCGGCATCGAGCTGCCGATGGAGTCCGGCCTCAACGACTACGTGAACGTCGGGGTGGAGTTCCGCTACTTCTTCGTCCGCAAGACCGTCTTCGTCAAGTACTCGCAGGCGTTCGTGGTGCTCCCGGGCGGCTTCGGCACCATGGACGAGCTCTTCGAGGCGCTCACCCTGCTCGCCACCGGGAAGATCACCAAGTTCCCGATCGTGCTGGTCGGCAGCGCCTACTGGAACGGCATGCTCGGCTGGCTCAAGGAGACCATGCTGGCCGAGGGCAACATCGGCCCCGAGGAGCTCGAGCTGTTCCACGTCGCCGACGACCCGGCCGAGATCCTCAAGATCATTAAGACCGCCCACGCCGGCATGTCGCTCAAGTAACCCACCGTCGGGGTGCTCGGCCGATGGCTCTACGCGCGAGTTCTCTCATCTGGCCAGCAAATGCTAGCGAAAATGGTAGCAAGAGGCGGTTGCGGCGGACGTGTGGAGCGCTATGGAAGGCAGTGGTGGCATGTCGGTGGAACTCGAACCACCACAGGCCCGAAACGTCGCCCCCGATCGGGCCAAAGACGACCGGCTCCGGCATGTTCCAGTCCGCCCACGTCCGGCCCTGATGTTCTTCGACCCCGAGACCAGAGAACTCCTGCGGACCCGGCACAGCCCGCTGACCTGGGACCAGGCCCGCGCCATGCGCGGAGCCCGACCCGCCGGGCCACCCCCGCGCCCTTCAACGGAGCCGGTTACCGCCCAGCGGCGGGCGAGCAACACCGGCGTCATCATGGTCACCGGGCAGAAGATCTCCCTCGGCCGCATCCACGCCCGCCAGGTCGTCACCGTCCACGTCGCCGCCGAGACGATCACCATAGACCTCGACGACCAGGACAGCCGCACCGTCCGGCGGACGACAACCCGGCCGGTCCGCAACGTCAAGGCCGCACAGTCCCGAAAGGCTGCCCGTGTCTCCTGAACCGCCGGGCCCGCCGCGCCGGCGCTTACCAGTCCTCGTCGGCGGACTCGACCATGCGCCGGAACCTGCGAGCGTCGCGGCGGGGCAGGTGATGAGCGACGATCTCCAGGATCTCCCGCACCTGGTTCATGTCCGGGCAGCAACCCCAGCACCCGCAGCCCTCATACCGGGGATCCCACAGGCGGTGATACGGATGCCGCATGAACCCGCGCCAGAACTTCAGCGCCTCTTCGGCCTGCCTCGGCATCAAGCGCGTGTGCTCGAGCTGGGCGATGACACAACGGCCGTGAGGCGACAGACCGGGAAACTGCGAGACGCGCAGCGGCCCGAACGGGCCTTTGCTGACAGAGAGCCGGGCCTGACGGCCGGCACGAATCTGGACTGGCCGCCTACGCGGCATTGTCCTTTCGAGTCGAGAACATGCGCCGAATCCTTCCACAGCCACGCAGCACCACGCAACCAGCCGCTCAGCACGGCCGCCCACAGCCCCGCAAGGCTGCCCAATCCCGGCGGGTCGCGTCGGCCCGCAGCGACAGCGCTTCAGCCAGCTTCACGCCCGCACCTCATCCCTGCTCATAGTCCATCGCCGTCCCCGCGGAAGATGTACTCGGCCTTGCATGTCGCCTGACGGCGGCAGCCCGGATTCCTCCTCGGGCCCCTCAGTCACATCTCGAAGTTAGCGAGGGCGCCTACATGGACGCTATGAGCTACCAGGGTGATTCGCCCCTGCCCTGCGGAACGCCTACATAGCCACCTAAGCCTGGCCAATGCCCGGTTCCCGGCACGTGTGGCGTTGGCAGGGCTTCGCTTCCCCGAAGGTGACTCCGCCTCTCGGTCGGGAACGACGGCGGTGAAAGCAGGCCGAAAGAGAAAAGTCAACTTCTCTGATATCCCGAACGGACCCCTGGCTCGATCGTGATGCGCTTGGGCTCATCGCGCCAGGCATGCCGCGCGCACTGACGCGTACATGCCCATGCGACTCAGCCTACGCACCGATCCGCCGGGAGCATCCTCTACCTTGGCCAAGCCACCGATAGGCAGCAGCGGGACCTCATGGCGACCGCCGCTTAACACACCCACGGCCGCGCGAGGCGCAAGCCGATAAGCTTAGGAAATCTTACCTTCTGCTCAGGATGTCCCGTCAATCTCGCGAGAGATTCACCGAGTACGGTTATCGGTTAATGTGACAGCGATCGGGTTGGAACGGTTTGCCTGATCGCACGTGCCGGCGCTGGCGCCTGCGGCTGCCCCATACCACAGCGCATCGACGCGGTGAACCCTATCGGTCTCCCTGCGGCCGACACGACCCTATTGCGCTCGCGCACATTTACGATCAGCTATGCTGAGTGTTAAACATCATCTACCCGGCGGAGAAATCATGGCCCAGCAGATTCAGACGCTCTTCATTGACGACATCGACGGCGGCGCGGCAGACGGCACGGTCCGCTTCGGCCTGGACGGCACGGACTACGAGATCGACCTCAGCGGCAAGCACACCAAGGAACTGCGCGACGCGCTCGGAAAGTACATCGAGCACAGCCGCAAAGTCGCCGGCCCGGCCCGGCGCGGCCGCCGCGCCGCCCTAGCCGTCGACACCGCCAAGGTCCGCGAATGGGCCAGGAGCAACGGCCACGACATCAAGGACCGCGGCCGCGTGCCCGCCGATCTCGTCGCGAAATTCCAGGCGGCGTCGGGGTCGTAGCCGCTCCCGCGCGTATCGGCCGAGGAGGCGCATGGCTGTGCCGTTTTACTGGGAGCGGCACCCGGACGGGCGGTTCGCGACGATCATCCTCATCGCGACGACTTACCTGGACCCGGAGAACTACCACCTCGAAGCCCTCCAACGGCTGGCCGCGCGCGAGGGCGACCCCGAGATGCAGGTGTTCAAGGCCGACCTCCGGCAGGCCCTGCGAGATCCGGGCCTGCTGCCGGGGGACGAGCTGTTCGAGGCCGTCGAGTACGCCGACGGCAGCGACGAGGCGTTCCTGCGGCGGCTATGGCGCGACCTGTACGGGGACGAGCCCCTACCCGACGCATGAATGGCCACCGGGAGCCCTCCGACGCAAAGTGAATGGCTTACCCGAAGAACTCCCTGAGCGAGTCCATGGACGTGGTCCACTCGGAGATCTGATTCCCGTCCTCATCTGTCTCGCGCCTGTACATCGGCCAGCAGACGAGGAAATTGCTCATGCGCGGGTCGGTCATGGAGGTCATCAAACAGGACGTCGGGGCCGGATCAGCGTTGAGCACTTCGAACGCCTCCCGCCAGCTGCGACGATAGTCGGACTCGTCCCAGAACCCCAACGGAACCTCGAACGTCTCGGTGAAGTCGCTAATGGTGATTCCTCCGGATGCCTCGCCGACGCGGCCGTCTCCCTCTCCGGCCTTCGGCGCTGATCGCAGCTCAATCGCGAACATGCCGCTCCTCACCATCGTTCCGCTCGGAGCCATGTACTCCGGGACCGATCGCACCGCCGTTGCCTCGCCTCTGGTTCGCCTGCATCCAAGTGTCTAGCCCGCATGCTCGCCGGAATCTACCCTCGACAGCGTAATGAGTTCCTCGTGATCGACAACGAGCACCATGATGTTCTCGTCGTCAACGTCTCGAAGCTCATCCGGGCGCCAAGCCGGTCCGCAAT